>QHCC01000091.1 GCA_003243915.1 Pseudonocardiales bacterium | reverse complement strand
AGCACCTCGGTGGTCATGACGACGATCGGGGCGCCGGGGTTGATCGAGTTGTCGCCGGTCAGCAGCCCGACCCGCTCGGTGCCGTGACGCGCGACGAGGTCGTTGTACTTCTGGTTCGACAATGCCTTGATCGGCGTGGTGTAGAAGCATTTCTGCCCAGACGCGAGCGCAAGGTGCACCGCGAATTCGCCGACGACGGTCTTGCCGGAACCGGTGGGGGCGCACAGGAGCACCGCGTAGCCGTCCTCGAGCGCCTCGCAGGCCTCGCGCTGGAACTGGTCGAGCACGAAGGGGTATCCGGCGCAAAAGGCCTGCACGCCGGGACGACTTCCTCGCTGCCGCGCGCCCGCGTACCGCTCGCTCGGCGAGGTCATGCTCCCAGCCTAGGGTTCCCGCTCAGGCTGGGTGCTGGAACTGTGTCTGGTGCTCGACCGCGGCGAATCCGAGCGCGCGGTAGATCCGGATCGCGACGTAGTCGGGGTCCGCGACGATGACCAGCGTTCGCGCGCCCAGCACGTCGAGTCCGTACCGGCCCGCCTCGAACACCAGCCACGACGCCAGCCCTCGGCCGCGGAACTGCGGGTGCGTCACCACGCTTTGATAGCGGGCAACTTCACCTCCGTCGGTGCACAGGCCCAGACTGCACCGCATCCGGCCGTCGACGAACGCTGCGAACCAGGCCGCCCGGCCGGACTCGACGAGCTCGCGTGACTCGGCGAGCCGCCGCTCGGTGAAGAGCCGCTCGGTGAAGAGCTGCTCGCTCGGGCTGCGGTCGTCCAGTTCGTGGCTGAGTTCCAGCGCCTCCCGCCAGTCGGCGTCGGTGCCCAGCCGCCGCAGGTCCGCACCGGGCAGTGGGCGGGCCGGTTCCTGCAGCGCGCCCGCCGCCAGCACGGTGCTCACATCGGGGGTGAGCCCCGCGGCACGGTATCGGGCCAGGCACGCCGCGTCGGTGCTTGTGCCGTCGAGGCCGATCGCCACGTGCTGCGCGTCCGGGAACGCAGCGGCGAACGCCGCCCGCCACTGCGCGGCGTTCGACGGATCCTCCGCGGCGGCGCTGACGAGAATGAAATTACCCCAGTAGAAGTGCGGGTTCTGGAGCGTCCGGACCACGAGATGGTCGCCACGGTCGGTGATGGACGAGCCGGCGAGACGGCGCAGCATCAGATCGGTCCGGAACCCGAGCGAGACGACGTCCATCACGAGCCGCTGAACGCGCGGCCGACGGTACCCGGCGGGACGAGCACGGGCAGCGCGCCTGCGATGCATGTGGTGGACAACGGAAGCGGGCCGATGCGCTCGCCGTCGGCGTAGGCGAGCGTCGACGGTGCCTCCAGCCGTACCGACGTTGCGGTGTAGGTATGCACCGCCGGATGGCCGATGTGGCCGGCGCGGGGCAGCGTCGGCGCCAGCCGGGCCAGCGTCATTCGCGAGACCGGTCCGACGATCGTGACTGCGAATTCGCCGTCGTCCATGCGCGCCTCCGGCGTCATCCGTTTGCCGCCGCCGTACTGCGGTGCGTTGCCGACCGCGACCAGCGTGGCCGCCAGGTCGAGCGTTACGTCGTCGATCTCCACCCTGAACCGCCTGGGCGCGAGGCGAACGATCTCAGCCACGATCGCAACATCGTAGCGGTGCGGCCCGCGCGGCCAGCGCAGCCGGTCGGCCCGTTCGTTGACAGCGGAGTCGAAGCCGGCGCACAGCACCGTGGCCCACCACCGGCCGGTGTCCGTGCGCCCCAGGTCCAGTCGCCGCACCGAGCCGGCGTCCAGAGCTGCCAGCACAGCGTCCGCCGCAGACATCGGATCGGCGGGCAGCCCCAGGACGTCGACCATGTCATTGCCCGTGCCGGCCGGGATTATCCCCAGCGGTGTCTGACCGAGCGCCAGTGCCTGTAGCGCGAGATGCACGATGCCGTCACCGCCCAGGACCACGACGGCATCACACGAGCCGGCGACCGCGGCGAGCAGATCGGCCGATTCCGAGGGTGAGGCACCCGCATGCATCTGCACGGTAGCGCGGGCCGCGAGTCGCCCGGCGACCGCGACGGCAAGCCCTCCGGCGCGCCCGGCCCCGGACGCGGGGTTGACGATCAGGGCGATCCGGTGCGCGCTCAGGTCGTATCCGTCCAGGACTCCTCGGCCGCGCCGACCGACTCCGGGATCGGGTCGACGTGCGAGGGCAGCTCGTCGTCGGGATATTGCTCGGGCTCTGGCGCGCGGCGGCCCTTGCGCCGATCGCGCACGACCGCGAATACCACCGCGCCCTCGAACAGCACCACCATCGGCACTGCCATCGCGCACATCGTGAACGGGTCGGTACTGGGTGTCGCGATCGCGGCGAAGGCAAAGATCAGGAAGATGGCTATGCGCTGCGACTTCTTCAGGACCTTGGCCGAGAGAACGCCTGCGAGGTTGGCCATGATCACGAGCAGCGGCAGCTCGAAGGCAGCACCGAAGATGACCAGCATCAACGTGACGAAGGACAGGTAGGCGTTCACGGTCAGCAGCGCCTGGGTGCCCTCGCCGGACGCCTTGAGCAGGACCTGGATCCCCTTCGAGAGCACGATGTAGGCCAGCGCCATCCCGGCCGCGAACAGCAGCGTGGAGGCGGCGATGAAGACGACGGTGTACTTGCGTTCGTTCTTGCGCAGTCCGGGCGTGATGAAGCCCCAGATCTGATAGAGCCAGAACGGGGCCGAGAAGACGGTGCCGGCGATGAAGGACACCTTCAGCCGGGTGGTGAATCCGTCGAGGACGCCGGTGTAGATGAGATCGCAGCTCTTACCGTTGCCGCTGTGGTAGCGGTACTTCTGCGGCACCGAGCAGTAGGGGTGCTCGAGGAATTTCAGCACGGGGTCGTACAGAACCCACCCGACGACCGCTCCGGCGGCGATGAACAACACCACGATGATCAATCGCCTGCGCAGCTCGCGCAGATGATCGAGTACCGACATCCGGCCCTCAGGATTGGGCGCTCGTCGTCGCAGCCGCCGGAGCATGGAGGTCATGCTGCTCAGCGGATGCCGGTGTCGGCGAAGCGCTGCTTCGCGGCCGCGAGGCGGGCTTGCAGGTCGGCTAACCCGCCGATATCACCGTGCAACTGGAGCAGGTCGCGCTGCAGGCGGCGAGTCTTCCAGATGATCTCGTACGCGCAGAAACCCAGTACCACCAAGGCTATGACGAGGCCGGCCAGCCAGGCGGCGAGGGGGATCCAGGACACGGGGAAATTCTACTTCGCCGCGTATGAGTCAAGGGCGGCCGCGGCCTCGGCTCGGATCGACTCGGCCAGCCAACCGGGTGAGAGCACTTCGACCTCGCCGGACGAGCCGAGCACCAGCGCGCGCACCCAGGCCGGATCGGCCACCCGCAGGCTCACCTGCAGCAGCCCAGCGGACTCCTGCACCTCCTCGGTCGGGTAGTAATCGGCGACCCAGAAGTACGGGGGCCACAGCCGCAGTAGCGCCAGCAGATGCTCGGAGGCCGGCTGGTACACGCCCTCGGCCAGATCGCGCAGCTGCACGTCAGCGGGTGGACGCGACGGCTCGTCGAGCTGCTCGAGGTGTTCGATCCGGTCGAGCCGGAACACCCGCACGCCCTCTGCGTTGCGGCACCACGCTTCGAGGTAGCTGCGGCCGTCCATCTCGAAGACCCGCAACGGGTCGACGACGCGGTCGGTGGTGTCGTCGCGGGTGGCGGTGTAGTAGCGCAGCGCAAGGGCGCGTGACTCGTCGAGCGCCCGGTGCACCGCCGGCAGCAGACGGGCCGCGGCGTCGAGCTCGACGGCCACCGTCGTGTCGTCGACCTCACCGCCCGCTGCGGCCTCGACCTTGGCCAGCGCACGCTGCACCGCGTCGCCGTCGGCCAGGCCGGGCGTCTCGGCCAGCGTGCGCAGCGCGACGACCAGGGCGAGCGCCTCCTGTGCGGTGAGCCGCAGCGGACGAGACATACCTGCGTCGAAAATCACCGACACGGTGTCGCCGTCGAAGGAGAGGTCGATCAGGTCACCGGGCCCGTGGCCGGGCAGGCCGCACATCCAGAGCAGCCGCAAGTCACGGCGCAGCTGCTCTTCGGTGATGCCGAAGTCCGCTGCGGCGGTTGCCGCTGCGATGCCTTGATGGGCTTGCAGGTAGGGCACCAGCGCGAGCAGGCGCGGCAGGCGCTCCTCGTTGCCGGTCATGCCGACGCCCCGGCGGCGGCCGCGAGCTGCCCCACCACGACGTCGACGAGATCCGGTGGATCCAGCACGTGCGCGCTCGTGCCCGCCGCGGCGACGAGGCGGGCAAGCAGGTGGAGGTCGGTGAACGAGATCGTCAACTCACCGTCGACCTCGCCGTCGGCGATCCGGCGCAGCTGGCCGGCCCCGGACCCATTGACGCGGACCCGCGCCACCCGGGTGTCCTCGGGGGTGCGCCCGGCGACGAGTTGGCGCAGGTCGACCTTCTCCGGACGCTGGAAACCGCCGGGCTTGCCTACGAAGTCCACGGTGCCGCTGATGCGCGACAGCCGGAAGCTGCGAGGCTCGCCGCGGTCGCGGTCCAAGCCCGCGACGTACCAGCGGCGGCGCCATGACAACACACCCCAGGGTTCGAGCGTGCGCCGCTGCGCGGTTCCCATCCCTGACTTGGCGTAGTCGAAACTCACCACCCGGCACAGTCGCGCCGCCTCGAGCATCGCAGGCAGGCTCGGATCGCTCGCGTCGAGATACGGCACGGCACCGGGCGTGTCACCGGCGTGGACGTCGGTTCCCGCCGCACGCAGTTTGATGAGGGCGGCGCGCGCCGGCTCGCCGAGCGTGGCCGACTGCCACAGCCGGGCGGCGAGCCCGACCGCGGCCGCCTCGGCAGGGTCGAACTCGATCGCCGGCAGCTCGTAGTCACGGCGGCTGATGCGGTAGCCGTCCTCGGTGTCCAGGTAGCTGTTGTGGCCCGTCTCGAGGGGTATGCCCAGATCGCGCAGCTCTGCCTTGTCGCGCTCGAACATCCGCTTGAAGGCCTCGTCGGTGCTCACGCTGCCGTCGGCCGCCTCGTACCCGGGGACGGCGTCGCGGATCCGCTCCGCGCTGAGGTACTGGCGCGTGGAGAGCAGGCAGATGACGAGGTTGACGAGTCGCTCCGCGCGCCGGGCTGCCATGTCTTCGAACGTAATGCCCGTGCGGGCCCGACGCGTGGCGGCACGCACTGGCGGCGTGGTGTCCATCGCGCTCACATCGAGGCGATGAGCTTCTCGACCCGCTCGTCGATGCTGCGGAACGGGTCCTTGCAGAGCACAGTGCGCTGCGCCTGATCGTTGAGCTTGAGGTGCACCCAGTCGACTGTGAAGTCGCGCCGCTTCTCCTGCGCCCTGCGGATGAAGTCGCCACGCAGCTTCGCCCGAGTGGTCTGGGGCGGGACCGACTTGGCTTCGAACACCGCCAGGTCGGACACGACACGCTCGACCGCGTGCTTGCGCTGCAGCAGGTAGTACAGCCCGCGGGTGCGCGAGATGTCGTGGTATGCCAGATCGAGCTGCGCGACCCGCGGCGAAGACAGTGGCAGGTCGTGCTTGGCGCGGTAACGCTCGATGAGCTGGTATTTCGTGGCCCAGTCGATCTCCCGATCGATCTTCGAGAGGTCCTGCTGCTCGACCGCATCCAGGGTGCGCCCCCACAGTTCGAGCACCCGCTTGGCCGACTCGTCCTCGCCGTTGCTGGCCACGAAGTCGACGGCGCGGCTGTAGTACTCGCGCTGGATCTCCAGCGCCGAGGCGGTACGTCCGGCGGCCAGACGGACCGATCGAGTGCCGGTGAGATCGTGACTGATCTCGCGGATCGCCCGGATCGGGTTCTCGAGACTGAGGTCTCGGAAGGTCACCCCGTGCTCGATCATCCGCAGCACCAGGTCGGCCGCGCCGACTTTGAGCATCGTCGTCGACTCGTTCATGTTCGAGTCACCAACGATGACGTGCAGCCGGCGGTAGCGTTCGGCGTCGGCGTGCGGCTCGTCGCGGGTGTTGATGATGGGACGGCTGCGGGTGGTGGCCGAGGACACGCCCTCCCAGATGTGCTC
>QHCC01000090.1:8541-8664 GCA_003243915.1 Pseudonocardiales bacterium | reverse complement strand
GCGATGCGCGACGGCAAGGTCGATGTGTTCGTGGCACTCGGCGGTAACTTCGTCGCCGCCACACCGGACTCCGACGTCACCGCCGCGGCGATGGCCAACTGCTCGCTCACCGTGCACGTGGCG
>QHCC01000090.1:0-8509 GCA_003243915.1 Pseudonocardiales bacterium | reverse complement strand
GAGGCGCTCATCCTGCCGTGCCTCGGGCGCACCGAGCGTGACCTGCGCGCCGGCGGTGAGCAGTTCGTCACCGTCGAGGACTCGATGAGCATGGTGCACGCCTCGCGCGGGAGGCTTGCCCCGGGCTCCGAGCAGCAGCGCAGCGAGGTGGCAATCGTGACGGGCCTCGGGCATGCGCTGTTCGGCGAGGACGTCGGCTGGGCCCGGATGGGTGATGACTACTCGGTCATCCGCAAGCACATCGAGCACGTGGTGCCGGGATTCCACGCGTTCGAGGAGCGCGCCGCCGCGCCGGGCGGCTTCCTGCTGCCCAACGGGCCGCGCGACTCCCGCACCTTCCCCACGGCGACGGGCCGGGCGCGTCTCACGGTGAACCCGCCGAGCGCGGTGAGCGTGCCGCCGGGGCACCTGCTGCTGCAGACCGTGCGCTCACACGATCAGTTCAACACCACCGTCTACGGCCTGGACGACCGTTACCGGGGCATCAAGGGCGGCCGTCGGGTGGTGTTCGTCAGCTCGGACGATCTGCGCGACCGGGGCCTGCGCGACGGGGACGTCGTCGACCTGGTCAGCGTGTGGACGGACGGGGAGCGGCGAGCGCCTGGTTTCCGCGCCGTGGAATACCCGACGCCGCGTGGCTGCGCCGCCGCGTATTTCCCGGAGGCCAATGTGTTGGTACCGCTGGACTCGACCGCCGAGGGCAGCAACACGCCGACCTCTAAGTCGATCGTCATCCGCCTGGAGCCCGCCCGCTGACTCGGCTGTCCGGGTGGCCACCCAGCTGAGACGATGAACGAACTCCCGTTGCGCTGACCGATTTGACCTCGCCCAGGTGTAGGTGATCACTCGAGCCACAAGTGACCATTCGAGGCGGCTCGGTCAGACGCCGCAGCCGGGCGCGGCGGCACGCAGGGCGGTACGCATCGCCTCGACGGGCGCGGCCCGGCCCGTCATCAGCTCGAGCTGAGCTGCCGCCTGGTGCAGCAGCATTAGGGCACCGCTGAGCACCACCCCGCCGGCCGCGCGCACGGCCACCGCGAGCGCGGTGGGCCAGGGGTCATAGACCACGTCGAGCAGGGCCTGGTCCGGCCTCCAGTCGCGCTGGGCCAGCCGATCAGCGGCGCCGCTGGGCAGCGTCGACACGACGAGATCGGCGGCTGCCAGCTCGGGGGCGTCGGCAGCCAGGGCGGCGAGGCTGACCTGTACCCCGGCCGCCTCTGCGGTCGCGACCAGGGCCCCGGCGCGGGACCGGTCGCGCACCAGCACGGCGCACCCGGTGGCGCCTAGCTGCCCGAGCGCGACGACCGCCGCCTGCGCGCTGCCGCCCGCCCCCAGCACAATCACCTGCCCGAGCGGCCGCCCCGCGAGCGCGGTCGCGATGCCGGCGACATCGGTGTTCTCGGCAATCCATCCGCCCGCCTCGCCGGGAAGCAGCGTGTTAGCGGCACCCACGAGCTTGGCGAGCGGACGCAGCTCGTCGGCCACAGCAAGCGCCGCGTGCTTCAGCGGCATCGTGCAGGAGAACCCGGCCCAGTCGGCGCGGGCGGCGAGCACGGCCGCCAGCTCGCCGGCGTCGCAGTCGATGGCCTCATAGCTCCAGTCCAGTCCGAGCGCTGCGTAGGCGGCACGGTGCAGGACCGGTGAGAGGGAGTGCTCGACAGGCCGCCCGAGGACGGCGGCACGAGCGATGCGGCTCACGGCGCGGCGCAACCCCAGTGGTTGTCGTGGCACTTCTGTTGCGCGACGGTGAAATCGTGCTCATTGTGGGTGAAGAACAGGTCGCCCTGTGCGTCACTGTTGACGTAGTAGAGCCAGTCGCCGGCCGCCGGATTCACGGCAGCCGCCATCGCGGTCGCGCCCGGGTTGGCGATCGGGGTCGGCGGCAGGCCGGTATGGGTGTAGCTGTTGTACGGCGTCGAGTACGTGTCGTAGGCGACCTTGTTCGGGTCGACCCGGTTCAGAATCGCACCGTAGCGGGTCGTGGCGTCGATTTGCAGGGCCTTCTTCACGACCAGCCGGTTCAGGATCACCCGGGCCACCTTGGGGTAGTCGGCCGCGACCTTGGCCTCCTTCTCGATGATCGAGGCGATGATCAGGGCCTGGTACGGCGAGAGCTTGCGCGCCCGGGCCTGATCGGTGAAGCGGGTCGAGCGAGCCTGGTCGGTGAACTGGGTGATCATCTGCTGGAGGGCATCAGGGACCTTCGTGCCCGGATCGAAGGAGTACGTGGCCGGGTACAGGAAGCCCTCGACCGACGACGGTGGCTGCGTGCCGGACGCGTAGCCCTGGGGCAGACCGAGCGACCGGACGTTGTCGATGGCAGCGTTCACTGCCGCCGGGCTGACTCCGAGCGCCTTGGCCAGCGGCGCGCTGACGTCGACGAGCGTCGCGCCCTCGACGACCACGACCTGGTTACTGAGCCGCGACGCCGGGTCGAGCAACAGCGCCAGCGCGTTCTTCGCCGACATGTGTGCACGCAGCTGGTAGGTGCCCGGCGAAATCCCCTGCGATCTCGAGTCGTTCGACGCGGCGTTGGTGAAGGCCCGCACGCTGGCAACGACGCCCTTGTCGTGCAGCGCGGTCCCGATGGCCTTCGCGCCGTCTCCGGAATGCACGACCACCGAGACGGTTGCGGTGCCTGCGCCCGCGTAGTCCTTCGGGTGGTAGCGGTTCTGATAGACCCGGTAGCCGGCGAGGCTGAGCAGCACCACCACGACCACGACGAGCGCTGTCAGCAACAGGAAGACCCGGCGATGCCGACGGACCCGGCGCTTGCGCGCGTGCTCGTGGCGGTCCATCCGACGCGACGGCCGGGCGGCAATGACGTGCGCTCCGGAGGGATGCTCGCTCGCGGCGCCGTCCTCGTCATCGGGCCCGAAGAGCAGGCCGTGCGGGTCGTGCTCGATCAGCGACTCGCGCTCCCGTTGCCTCACGCCAGCGCGCTCCGTCCGTTGGTACTTGCAGGGTCTCCGCCAGTGCCATTGTCCAAGCGATCGCGGTTACGACCTGTGCATGTCCAGCCAATGCTGCAGCAGTTCGACCGCAGCAACCTGATCGATGACGGTGCGTCTGGCCCGCCCCCGAACGTTGCCTTGCGAGAGCTTACGCTGTGCGCTCACTGTGGTCAGACGTTCGTCCACGTGTTGCACAGGTATTGGGCTAATGAGGGTAGCCAGCGTGGCGGCGTACGCGCGTGCCAGGCGTGCCGAGGGGCCCTCACGGTCGGCGAGGGTGCGAGGCAGTCCGACCACCACTCCTACCGCCTCGAATTCAGCGACCAGGCGCGCCAACTCAGTGATGTCACGGTTGCCGGCCGCGTCGCGCGCCAGCGTGACGACGGGCGTGGCCAGCACGCCGTTCGGGTCGCTACGAGCCACCCCGACCCGGACCGTCCCGACGTCGACGCCCACCCACACACCTGCGCTCAACATGTCCTCCCCCGGTCAGGGCGGTTCGGCGCGATCGGGGCGACGAGCGGGCTCTTCGCGGGCGCGCTCATCGCGTCGATGTCGTCTTCACGAGCTCATCATCGACTGCGGAGCATGTCCCGAGCGGCGGCGAAGGCGTCTGACAGCTTGGTTGCGTCGCCGCCGGCGCCCTGCGCCAGGTCGGCCTTGCCGCCGCCGCGGGCGCCGAGCACCGGGACGAACGCTGCGACGATCTCGCCGGCGGACACGCCCGCGGCCTGGCCGGCGTCGTTGACCGATACGACGAAGGCGACGCCACCGCCTTCGGCCGGGGACGCGAGCAGGACCACTGCTGGGTCCCCCCTGCGCAGCCGGCCGCGAACATCGAGCGCCAACGAGCGCAGGTCGTTGCCCCCGACGCCCGGTGGCGCCTGCGCCGCGACGAACTGGATGCCATCGATCGCCTCGACGGTGGCCGCGAGCGACCCGGCGCTGGCCAGGACCGCGGCCGCCCGGAGCCGCTCCAGGTCACGCTCGGCGCTCCTGAGCCGCTCGAGCACCCCGGCGATCCGCTCGGGCAGTTCGTCGGGCTGCACCTTGAACTCGCTCGAGAGCTGGTGCACCAGGACGTGCTCACGCGCCAGGTAGCGGAACGCGTCCAGGCCGACGAGCCCCTCCACCCGCCGCACGCCCGCACCGATCGAGGCCTCGCCGAGCAGTTTCACCATGCCGATGACCGAGCTGCGCGCGACGTGGGTCCCGCCGCACAGCTCGCGGGAGTAGTCGCCGATCTCGACGACGCGCACCTGCTCGCCGTACTTCTCGCCGAACATCGCGATGGCCCCGATGCGGCGGGCCTCGGCCTGGTCGGTCACGAACCACCGCACCTCGAGATCGCGCAGCAGGACCTCATTGATCTCGTCCTCGAGGTCGCCGAGAACCGTCGTCGGGACGGCGGAGGGCGTCTTGAAGTCGAAGCGCAGCCGCCCGGGCGCGTTGAGCGAACCGGCCTGGGCCGCGGTGTCGCCCAAGGCGCGGCGCAGGCCGGCGTGCAGCAGGTGGGTGGCCGAGTGGCTGCGCGAGACCGCAGCGCGCCGATTGACATCTACCTGGGCCAGCACGACATCACCGGGTCGTACCTCGCCGGACAGCACGGTGACGCGGTGGGACACCAGACCGGGGAGCGGCGACTGGACGTCGACGACCGTGAGCTCGGCCTCGCGCCCGGGCGCGGCGACGCTGATGCGGCCCCAGTCGGGCTGCTGGCCACCACCCTCGGCATAGAAGGGGGTCGCGTCCAGGACGACCTCGACCTCGTCGCCCTCCCCCGCGACGGCGAGCGCTCCGTCCTCGCCGATGACCGCCGTGATGCGGGCCTCCCGGACCACCTCCCGGTAGCCGGTGAACTCGACCGCGCCGGCCTCGAGCGCCGAGCGGTACACCGACAGGTCGCCGTGCGCGGTCTTCTTGGCCTGCGCGTCAGCCTTGGCCCGGGCCCGCTGCTCGGCCATCAACCGGCGGAACCCGGTCTCGTCGACGGTGATGCCCTGCTCGGCCGCCATCTCCAGGGTGAGCTCGATCGGGAAGCCGAAGGTGTCATGCAGCTGGAACGCGCGATCGCCGCCCAGCTGCGCCCGGCCGGCCCGCTTGGTCTCGGTGACCGCCACGTCGAGGATCGTCGTACCGGCACGCAGCGTGGCGCGGAAGGCCTCCTCCTCGGCGTAGGCGTAGGTGGAGATGCGCTCGAAGTCGCTGGCCAATTCCGGGTAGGACGGCGCCATGCTGTCGCGCGCGACCGGGAGCAGCTGCGGCAGCGCCGGGTCGTCGTAGCCCAGCAGCCGGATCGAGCGGACGGCCCGGCGCAGGATACGGCGCAGTACGTAGCCGCGACCCTCGTTGCCTGGGGTGACCCCGTCACCTATGAGCATCAGCCCGGTACGGACGTGGTCGGCGATCACTCGCAGCCGGACATCATCGGGATGCGACTGGCTGGCCGCGTGCCCGGAGTGCGCGCCATAGACCTTGCCGGACAACTCCGCGGCCCGGTCGAGAACCGGGCGCACCTCGTCGATCTCGTAGAGGTTGTCGACGCCCTGCAGGAGCGTGGCGACTCGCTCCATGCCCATGCCGGTGTCGATGTTCTTGTTCGGCAGGTCGCCGAGGATGACGTAGTCGCCCTTGTGCGGGCCGGTCGCCGCTCCGCGCTCGTACTGCATAAACACGAGATTCCAGAACTCCATGTAACGGTCCTCGTCGACCGCCGGGCCACCCTCGGTGCCGTAGTCCGGGCCGCGGTCGTAGAACAGCTCGCTGCACGTCCCGGCCGGGCCGGGAATGCCCATGTCCCAGGTGTTCTCCTCCCTGCCACCGCGCACAATCCGCTCGACCGGCACCCCGATCGTCTTGTGCCAGATGTCGAACGCCTCGTCGTCGTCGGTGTACACGGTCGGCCAGATGCGCTCGCCGTCCAGCCCGTACCCGCCATCAGCGATCGGCTTGGTCGACAGGTCCCACGCGTAGCGGATCGCGCCGGTCCTTGAAGTAGTCGCCGAAGCTGAAGTTCCCGTTCATCTGGAAGAACGTGCCGTGCCGGGTGGTCTTGCCGACCTCGTCGATGTCCAGCGTGCGCACGCATTTCTGCACGCTCGTGGCACGTGGCCACGGCGCGGCCTGCTGGCCGATGAAATACGGCACGAACTGGGTCATGCCCGCGACCACGAACATCAGGTTCGGGTCGTCGAACGGCAGCGGCGCACTAGGCACGACGGTGTGCCCGTTGGCCTCGAAGTGACTGAGGAAGCGCCGCCTGATTTCGGCAGTTCTCACTGCACCTTGCCTACCCTGCCGTCCAAGCCGGTGTTCTCCCGGATCTCGGCTTCCCGCTCGGCCATCGCCTCGCGCACGTCCGTGCCGAAGTAGCGCAGCGAATCGGCCAGGTTGGCCAGACTCGAGGCGATGCCGTTGGACATGCCGCGCGGGGTCAGCTTCTCGGCCAGCTTCGACAGCTTGCGCATGACCATCGCACCGATCGTGACGCCCATCGCCAGCCAGAACAATCGACGCATCATGAACCGCCCTTCCGCACCGCGCGGTGCTTGCGGCGCGCGGCGCGGACGGCCTCGGCATCACGCCGCTCGCCGACCGTCTTGCGCACCCCGTAGGTGAATGCCGCCGCCTTGATCAGCGGACTGCCCAGCGTGCTGGACACGATCGCAGTCAGCGCGGCGACGTTGGTGGTCATGGAGTTGACGTTCTTGGCGATCCCCTCGACCTGCTCGAGCTGGGCGTTGACCTGCGCGAGCGTGCCCTGCGCGTCGGCCAACAGCGGACCAGCACCCTCGTGGGTCTTGCGGATCGCCAGCGTGGCCTCGTCGAGTGTCCGGCCCAGCTTGAGCAGCGGGACGGCGAGCAGGACGACGAGCAGCACGAATGCGATCGCTGCGATCAGCGCGGCAATAGCCCCTCCGGACACCTGGTGCCCCCTCCATCTGGTTGTACGGGAAGATCCTTCCGCGTCGACCCTACCGGGTCAGTCGGCTGCATTCGGGGCCTCGACCGGCCCGTCCGGATGTGGCGGCGGGGTCCCCCGGACGGCGGCCCGCAGCTTCGGCAGGCGCTCGCTGAGCAGGCGCTCGGCGCCGCGGCCGGCGGGCACGTAGTAGTCGCGTGCGACCAGCTCGTCGGGCGGGTACTGCTGCTGCACGACGCCTTCAGCCGCGTCGTGCGGGTACCGGTAACGCATACCGTGCCCGAGCTTGGCCGCGCCCTGGTAGCTGCCGTCGCGCAGCGGGGGCGGTACGGAGCCGGCCAGTCCGCCTCGGACGTCGGCGAGCGCGGCCTCGATCGCGGTGATGACGGCGTTGGACTTCGGCGCGAGCGCCAGGTGGATCGTGGCCTGGGCCAGGCTGATCCGGGCCTCGGGCATTCCGATCAGCTGCACGGCCTCGGCGGCGGCTGCGGCGGCCAGCAGCGCAGTCGGGTCGGCCAGGCCGATGTCCTCGCTGGCGTGTACGACCAGCCGGCGGGCGATGTAGCGGGCGTCCTCCCCGGCCTCGATCATCCGGGCCAGGTAGTGCAGGGCCGCGTCCACGTCCGAGCCGCGGATGGACTTGATGAACGCGCTGATCACGTCGTAGTGCTGGTCGCCGTCGCGGTCATAGCGCACCGCAGCCTTGTCGACGGCCTGCTCCAGCGTCGCCAGATCGAGCCCGGTGCGCCCCTCGGCAAGCGTGGTCCCCGCGGCCGCCTCGATGGCGGTCAGCGCGCGGCGGGCGTCGCCGTCCGACATCCGCAGCAGATGCGCGCGGGCGTCGTCATCGAGCGTCACCGCGCCGGCCAGACCCCGCTCGTCGGTGAGCGCCCGGTCGACGAGCTCGCCGATCGCGTCGTCATCGAGTGGTTGCAGCGTCAGCAGCAGGCTGCGCGACAGCAGGGGCGCGACGATCGAGAAGAACGGGTTCTCGGTCGTGGCGGCGACGAGAGTGACGTGGCGCGCCTCGACGGCGCCAAGCAACGAGTCCTGCTGGGTCTTGGAGAAGCGATGGATCTCGTCGATGAACAGCACGGTCTGGCGTCCGGAGTGGCCGAGGTGCTGCTTGGCCTCGGCAATCACCGCGCGCACATCCTTGACGCCGGCGTTGAGCGCCGACATCTGCACGAAGCGGCGGTTGGTCGCCGAGGAGACGATCAGGGCGAGGGTGGTCTTACCCGTGCCGGGCGGGCCGAAGAGGATCAGCGACATCGGCGCGTCACCCTCGACCAGACGCCGCAGCGGCGAGCCAGGGGCGAGCAGGTGGGCCTGGCCGACCACCTCGTCGAGGGTGCGCGGGCGCATGCGAGCGGCGAGCGGTGCGCCAGGTTCGAACGGCTCGGGAACGGGCGCCGGCTCGGCCGGCTCGAACAGGGTCACCCACCCAGCCTAGGAGCCGAATCGTCTTGCACCGGCCTGGGTGTTGCTCTGGGTTGGTGGGCTGCGTCATTTAGCCGTTCTTTGGTGGGGTGGGGGACGCTCGGGCCTTGGTTGCCGGGCGGTGGCGGGTCGTGGCTGTGGGCCGGGTGGAGGATCGGAGGGCGTCGGACATGGACATGCTGGCGGGTTACAC
>QHCC01000089.1 GCA_003243915.1 Pseudonocardiales bacterium | reverse complement strand
CGGTGTTGATCGAGTAGTTGTTGCTCGACTCGCACATGCGCAGCCGGTACCAGTCATTGGCCGACGGATCCGCCGAGGCCGTCGTCGCCGGCAGCGCGATGAGGGCCGCGACGCCCGCGGCCACGGCTGCGGCGGCCAGCGCCATCCGACGCCGTATCCGGCTCGATGTCACCTCGGGCGGCGTCATGCCGGCCCGCGCGCCGGTGCGCGCGTCGTTGGCCGCCACGGACCATTCGGCGAAGAAGGACAGTTGTTGCCCGGGTCGGTGCCGTACAGCCATCGTGTCGATTCCTCTCGGCGGACCCTTTTTCCCGCCGCTGCCTGGGCGTGGCGGCTGAAAATCCGGGCGAGCGACAGTATGCTGCCGCCACTTCTGCCCCAACCGTCACACAGGACTCACCAGTTACGCAAGGCCTGCCCTCAATCCGGCAACGCGCCGGCCAGCCAGAGATCGATGAGATACCGCGAGATCGACAGCTTCGGCGAGACGCCCTGGATCCGGACGTCCGGATCGGGATCGGTGCCGGAATCCACCCAATCAGCCGCGCGCTGCACTTCGGCACGGGTGAACCAATCGGCTTCGGCCATCTCGACCGGATCCAGCGCGATCGTCGGGTCTCCGTCGAGCCGGGCACTGAACCCGAGCATCAGCGAGGCCGGAAAGGGCCACGGCTGGCTGGCCACGTAGCGGATGTCGCGGACCTCGACCCCGACCTCCTCGAACACCTCACGCGCGACGGCCGCCTCCAGGGACTCGCCCGGCTCGACGAAGCCAGCCAGCGTGGAGAACCGCCCAGCCCCCCACTGCACGCCGCGCCCGAGCAGGGCGAGGTCGGCGCCGTCGTGAATGAGCATGATCACGGCAGGGTCGGTGCGCGGGTAGTGTTCGCTGCCGTCCTCGGGGCAGGCGCGGGTCCAGCCGCTGTTCGTCTCGACCGTCGGGACGCCGCACAGTGGGCAGTGGGTGTGGCGCTGGTGCCACTGCTCTAGCGCGATGGCGCTGGTGAGCAGCCCAGCCGTGAGATCGTCGATGGTCGACCCGAGGTCGCGAAGGGTGCGCCAGTCCTCGCCGTCGCGCTCGACGGTGGCGGTGAAGTAAGGCACCTCGTCGACGATCCCCAGGAACCGCCGCGGGACGCCCTCGTCGACCGAGGACGCGTCGCGCAACGCCAGCTGCGCCCGGCCGCCGGCGCCGGGCTCGACCGGGGTCGCGGACCCCGGGCTCAGGACCAGCACCCGCGCCTTCGTCCAGGCCTGGGCCAGCCAGTCCGAATCGGGGCGGCGATGCGCAGCCCGGTCGTAGCCCGAGCGCGAGAGCAGCGGACCTTGCGCAGTCACGGACGAGCGCTCACGGCTCGGTCGTCACCTCGACGAACGCTCACGGCTCGGTCGTCACCTCGACGAACGCTCACGGGTCAGCGGTTACCGCGACGAGCGCGGCGAGCGGTGCGGTAATGGTGTGCGCATCTCCCACCACGACGCTCGTCAGCCGCGCCGGCGCGAAGAACTCGGCCGCGGCAGTGCTCACCTCGTCGACGCCGACCTTCGCCAGCCGGCCCGGGTACTCGGTGATCCAGTCCAGCCCCAGACCGAATGCGGCCAGCGCGGACAGCGTCGCGGCCAGCCCGGCCTGTGTCGCCGTCGACAGGGCGAGCGAACCGATCGCGTACTGGCGCACCGAGTCGACCTCGGCCGCGGTGACGGGCAGCGACGCTATTCGGCCCAGCTCGTAGAGCGTCTCGAGCAGCGCCGCAGCGGTGACCTCGGTCGCCACCTCGACGTCGAACATGAGCGAGGAGCCCAGGACGTTATGATCGATGCGGCTGTGCGGGCCGTACGTGTAGCCCTTGTCCTCGCGGATGTTCTCCGTCCAGCGCGAGGAGAAGTAGCCGCCGAAGATCAGGTTAGCGAGCTGCAGCGCCGGGTAGCGCTCGTCGCTGCGCGGCACCGCGGCGGCGCCCATCCGGAGCGAGGACTGCACCGAGCCGGGACGGTCCACCACAAGCAGCGGACCGGGTTCGGACTCGGGCAGCGGCGGTATCCGCCCCACCGGTGCCACGCCGGTCCATCCGGCGAGCGCGGCATCGACCTGATCCAGTACCCGGGATGGCGAGACGTCACCCACCAGGACGAGGACCGCGCGGCGCGGTCGCACCATGTCGGCATGCAGCTTGCGCACCTGCGCAGGCGTGGTGGCAGAGACGGTGTCGACATCGGGCAGGCCGCGGGCGTAGGGATGCTCACCCCACATCCGGTGCGCCAGGGCCTCACCGGCGATGACCCCGGCGCGCGAGCGGGCGATTGCCAGCTTCTCGACCAGCCGCTCCCGCTCGGTGCCGACCTCGTCGTCGGGGTAGGTCGCGTCGTTGAGCACCGCAGCGAGCAGCTCGAGCAGCGGGCGCAGGTTCGTGGCCAGGACGTTGCCGCCAATCATCAGCCGGTCGGCATCGACGCCGACGGAGATCTCGCCGCCGAGTGCCTGTACCGCCGCGGCGAGCCCGGCCCGGTCGAGCCTGGCGACCCCGGTGAGCATCGCGTCGGACAGCAGCGCCGAGCGGGCCGGATGCGTCGCCCGCGCCGAAGCGAACGGCAGCCGTAGCCGCATTTCGACGAGGGGCACTCCGGGCTTGCGGACGACGATCACCTTCAGCCCGTGCTCGGTGACCCGTTCGGTGACGCTCAGCTTCTTGGCCCGGCGAGGCGCGGTCAATTCCGGGACGCCGCTCATCGCGTCCCCCCCGCGATCAGTTCGAGCACTGCTCGTCGCTCCGGTCGCATCCGGGACGCCGCAGCCTGCACGGCCTGCTCGGTCACCGCGGCGAGGCGCTCGGGCAGCTCGGCGATCAACTCGGCGCGCCCGTGGATCAGCTCGAACTTGGCGAAGCTGAGCGTGCGCGAGATCACCGCATCGAGCTCGCGCAGCAGCATGCTCACCAGCCGGGTGCGCACCCGGTCGAGTTCACCGGGCGCCAGCCCGTCGTCGGCGATGCGCGCGAGCTCCTCATCGACCGCGCGCAGGATCGCCTCGAGTGACGCCGCGTCGGGGTAGTGCGCCGTGATCGTCAATGCGGTGGGGTCGCGCTCGTCGAACGGATCGCCGAACTCACCGATGTAGGCGGCGATGTCGGTGACGAGCTGGTCACGCTGCACGAGCCGTTGTTGCAGCCGCGATGCGTCGCCTTCGCTGAGCGCCTCGACGAGCATGACATGGGCGAGAAGCTCGTCCAGACTGCCGACGGGGTCGGGCACCCGGTAGCCGATCGCGACGGCGGGGATGGGGGCGTGCGGGTCGTCGTGGGTGGCCCGCCGCTCGGCCGACAACGGTGGCTCGCCGAAGTTCGGCCGCTTCGGCGCACGCCGCTTCTTGATGCCGCCGAAGTGCTTCTCGACCAGGCCCAACGTCTGGTCGACATCGAGATCGCCCGCGACCGCGAGCACGGCGTTGGCTGGCGCGTAATAGCGGGTGAAGAAGTCGCGAGCGTCGTCGACACTCGCCCCCTCGAGATCCTCGAAACCGCCGTAGCCGTTGTGCGAGTTGGCGAACGTATCGAACAGGACGCCCGGCAGCACGATCCAGGGAAAGCCGCCGTAAGGACGGTTCATCACGTTGACCCGTATCTCGTTCTTCACGACCTCGAGCTGGTTGGCCAGGTTCTCCTCGGTGATCCGCGGCGAGGTCATCCGGTCGGCCTCGAGGAACAGTCCGCGCTCCAGGGCATTGGAGGGCAGCGCCTCGAAGTAGTCGGTGTAGTCAAAGTGCGTGCTGCCGTTGAACGTGCCGCCCGAGGACTGCACGTAGCGGAAGTGCTCGAGCTTTTCGAGGTTGGCCGAGCCCTGGAACATGAGGTGCTCGAAGAGGTGGGCGAAACCGGTGCGCCCCTCGGGCTCGGAGCGAATCCCGACGTCGTAGAGCACGGCCACCCCGACGACCGGTGCGGAGCGATCCGGCGCGACGACGACCCGCAGGCCGTTGTCGAGGGTGTGGTGGGTGAGGTTGAACGTGGGGCTGGGCAGGGTGATCTGGCGCGGCACGACGCTCACCCTACGGGGCGGCACCGATCACGTGACCCGGATGGTCTTGATGACCGCGGGGACGTTCGCCCACAGCTGCGAGGCCAGGTTCGGGATCGAGGTGTACCAGAGTGCATCGTCTGTAGGAGACACCTTCACCACGACGATCCACAGCTTCTCGACGCTGACCTTGGTGCCGCGTTGCTTCGCCCACATCGGGTTGATCGTGATGGTCGTCTGCAGGATGTGCGCGGGCACTCCGCCGACCGTTGCGTCGGCGTTGAGATCGATCTTGAGGGTGGGCGACGGACCGTAGCTGGTGCCGGCGACCATCTTGTCGCGCACCTCTAACGCGATGTCCGCCGCTGACTGCGAGCCGGGAGGGCCCCAGTTTCCCGCCCCCTCCTCCAGCACCCAGCCCGATGCCTCGACACTCTTGTTCAGGGTGACCGGCCAGATCGCGTTGTGGGTGCTCAGCGCCAACCCGGCGGTGATGCAGTCGAAACGCAGGTGGGCGCCCGGGTAGGTGATCGTCGGGCAGGTGAACGCACCCGCCGGGGGCGCCGACGAGCTCGTCGGTGGGGGCCCGACACTGGTCGTGGCATCGGTCGAGGCATCGGTCGACGGCGCCGACGGGAAGTCGTTCCCGTGCGAGGATGGCCGCCCCACGTGGCCGGTCCCGTCGACCGTCGCCGAACAGGCACCGACGCCGGCCGCGAGCAGGGTAATGGTGGCGACAACCTTCGCTGCGGCGGCGACAGCCTTCCCAGTGACGACGCTCATGATGGGCTCCGATCGAATGTCGGGGGCCGGATCAAGGCGTCCGGCATCGTCACGTGAGGCCGCTGCGGCCCAATCCGGCGAAGCCGGCCCACAGCAGCGCGGCCGCTTCGGCACCTTTGTACAGCATCGAGAGGGCCACCTTCTCGTTCGGCGCGTGGATCTGATCATCGGGCAGGCCGACACCGAGGAAGACCATGGGCGCGCCGAGGGCCTGCTGGATCGCCGCCTCGGGGCCGCTGCCCCCCTCGCGGGTCGGCAGCACCGGCAACCCGTCGAAGGCCCGGCTGATCGCGTCACTCAGCGCGCCGTAGGCGGGGGTGTCGAGCGGAACGAGGCAGGGGGCGACGCCCTCGCCCTCCCAGTCGATCCTGGCCGCGACCCCGGCGGGTGTGTGCTCGGCGACGAACGCCTCGACGGCCTTGATGACGGTGTGCGGATTCTGGTTGGCGACCAGCCGGAAGGACAGCTTGACGAAGGCGTCGCTGGGCACGATCGTCTTGCCGCCGGCGCCCTGGTAGCCGCCGCCGATGCCGTTGACCTCGGCGGTGGGACGGGCGCCGATGCGTTCCAGGGTGGTGAACCCTTGTTCTCCCGCGAGCGCGCGCGACTTGGCGACACCGAGGAACTCCGCGTCGTCGACCGGCACCCTCGAGAACAGTTCCCGCTCGGCAGCGGTGAGCTCGACGACGTCATCGTAGAAGCCGGGCACCTGCACCCGGCCGCTGTCGTCGTGCAGCGCGGCAGCGAGGCGGGCTATCGCGGTGGCCGGGTTCGGCACGGCACCTCCGAACACACCCGAGTGCAGGTCGAGGTCGGGGCCGTGGAAGGCGACGGTGCACACCGCGAGGCCGCGCATGCCGGTGACAGTGCTCGGCGTGTCGGCGGCGATCATGCCGGTGTCGGTGACCACGACGACGTCGCAGTTCAGCCGGTCGCGCCGCTCGGCCAGCAGCGCCTCGAAATTCGGCGAGCCGGACTCCTCCTCCCCCTCGATGAGGAACTTCAGGGTGACGGCCGGGGTGTCGCGCCCGGTTGCCGCGAGGTGCGCGCGCAGGCCCAGCAGGTGGAACAGCAACTGGCCCTTGTCGTCGGACGC
>QHCC01000088.1 GCA_003243915.1 Pseudonocardiales bacterium | reverse complement strand
AGGTCAAAGACGTAGTGCAGGTAGACGTTCGCGAGCAGCGGCGAAGCCGATGCCCCTTGCGCGGTCCCATGCACGCTCTCCGACCAGCTCCCGTCCTCGATGACCCCTGCGGCCAGCCATTTCTGGATCAGCCGCAGGACCCTTCTGTCCGCAATCCGGTGCTCGAGGAACTTCAAAAGCCACGACTGGTCGAGGCTGGTGAAGTAGTCGCGGATATCCGCGTCGAGCACCCAGTTCACGCGCTTTTTCTTGATCCCGGCCGCGAGCGCATCCAACGCGTCATGCGGGCTTCGCCCAGGCCGAAATCCGTAGGAGAAACCGACGAAGTCCGCCTCATAGATGCTGTTGAGCACCTCGACGACGGCGCGCTGAAGGACCTTGTCCTCCAGCGCAGCGACACCGAGCGGCCGAAACCGCCCGTCCCGCTTCGGGATGTACGCCCTTCTGACCGGCTTCGCCCGGTAGCTCCCGCGGTGGACCCGTTCGTGCAGATCATGGAGGTTTCGCTCCAGGTCCTGCCCGTAGTTCCGCCACGTCACCCCGTCCACCCCCGGCGCGGCCTTCGGGCGAAGAGCCCAGTAGGCCGCCCGCAGGCGATCAAGGTCAACGTGGTGCAGGAGCGCGGTGAACTGCGCTTGCTTGTCCTTTGATGCGACTCGGCGCACGCGATCCAGCGCACTTGACGCGCCTTGCCCGGCTCTGTGTCCGGGGCGCGTTTTGCTGGCCGCGTTCCCCTTGGGCAGCCCCCTTTCCTCCACCGCCTCCGCGACCGCTTGCGCGGCGTTGTTCGGCGACTTCGCAGGTACTACAGGGCTGTCAGACTTCCCGTGGTCGTGCATCAAGGGATTACCGCCTCAGCGTTCCCCTCACGGCCCGGCACCCCAGCCAATATGCCACCCCGCGATCCAAACATGGACGGGGCATCATCGGCGGGGACGGGCGACCACGGGACCTCCCGGTTCTCGCGCCTGGAGACTCCGCGCATGCACAGGTTCTTCGACCGCGCGGGGTCCGCTGGCAGCTCGCGATAACGCGGCCAACGATGTTGCCTTCCGCCTCGCTTAACGGCGTCGGCACCCCGAAACCCTTGATTTCGCGGCTCAATAGCCCAGCCTGCACGTACCCCTGTCAACGCTTCACCGACGCCCTCACAGGCGGCGACGCATGACTCGGGGCCACCGTGGATCGCTACTCCTTCAGTGTCGGACGTTTCTCATTCCTTTCTCCAGGCCGGTTTATCCCGGCGTTTCTAGGCGTTCACGGGGTGTCGTGATCGTCGGCGAGATTCCTTTGTGTGAGCGTGTCCTTTGGCCGGGGCGGCGGGTGCGGTCAGGGGTCTTGGGCGGTGGCGGCCAGCAGCGTGGGGATGGGTAGGCCGCGGTGGGCGGCGCTGGCGGCTTGGGTGAGCCAGTCAAGGACAGGACGGTCTTGCAGGCGGCAGGTCTCACGGACCGATTGGATGCGTTCGATCCAGCGGCTGCCGCGGTCTGACTGGGTGCCGCCTTGGATTTTGCGCATCAAGACGGCGTGGCGGACGGCCCGTTCTGCTGCGTTGTTCGTGGGATCGATCCCGGCTTGGGGGACGTCGGCGAACGTCCACAGCGCCTCGTACTCGGCCAGCAGGCCGGCGGCGAGGTTCGCAGTCCGCGCGTGATGTCCGACGGCGCACTGCTCAAGCAGCCCTCGGATCTGCGCGCGCAGCGGCGCGAGCTGAGCTGCCAGCCACTCGGGGTCATGGCCATCGCCGAGGTAGCTGCGGTGCGCGCTGATGACCTGCCTGGCGAGCTTGACAAGCTGCTTGCCGCGGCGGGCCGCGATGCCGTTGCACTGGGAGACCTCGACGAGCTGGCGGATGACGTGACACCAGCACAGTTGTTGCTGGAGGACGTCGAGGAAGTGATAGCCGGCGTAGCGGTCGCTGACGACAAAGCCGCCGAAGTCCTCCCCGAGCAGCGCCTTGGCGGCCTCCTGGCTGCGCGACGCGTCGATCCGGTAGCACGCGAGCAGCGCCGACGCGGCGACCCACAGCCACTGCTGCGCGCCGGCAAGGCGCCACGTCGTCTCGTCGGCATGGACGACCTCGGCCTGCCTGATCGCGTGACGCAGCTCGCTCCAGGGGTCGGCCAGGATCGCGCTCATCCGCATGATCGCGCTGTCGATCGCGCCGGTGCTCGCGGGCACCCCGAAGACCTCAACGACGACCCGGCGAACATCGCAACGCGAGAGCCGACAGACACCCGCGAGCATCGCGATATGCGCGTCCAGGCGTGGCCCGAACCCCGCCAGAGCGGCTCCCGGCAGCTCGGCCAGCACCGCGCGTCCGCAGCCCGGGCAGCCCAGCCGCACCCGGGAGTGCTCAAACACCAGCGGGCGGATGACCGGCAGCTCGTACTGCTGATGGACCACCGGATCGCCGATACGCTGCTCGATGCCGGTGAACGCGTGCCCGCAGCCGCAGCGACCGGGCAGATGCTCGCGGCGCGCATCCACGCGCTCCGGCGCGACCATCTCGCGCGCCTTGCCCTCATGACCAGGCTGACCACCGGACTTGCGCATCGAACGCTCATAGGCGCCGCGCGCCTCGCGCCGGCGCTCAGCCCGCGACTTCGGCGCATCCGACGACGGCGCCTGAGAGCTGTTACCCGAATCACGATCCACCCGCCGCTCAAGCTCCTCGACGCGCTCCAACAACCCCGGAACCTTCGCGACCTGCTCCAGCAGCCCAATCACAAGCTCGCGCGCCGGCTCGCCGCCCGCCACCGCAATCGCCTCAAGCTCCTCCCGCCGCACGCCCGCAAGATTCCCTGCACCACGCAGGAACCCTGCTCAACCCCACGACACCCCCTGAACGGCTACGCTTATTGCGCCCCGCGTCAGTCACGCGGCGGGTCACGCTCACGCGGTGGCTGGACCCCGTGTGTTGGTCCACTGCGTGTGAGAGTCGGTGGGTAGTAGCGGCAGGGACGGTAGTGGCCGTCGCGGACGGCGTGGCGTTGGGAGGCCCGGAGGGCCGAGCGGCGGTAGGCCGTCCGCGACGCGCGCAAGCCCGGTGGTGGCTCGGTGGCCGTCGGTCACGCCGCCGCGGGTGTCCAGGCGGCGGCGAACGCGGCCGGTGACTTCCAGCCCAGCGCAGAGTGCGGATGCTCGCGGTTGAAGTCCTGGCGCCAGTCTTCGGTGAGGGTTTGCGCTTCGAGCAGGCAGGAGAACTCCTCGAGGTTGAGCAGCTCGTCGCGCACGCGGGCGTTGAAGGACTCCGCGAACGGGTTCTGCCACGGCGCGCCGGGCTCGATGTAGCTGGTCGTCACCGACGTCAAGCGACACCAGTCCCGCAGCGCGTTGGCGGTCAGCTCGGGGCCGTTGTCACAACGAATGTTCTGCGGGGCGCCGCGCTCGGCGACGAGCTCCTCCAGGGTCGTGACAGTCTGATCGGCAGTGATGCTGCGCTCGCAGCGCATCACCAGCGCCTCGCGCGTGAACTCATCGACGATATTCAACAACCTCAGCATCCGTCCGTCAGCGGTCTGGTCGAACTGGTAGTCCAGCGCCCACAGCTGATTGGGCCGATCGGCGCGCAGCCACTGAGCTTCAGGATCCCCAGTGCGCCGGCGCTTGCTTGTCTTGGACGCCACCCGCAGGCCCTCCTCGCGCCACAGGCGCTGCACCCGCTTGCGGTTGATCTGCCAGCCGCACGCGCGCAGGTTCGCGTGCGCGCGCCGATAGCCCCAGCGCTTCTTGCGCGCCGCGATCGCCCGCAGCTCCCCGCGTAGCGCGCCGTCATCTTCGACGGGCTGTGGCTGATGGCGCTGCGTGGAACGGTGCTGCCCCGCGATCCGACAAGCCCGACGCTCGCTGAAGTGCAGACGGTCGCAAAGCATCGCGACCGCCGCACGCCGGCGTGCCGGGCCTACCAGTTTCCCCGGGCGACCTCCTTGAGCCCGTCGATGTCCAACGCCTGGTCAGCCACGATCCGCTTCAACCGCCCGTTCTCACGCTCAAGCGCCTTCAACCGCTTCGCGTCGCTGGCCTTCATCCCGCCGTACTGATTGCGCCAGCGGTGATACGTCGCCTCAGAGACCCCCAACTCCCGCGTGATCTCCCCGGCCGACTTGCCCTCGGCCAGCAACCGATCGGCCTCGCGCAGCTTGCGGATGATCTGCTCCGCCGTATGCCTGGTCCGCTTCATGAGTATCCATCCTCGCCCAACATCGTAGGCGCGTAGAACTCTCACAAGCACCGGACCGAACCACCGGGGTCACGCCACTCCGTCCGCGGTCGCCGATCGCTGCTGCAGCTGCTCACGAGCGAGAGCCATGCGCGACTCTTCCGCATTCGCCCGTCGAAGCAAGAGCTACTGAGCACACGTGCTCATACCTGCATGTCCTCCACGCCGTGAGTCCTGGAGGCGCCGCCTGGGGACAGTCCCATCGCGTCCGAATGCCGGGGCCGGTGGGTGTCCATATGACGTCCCCGTGCGGGATTTCAATTCGGACGGGTCTATCGGGACGACTTGCGCCAGTCGTGATCGAACGGGCGCTCCCGCACTGGCAGTACCAGCCCACGTTCGGCTTGCGGGCAGTCTCGGACCCCAGCTCGTCTTTTTGGTGCGTGAGTCAACGCTGTGCGCAGCTGGCCGCGCGCGGGCGGCCTCCTCGGCGGTGCGGCCTGCGGCTTGGAGTGGTTCGGTCGTGCGGGTGGCGCGACTGAGGATGAAGGCGCCCTCGAGCAAGCAGATGATCGAGATCGCAAGCTGGCGGGCGGCGACGTCAGGGATGCCAGCAGCGGTGATGCGTCGGGCGTTCCC
>QHCC01000087.1 GCA_003243915.1 Pseudonocardiales bacterium | reverse complement strand
CCGAGCACCTCACCAGGACGTAGTGCGAAGGTCACCCCGTCGACCGCCTGTACCGGGCCGTTGGGTCCGGCGTACCAGACCCGCAGGTCATGCACGTCGAGAACGGGCGCGGTCACTTGCTCTTGCCCATCGAGACGCCGGTGCGCTCGGGCAGCACGACCTGGGTGAGCTTGGCAGTGCGCAGCAGCGGGTTGAGCACGTCGTTCAGGCTCTCACCCACCAGCGTCACGCCGACCACCATCAGCACGATGGCCAGCCCCGGGAACGTCCCCGTCCACCAGATCCCGGCCGCGGTGTCCGAGATCGCCTTGTTCAACTCGTAGCCCCACTCGGCGCCGGACGAGGGCTCGATGCCGAAGCCCAGAAAGCCGAGACCGGCCAGCGTGAGGATGGCGTCGCCCGCATTGAGCGTCGCGATCACCGGCACGGTCTGCACGACATTGCCGAAGACGTAGCGAGTCATGATCGCGAACGGCGACGCGCCCAACGCGCGAGCCGCCTCGACGTAGGGCTCCTCCCGCGCGGCCACCGTCGCGTTTCGGACGACTCGGAAGTATTGCGGCACGTAGACCACGGTTATCGCCACCGCCGCGGCGAGAATGCCGCCCGACTTGCTGCTCGATCCGTTCGACACGGAGATGTCGATGACGATCGCCAGCAGCAGCGACGGGAACGAGAACAGCGCGTCTGCGACCAGCACGAGCACGCGGTCCAGCCGGCCACCGAAGTAGCCCGAGATGAGCCCCAGCGGCACGCCCACCACGATGGACAAAGCGACGGCCAGGACGATCACTTCGAGGGCGGTCTGCGCCCCGTAGACCACCTGCGAGAGGACGTCCTCACCGCCGACGGTGGTACCGAACCAGTGCTTCGCCGACGGCGCTTGCAGCGTCTTGAAGTCGACGCCGCCTGACGAGGCGTCGTTGAAGCCGTACGGCGCGATCAGCGGTGCGAAGACCGCGATGATGACGAACAAGCCGACGATGATCGCGCCGGCGAGCAGCATGCCCCGCTGGAATCCGGACGTGGCGCGCATCGCGTTCAGGCCCGGGATCCGGCTGCGCCGACCCGCGATCTCGACCTCGGTCAGTTCGAGCTCAGGCAGGGACGCGGTCATCAGTACCTCACACGGGGGTCGACAACAGCGGTGATCACGTCGATCAGAAAGCTGACGATCGCGACGATGACCGCGATCGCGGTGACGATGCCCTGCACCGCGATGAAATCACGCGCCAGCAGGTAGTGGGCGAGCGTGTAACCGATGCCCTGCCACTCGAACGTCTCCTCCGTGAGCACCGCCCCGGCCAGCAACGCGGCCACCTGTAGTCCCATCACGGTGACCACCGGGATGAGCGCGTTGCGAAACGCGTGCTTGCGGATCACCTGGCGCTCAGGGACGCCGCGAGCGCGCGCCGCCTCGACGTAGTCAGAGCGCATCGTCTGCAGCAGGTTCACCCGTACCAGCCGGATGAACACCCCGCCGACAAGCAGGCCAAGCGTCACCGCAGGCAGCACGGTGTGCCGCAGCACGTCGACGATGTCGCCCGAGTCGCCGTACACCAGCGCGTTGAGGATGTAGATGTGCGTGTCATGCGGCACGTTGCTGCCGGTGATGCCCAGTTCGATGTCCGGGCTGGCGCGCCCGGATGAGAAGAACCAGCCCAGCTTGATGGCGAAGAGCAGCTTGAACAACAGGCCGAGGAAGAACACCGGCGTGGCGTAGGCGAGCACGGCGAAAAGCCGCAGCCCCACATCGGGAAGCCGGTCGCGGTAGCGGGCCGCGAACCGGCCCAGCGGGATGCCCAGAGCGAGCGCGATCAGAAACGACCAGAACGTCAGCTCCAGCGTGGCCGCACCTTTGACGATCAGCTGGTGACTGATCCGTTGGTTGTCGGTGAGCGCCTTGCCGAAGTCACCGTGAAGGACGCCCACCAGGTAGTGCCAGTACTGCGACAGCAGCGGCTTGTCCAGTCCCGCGTTGTGCCGCCGGATCGCGATCTGGTCGGGAGGCAGCCGGCCTCCAAACGCGGACTGGATCGGGTCGCCGATCACCCGCATAACGAAGAACACCATCGTCACGAGCACCCACACCATGGGGATCACCAGCAGTAGGCGGGTGAGCAGGTAGGTGCGCAGGGACCCGGATGAGCTCTTGATAGCGGTGGCCATCAGACCTTCCAGTCTGTTCCGAGGACGCCGGGCCTGCGCACCACTTCACGCGGTGTGCGGCCCGGCGTCAACCGGACTCAGGTGCGGCGGGTCAGCTCTTGCTGAACAGCCAGAACCGGAACTGGTAGGTCGGGTCCAGAGTCTCCTGGACGCCGTTGACGTTCGACCGCACGACCGCGACCTGCTTGCCGGACAACAGCGGCAGGTACGGCATTTCGCCGGTGGCCAGGACCGACTGCAGCTTCTGCAACGCAGTCGTCCGATCGGCGCCGGGCTTGGTCTCTTCGGTAGTCAGGAGCGGCAGGACGCCGTCCTTGTCGCACGGTCGGTTCTTCGCACCGGGGTCGCAGTAATGGACGTGGACGAAGTTCTGCTCGCTCAGGAAGTTGAGCAGGTAGTTGTCCGCGTCGACGAAGTCCGGGAACCAGCCGAGCTGGAAGATCGGGTAGGTGTCCTTGACCCGCTCCTTGGAGTAGGTCGTGTACTCCGTCGACTGGATGCTGACCTTGAACAGGCCGCTCGCCTCGAACTGCCGCTTGAGCTCGTTGTACTCCTGGTCGGACACCGGGCCGTAGTGGCCGAGCGTGTACTGCAGGTTCAAGGTCACCGGCGTCTTGACGCCCGCTGCCTGCAGTGCAGCCGCGGCCTTCGCTTTGTCCGGTGCCGTGCCGTAGGTGTCCTTGAACGGCTCGGTGGCGTCGGCGATGCCCTGGGGCACCATCGAGTACGCGGGCTGGTAGGTGCCCTTGAACACCTTGTCGGCAATTGCCTGCCGGTCGACCGAGTAGGCCATTGCCTTGCGAATCGCCAACTTCTGGCCGTCGTTGCCGCCGGGCATCGTCTTGAAGTCGAAGACTATGTAGCGCAGTTCGCCGCCGGAGCCACTCAGCACCTTGACGCCACTGGCGGACTTCAGGCTGTCGATGTCAGTCGGGGAGAGTTTGTTCAAGGCGATGTCGATGGCGCCCTGCTGGATGTCGAGCTTCATGTTCGACGCCTCGGTGTAGTACTTCAGCGTGATATTGCTCGTCTTGGCCTTGTTGGCGCCCACGTAGTTCGAGTTGGCCTTGAGCTGGACGAGCTGGTTCTTGTTGTAGCTGGCGAGCGCGAACGGACCGGAGCCGATGACCTTGTCGTCGGTCAGCAGTTTGTCCGGTGGGAAAATCTTGCTGTCGACGATCGGGCCGGCCGACGTGCCGAGCACGAAGGGCCAGGTCTGGTCGTTGGCGTTCTTGAGCGTGAACACGACGGTCGTGGCATCGGGCGCTGCGACGCTGGTCATGTTCCCGATCAGCGAGGCGGGGCCGTTGGGGTCGTTGATCTTGACGATCCGCTTGTAGGAGAAGGCGACGTCAGCAGCGGTGAGCGGGTCTCCGTTGGAGAACTTCAGACCTGACTTCATCTTGCACGTGTATTCGGTGGGCTTGGTGAACGAGCAGCTTTCGGCGGCGTCGGGCTCAGGAGTCTTCTTGCCGGCCGGGACGTTCATCAGGAACGAATACAGGTTGTCCTCGAGTTGCAGCGAACCGTTGTCGTAGGAGCCGGCCGGGTCGAGGGCAATCACCGGGTCGGTGGTTCCGATCGTGATCGGCTTGTTGCCAGTGCCACCGGTACCTGAAGACTTCTTCTTCGACCCGCACGCGGCCAGCGAAACTGCCAGCAGGGCCACGGCTGTGAGCGCGAGCGCCTTGCCGGTTGTGCTCTTTGTGAACGCCATGTCGTCCTTTCTCCGGCGGACAACCCTGTCCGCGCAACCTCGTGCGGCTCGTGGTCGCACGTGAAGGTCCCCGAGCCTAGCGATATGAGCCTTCCTGCGGGGAGGTCGTCGGACGGACCGTCACCGACCTGTTGCACGGCCAGGTGGTGGATTGTCCCGATCGCGTAGAGCGACCGGCCCGTACGCTGGCGCTGTGACGGACCGGCTGCCGATCAAGATGCTGCACGACCGGGTGTTGGTCAAGGAACCGCGTGAGGATGGCGAGCGGCGTTCCTCGGGCGGCATCGTCATTCCGGCCACCGCGCAGGTGGCCAAGCGGCTCATCTGGGGCGAGGTGCTGGCGGTCGGCAACCACGTACGTGCCGTGGAACCCGGTGACCGGGTGCTTTTCAGCCCCGACGACCGCCACGAGGTCGAGATAGCCGGCGATGACTACCTGCTGCTGCGCGAGCGTGACCTGCATGCGGTGGCGGCAGAGCGCAACGACGCCAACACCGGCCTGTACCTCTGAGGGCTACTCCCACGGCTCGGCGATGCGGCTGGGCTCCTCGTTCCAACGAGCCGAGACGACCTCGGTACGGACGCCGTGCGCGCGGGCGGCGGCAAGCGCTGCGCTGCCGAAATCCCGGCGGTGGCGCCCGCAGGCCCGTGCCGGGGTGATGACGTCCTCGTCGCCGCCCCTGCTGCGTACCAGGATGATGGGCGCTGCCGCGGCTCCGTGGTGCCCGTAGACGGCGCGGCGGGTCAGCGTGATGGCGGCGATGGTGTCCCACGGATGGTCCCAACGCGCCCAGTACCGCCAGTGCAAGCCGTCCTCGTCAATACGCGCCCACGCCGTCGCGCCGCGCAACCAGAGCACGACCAGGAGCACCGGGGCGATCAGGTACGGCCAGAGCGACAGATCAGGCTTCATCAGTACCCCAAGCACTGCGGCCACGGACAGCGCGGCACCAAGGCTCAGGTATCCCTGGAGAATGGTGGCAAGTAATCGGCTGACCAGCGGGCGGCGCAGTCGGACCGCCTGCAGGTCCTGCATCGGCCGGCCGGCCTCGCTCACCTGCCTACTTTTCTCGGGCCTTGTGCTGTCGATCGGCGGACGTTACCGCGCCCCGGCCCTGGTTGAAGGCGGGGTTCGAGATGACGTGGTTGACGGTGCCCAGGGGCCCCTCGTTCAACTTCTTCGCCGCGCCGGCGAGGGTGGTTACCGTCGGATCGGTGGACTTCTTGACGAACCGGTTCTTCTGGATGATCTTGCGCCCCTTGGCGCCGCCCGCCTTCATGCGGATCCTGCCGCCGGCCCGGTCGAGGTCCTTGGCCAGCGTCTGGGCCCGGGCACCCATCTTGTCGAACTTCTGACCGAACTTGCCGAGCGCCTTCATGAGCTTGCCGATGTGCAGTGCGGTGGTTTCGGCCTGGATCGCCGCGTCGATGTCAACGGCCGCGACGAAGGCGGCGAGCGATGCGCCGAAGGTGAACCACGACGAGGCGAGCGCGACCATCGCCTCCACGACGACCCGTCCGACGAAATCGGAGATCATGCCGTAGATGATTCCGCGCTCGGTGGCCACCAGAATGCCCGCGGCCATGATGCCCTCCGAGGCGTGCAGCGAATGGTTGGCGGTGGCCTCGAGCACGGCCCGCAGGTCCTCCGCGGCATTGCGGTAGTCATCGGCGGCCTGGCCGGACCAGTGTTCGGTGTTCTTCACCGCGGACACGTAGTCCGTGGCGTCCTGGTCCAGGCGCTTGGCGATGTTCGACCACGTCAGGGACACCGCGGTGATCGCGGAAGCGTCGCCGGTGAGCTTGTCCAGCGGTTCGCGCAGGAAATCGACGTGCTGCAGCAACCAGCCGACACCGGCGCTCGCAATGGCACCGAACGGATCGAAGGCCATGCCGATGGCATCCAGGCCGGTGCAGACTCCGTCGATCGAGTAATCCCACGGGTCGTGGTCGCTGGTGAGGTTCGCGATGTCACTGGCCAGCCCGGCGCCGCCGAACGGCGCCGGTCCTTTGGCGTCGGCAACGAGAGGGTTCGAGGACACGGGACCGCCTAGAAGGTGTCGGATTTGAGGGTGTTGAGGGTGTCCCTGGTGTGGTTGTCGACTTCCTCGTAGACGTCGCTGTTGGCCTTCAGGCCGTCGGCGTAGGCATCGGCGAGGCCAGCCGTCTTATTCACGAGGTCGACTGCGTCACCGAAGAACGCATGCAGGGACGGCACGATCAGCCCGGAACACAGCACGCCGTAGATGTCCAGACCGCCGATGCCCACCTGGTTCGCGGCGTCACCCGCCTGGCCCACGCTGGCCGCGACGCGCCGGACGTCGGAAGCGTGTTGGCGTAGCTGCGTGACGTCGACGGTGAACTGGGTCATCGGGTACCGCCGCCTAGTGCTCTGTCCGGGTCCGGGTCCGGGTCCGGGTCTGGGTCGGCCTCGGGGTCTGCGTGGTCCGCGGGGACCGCGTCACGCATCAGCTGCAGCGTAGGCGAGTCGGGGCCGACCAACTTGCCGAGGATCTGCTGGCCCTGCTCCGCGGCCTGACGGCACGCCTGCCCGTACGCCCGCATGACCGCCACTGACAGTGCTTCGGCAGCCAGCTGCTTGGTCCGTGGCCCGAATATGATGGACTGCATGACGCCGCCGGAGCCGACGGTGAGCGTTACCGTGCCCTGTCCGTCGCTGACGGTGACGGTGTTCTGCGCCAGCTGGGCGCGGACCTGCTCCGCCTGCTCGCGGACCTGCTGGAACCGGTCTGTCTGCGAGCGGACCCACGCATCGGTGCCGAAGGCCTCTCCGGAGGACGTCACCAGCTCAACTCCTCTGTGGTCCCAGGATCGGCCAGGATCGGCCAGAATCGGCCAGAATCGGCCAGAATCGGCCAGAATCGGCCAGAATCGGCCAGAATCTAGCAAGACAGGGCGACCGCTCTGAGCCCTGATGCTAGCCCGAAGGGGCGCAACACACCGTGGTGAAGTATTGGTCAGCTCTGGCCAGTTTCGCGGACCCGGCGCAGCCACTCCCGCGCTCCGGCGAAGTCGGGGTCCGTCCGGCCCCGCACCACGTCGCCCTGCACTCCGTCGCGGCGGGGGGAGGAGCCCAGGTAGCGCACGTCGCCGCAGATGCGGTGCAGCGCGGCGATCGCGTCGCCGACCCGCTCGTCGGCGATGTGGCCCTCGCAGTCGACGGAGAAGCAGTACTGCCCCATCCCGGCTTTGGTCGGACGGGACTCGATCCGGGTGAGGTTGACGGCGCGGGTCGCGAACTCGGTGAGGATCTCCAGTAGGGCGCCGGAGTGGTCCTCACGTAGGTAGGCCACCAGCGTGGTGCGGTCGTTGCCGGTCGGTGGGGCGGGCGGGGCCGGGCGGGTGAGCAGCACGAATCGGGTCACCGCGCCCGCATTGTCGGCGATGTCGTGTGCGATGACGCCCAGCCCGTACAGCTCACCGGCGACGGCGGCGCCGACGGCGGCGTCGTAGTCACCCGATGCGACCGACTGGGCGGCCGCGGCCGTCGAGGCGACCAGGGTGACCTGCGTCGTGGGCAGATTGCGCAGCAGCCAGCGGCGCACCTGTGCCTCGGCGTGCGGGTGGGTCGCGACCGTGCGGACGTCGGCCGGTGTGGTGCCCGGTCGCGCCATCAGCTCGAATGCGACCTGGAGGTAGGTCTCCTCGGCGATGATCAGGGGCTCGCCATTGGCCAGCTCGTCGAGCGTGGCCGGCACGGCACCTTCGACGGAGTTCTCCAGCGGGACGAGCGCACCGTCGGCCTCGCCCGCGCGGACCGCGTCGATGGCGAGCGTCACGTTGGCGCTCGGCAGCAGGGTCGCGCCGCGCGCGGCGGGCAGGGCCCGCAGCGCGGCATACGCGAAGGTGCCTTCGGGTCCGAGAAAGGCCAGCCTGTTCACCGGCGGGCCCCCCGCATCCCCTCGTCGGCTGGCGCGCTACTGGCGCAGTGGCGCGCTATCCCGTACCACTCGACGCGAAGCGCACCGTTCGACCGACGCATCAGCTTGCCTTGCGCTTGAGCAGGCCGGGGCGTTGTTTGTGCAACGCCGCCGCGACCGCCTGCCGCTCCTCCGGCGAGAGTTCGTGCTCGCCCTTTCCGGCCGCGACCCCCTTGGCGTACACCCGGGTGTCAGTGCCTCCGGCGATGGCGCTGATCGTCACGCCGTCGCCGCGCTCGTCGAGCAGCGCCAGCGAGAACGACATCCGCCCGGAGATGTCGGCGAATGCGTCGTACCGGACCAGGGCGACGTTGCGCAGCGCGGCGGACACCTCGGCACGGTCGTCCTGAACTGCCGCGACCGTCCGCGCGCAGGTCGCGTCGACGTAGCTGCGCAGCTCGGTCATCTGCTCGGCCAGGATCGCGGTCTGCGCGGCGTGGCGCTCGGTCGCCTCGATCAGCGACTCCCTGCCACCTGGGCTTCGGCTGCCGCGCGCGAGCACTGCCGTCGCGCGGCGCAGCCTGGCCAGGGTGCGCAGCGCGCAGTACGCCGCGACGAGCGCGACGTAGCCCAGCGCCATCGCGAAGACGGCAACGTAGGTGCTCATCGCCACCAGGTTAGGGGCGCGCTCCCGGTTCCCCCGGCAGGACACGGTGGGATCGGTGAGCGCCGCGCCACGGCCGCGGGCGCGTCACAGGGCAAGATCGGCGGGTGCCGCCATCCCTGAGCGCCGCCGCGATCGCCTTCGTCGTGGTCCTGCTCGTCGAACTGCCCGACAAGACCCTCGTCGCATCGCTGGTGCTCTCGACGCGTTACCGCCCGCGGCCCGTGCTGGTCGGGGTCTCGGTCGCGTTCGCGGTGCAGTGCGTCATCGCCGTGAGCGCCGGCGGACTGCTGCACCTGCTGCCGCGCTGGGCGCTCGAGGTGGCGGTGGCGTTGCTCTTCGCCTCGGGCGCGGCGCTGTTGCTGCGCGAGGGGTTCAGCGAGCCCGAGCACGTCGACGTCGAGGAGCACGCGGCGCGCGAGGCCGCGCCGATGCGGCGGGTGGTGCTGACCTCGTTCGGCGTGATCTTCGCGGCCGAGTGGGGCGACGCGTCCCAGCTGGCGACGGCCGCACTGGCCGCCCGGCTGGGCCGCCCGGTCGCCGTCGTCCTGGGGGCGTGGCTCGCGCTCACGGCGGTGGCCGCGGTCGCGGTGGTCGCCGGGCGGGTGATCGTGCGGCGGGTGCCGGTGCGAACCGTGCACCGGGTGGCCGGAGTGCTGTTCGCGGTCCTCGCGGCCGCTGCGACCCTCAGCGCCGTCCGCAGCTGAGGCGAGTTGCATAGGCTGGCCGCATGACCTCGGTTGGATTGACCCCCGAAGAGCGCGCGGCAGACCTCACCATCGACCGGCTCAAACAGCTCGTCGGCCTGGTCGACTACGACGAGGCGAAGGATCCGTTCCCCGTCACGGCCATGGACGCGGTGGTCTTCGTGTCCGGCAACGCCACCCAGAGCGCGCAGTTCTACCAGCACGCGTTTGGGATGACGCTCGTCGGTTACTCCGGTCCCGAGACCGGCAACCGCGACCACAAGGCATTCGTGCTCAAGTCCGGCTCGGCCCGGTTCGTGATCATCGGAGCGGTTGCCGCGGACAGTCCGTTCGCCGATCACCACCGGGCCCACGGCGACGGCGTCGTCGACCTCGCCCTCGAGGTGCCTGACGTCGACAAGTGCATCGCACACGCCAGGGAGCAGGACGCCAGGATCCTGGCCGAGCCGCACGACGTCAGCGACGAGCACGGCACCGTCCGGCTGGCGGCTATCGCGGCCTACGGCACGACGCGCCACACCCTCGTCGACCGCTCGCGTTACGACGGTGTCTACCTGCCCGGTTTCATCGAGCGCGTCTCGACGATGACGCCGCCGGACAAGCGGCTGTTCCAGGCCGTCGACCACTGTGTCGGCAACGTCGAGCTCGGCCGCATGGACGACTGGGTCGACTTCTACAACCGGGTCATGGGCTTCGTGAACATGGCGGAGTTCGTCGGCGACGACATCGNNCCACCGAGTACTCCGCGCTGATGTCCAAGGTCGTCGCCAACGGCAACCACCGGGTCAAGTTCCCGCTCAACGAGCCCTCGCCGGGCAAGCGCAAGAGCCAGATCGACGAGTACCTCGAGTTCTACGCCGGCCCCGGCTGCCAGCACATCGCGCTGGCCACCAACGACATCCTGCGCAGCACCGACGAGATGCGAGCCCGCGGCGTCGAATTCCTCGACACCCCGGACGCGTACTACGACGACCCCGAGTTGCGCGAGCGGATCGGGCACGTGCGGGTGCCGATCGAGCAGCTCAAGGCACGCAACATCCTCGTCGACCGTGACGAGGACGGCTATCTGCTGCAGATCTTCACCAAGCCGGTGGTCGACCGGCCGACCGTCTTCTTCGAACTCATCGAAAGACACGGCTCGCTGGGCTTCGGCAAGGGCAACTTCAAGGCGCTGTTCGAGGCCATCGAGCGTGAGCAGGACCTGCGCGGCAACCTCTGACCCACCGTTTCTCCCCGCTTTCCACCTTTCGGCGCCCCAAATCACGCTCCCTGGGGGCGCTGAAAGGTGCAAAGCGGGGGTGGGAGGCTGGATGGCGTGAGCACCGCAGCACCGGACACCGCGACGGCACCCCCAGAGCCGGGCACCTTCGCCGACCTGGCGCTGCGCCCGGAGTTGCAGCGGGCGCTGGATGCCCTGGGCTACGAGGAGCCGACGCCGATCCAGCGCGAGAGCATCCCGCCGCTGCTCGCCGGGCGTGATCTGTTGGGGCAGGCGGCGACGGGCACCGGCAAGACGGCGGCGTTCGCATTGCCCCTGCTGCAGTGCCTGGCGCCCGGCACGCGCCACCCGCACGCACTGGTGCTCGTCCCGACGCGTGAGCTCGCCATCCAGGTGTCCGCGGCGATCCACCGCTACGGCCGCGAACTCGGCGCACGGGTGCTGCCGATCTACGGCGGGCAGCCGATCCTGCGCCAGATCCGGGCGCTGGAGGCCGGCGTCGACGTCGTCGTGGCCACGCCCGGGCGCGCCATCGACCACCTCAGCCGCCGCACCCTGAACATGAGTGAGCTACAGGTCGTCGTCCTGGACGAGGCCGACGAGATGCTCGACATGGGCTTCGCAGAAGACATCGAGGCGATCCTGCAGGCCGTGCCCGAGCAGCGCCAGACCGTGCTCTTCTCGGCGACCATGCCGTCGCGCATCAACGGCCTGGTGAAGCGCTACCTCACCGATCCGGTGCGGGTGCACATCCGACGTGAGAGCACCTCGGCGCAGGCGTCGCTGGTGCGCCAGGTGGCCTACCTCGTGCCGCGCGCCCACAAGGCCTCGGCGCTCGGCCGGCTGCTCGACGTCGAGTCGCCCACCGCGGCGCTGGTGTTCTGCCGCACTCGCGAGGAGGTCGACGCGCTGAGCGAGACGATGACTGCGCGGGGCTACCGAGCCGAAGCGCTGCACGGGGGCATGACACAGGACCAGCGCGACCGCGTCATGCAGCGGGTTCGCAGCGGCGCGGCGGAGCTGCTGGTGGCCACCGACGTCGCCGCCCGCGGGCTGGACATCGACCAGCTCACCCACGTCGTCAACTACGACGTGCCCTCCGCGCCGGACGCCTACGTGCACCGCATCGGCCGGGTCGGGCGGGCCGGGCGCGAGGGCGTGGCAATCACCCTGGTCGAACCGCGCCAGCACCGGCTGCTCAAGACGATCGAGCGCAGCACCAAGCAGAGCATCGGCGTCGAGACGTTGCCGACGGTCGCCGACCTGCGCTCGCGCCGCCTCGAGCTCACCCGGGCCGCGCTGCACGAGACGCTGCTCGAGGAGGACTACGAGCGGTACCGGGTCGTGGTCGACACGCTCACAGACGACTTCGACCTGATGCAGGTCGCCCTGGCCGCGGTGAAGCTGGCACACGAGGCCGGCGGTTCCGTCGAGGCCGAGGACGAGATCCCCGACGTCGTCGCGCCGCGGGACGCGCCGCGCGACACGTCCCGGGCGCCTGCGCGTGGCCGGGACAAGCCCACCCAGTCCCCCAGGGGTCGGTTGGCCGACAGCGGGCCGACGACGAGGCTGTTCGTGGGTCTGGGGCACGCCGCCAAGGTCCGCCCCCAGGATCTGGTGGGCGCGATCGCGAACGAGTCCAGCCTGTCCGGCCGCCAGATCGGGGCCATCGAGATCACTCACAAGTTCTCGATCGTGGAGATCCCGGATGCGGCGGCCGACGAGGTCATCGCGGCCCTGCAGGCGACGTTGATCAAGGGCCGCAAGGCGCGCGTGGAGCGCTACCGTCCGCGAGAAGACAGAGGAGATCCGACGACGTGACCGTACGACTGCGTGCCGCACTCGCGACCCTGCCCGCATACCTTCCCGGCAGGACGGTCGCGGGGGCGATCAAGCTGGCCAGCAACGAGACCCCCTACCCGCCGCTGCCGCACGTCGTCGCACGTATTGCCGCGGCGGCGGCCGAGGTCAACCGCTACCCGGACAACGCGGCGACGGCGCTCACCGCCGCCCTGGCCGCGAAGTACGGCGTGGCCGCCGAGCAGGTGGCCGTGGGCTGCGGCTCGGTGTCGCTGTGCACCCAGCTCGCGCAGGCAGCGGTCGACGCCGACGAGGAGGTGCTCTACGCGTGGCGCTCGTTCGAGGCGTATCCGATCCTGACCGCGGTGTGCGGCGGGTCCTCGGTGCGGGTGCCGCTGCGCGGCTACGTCCACGACCTGGAAGAGATGGCGGCGCACGTCACCGGCAAGACCAGGCTGATCTTCGTGTGCAACCCGAACAACCCGACGGGCACCGCCGTGCGTCGCGCCGAGCTGGTCGCCTTCCTGCGCGGCGTCCCGTCCGACGTGCTGGTTGCCCTCGACGAGGCCTACCGCGAGTTCGTCACCGACCCTGATGTGCCGGACGGGCTGAGCCTGCTCGACGAGTTCCCCAACGTGGTCGTGCTGCGTACGTTCTCCAAGGCTTACGGTCTGGCCGGCCTGCGGGTGGGCTACGCCATCGCGGGCGACGCGGCGATCACCACTGCGTTGCGGCAGACCCAGGTGCCCTTCGCCGTGACGTCGGTGGCGCAGCAGGCCGCGTTGGCGAGCCTCGAGCCGCAGGCCGAGGCGCAGCTGCTGGTGCGGGTCGGTGAGATCGTCGCGGAGCGGGAGCGGGTGTGCGCGCAGCTCGTCGCGATGGGCTATGTCGTCCCGCCGAGCCAGGCCAACTTCGTCTGGGTCCCGTTGGGTGAGAAGACGAGCGCATGGGGTGCCGCCTGCGAGCAGCGCAAGGTGATCGTGCGGGCGTTCGCCGGCGCCGGCGCGCGAGTCACGATCAGTTCCGCCGATGAGAACGACCGCTTCCTCGCCGCCGCCGGCGAGTTGGCCGCGTCCATCCCAAGCTGACCGCGCCGTCCACATCCGCGTCCAGAGGCACATCAGGCGGGGTCGGGCGGGGCGATGACCGGCGGCCTCGCGCTGCGCGTTCGGCGGCGCAGCACGGCAACTCCGCCGGCGATCAACAGGGCGAGAACCAGGAACGGCAGGACCGCGCCGATGCCGGTGGCCAGCGCGCCCGCTGCGGACGTGAACGCCCGCCAGCCGCGGTCCAGGCCGCCGAGGAAGCCGCTCTTCGCGTGATGCTTGGGCGTGCCGGCCGTGGCCGCCGCGGCGCTCAGGTTCAGCGTCACGGTGGCCATCTCGGTCTGCCCCGCCAGCGTGCGCTGCTGCGCCTGCAGCGACTCCAGGTCGGCCTCGCGCTGAGCCAGTTCGCTCTCCAGCGCGATGACGTCGCCCACCTTGGTGGCCTGTCCGAACAGCAGGCGCAGCCGGTCGATGCTGGCCTGCGCGCTGCGCACCCGCGAGCTGACGTCGGCGACCTGCGTCGTCACGTCTTGCGTGCTGGAGCGCCGCGACTTCTCCTTGCCGAGCGTGGACAGCTTGTCCAGAACGCTCACCAGAGACGGCCCGGGCACCTTGAGGGTCAGCGCCGCGGCGGGGACGGTCCCGGCGGTGCGCTCGTCCGCGAACACCAGACCGCCGTCGCCGATGACGATCTGCTCGGCGCGGTCGGCCTGGGCCGGCACGTCGGATCCGTGAGCGACCTCGACGGCGAGATCGGCGGTGCGGATCAACGCGGCCGTGCTCAGCGGAACCTTGACGCCCGCGCCGGACTTGGCCGAGCCGTTCGCTCCGCCGGCGCCGGGCGCTGCCGGCTGTCCGGGCACAGCGGTGGCGGCGGCGGCCCGGTTCGCCGGCGCCGGCAACGTGCCGAAATCGACGCCTGCACCGCCGGATCGCGCAGTGCCGGAATGCGAGCATCCGGTCAGCAGCACCACGCCGGCCAACGCGGCGGCGCCCGCCGTCAGAGTGACTCGTTTCATCGTGACCTCCCGCTCGACAGCCCTGCCTATCCGACGCGGCAGGGCGCCCGGCCGGTTCTCGGCAGCAGGTCTCGATCCGGTTACTCCGGTCCGTGCTCGCTCGACGCGCCGCCCACTGCGGCCTCGCGCACGGCCGCGGCCACGGCGCCGGCCACCGCAGGATCGAACACGCTTGGGACGATGTAGGTCGCGTTGAGCGCGTCGTCGGAGACGCAGGCCGCAAGTGCAGCAGCCGCGCTGAGCAGCATCGGGGTGCTCACCTCGCGGGCGCGGGCGTCCAGCAGACCGCGGAACACGCCGGGGAACGCCAGCACGTTGTTGATCTGGTT
>QHCC01000086.1 GCA_003243915.1 Pseudonocardiales bacterium | reverse complement strand
GACAACGAGATCTCGCTGTTCCACCGCGTGGTCGCACCGGAGCAGCCCGGCCTGTACTTCGTCGGGCTGGTGCAGCCGCTCGGCGCGATCATGCCGCTGGCCGAGGCGCAGTCGGCGTGGGTAGCCGACCTGCTCGACGGCACCGCGACGCTGCCGTCCGAAGCGCAGATGAGCCGGGAGATCGCCGGCTATCACCGCGCGGTGCGCAAGCGCTACGTGGCGTCCAAGCGGCACACGATCCAGGTCGACTTCCTCGAACACTTCGCCGAGCTGAAGAAGGAACGCGCCGCAGGCAGGTCCCGCCGCGGCCAATCGCGCCAGCTGCGCGCAGAGTCGCCGGTCACCGCTCGCTGATGTAGTCGGCGAGCATCGCCTGCAGTCTCGTCCGTCGCGGCAGTGTGCCGATCTGGCGCACCGCACGAGCGAGTGCCGGGCCCGCGGCGTGCACGATCGACAGATGCCGCTGCGCCCGCGTCATCGCGGTGTACACGAGAGGTCGCGACAGCATGCCGCCCGCCTCCGCGGGCACGACCACGACGACGGCGGGAAACTCCGAACCCTGCGCCCGGTGCACGGTGATCGCCCAGCCGTGCATCAGGTCGGCGAGTGCCTTGCCCTTCACCTCGGCAGGGCCGGACGCGAACTCGACGGTCACCGTGCCGTCGCGCTCGACTTCGGCCACGATGCCGACCTCGCCGTTGGCGTAGCCGAACGGCTCGGCCTCGAGATGGTTGGCCGTGGCGACCACGCGATCACCCTCGTCGAAGCGGCGCAGTCCCGTGCCCGGGTTGAGCTTGGCCTTGAGGGCGACGTTCAGCGCCAGGGTGCCCGCCGCGCCGCGGTGTACGGGTGTCACGACCTGCACCTGGTCGGCCGGGATGCCGAGCGCGCGCGGTATGGAGTCGGTGACCAGCTGGACGACCCGGTGCGCGGCCTGCGCCGAGCCGCGCGCGGCGACGACGACCACCTCGCGGGTGGGGTCGTCCACCGGTGGCAGCTCGCCGCCTCGCACCGCCGTGGCCAGCCGCGCAATCGATCCGCCGACCGCCTGGCGGTACAGCGTGCTCAGCTCGGTGACCGGGACGGTGCCGGAGTCGATCAGGTCACCCAGCACCCGGCCGGCACCGATCGACGGTAGCTGGGCGGCGTCACCGACGAGGACGAGATGCGTGCCGTCCGAGCACGCGGACAGCAGCGCGTCGGCCAGTTCGACATCGAGCATCGAGGCCTCGTCGACGACCACGACGTCCTCGTCCAGAGGCCAGTCCGCCCCCCGGGCGAAGCCGGCGTCGAAGGTGACGTTCTCGCCGGACTGGCGCGCCTGCGCGCCGAGCAGCCGGTGGATCGTCGATGCGGGGGCGTCACACAGCTCCTCCAGCCGCTTGGCCGCCCGCCCGGTGGGGGCGGCGAGGGCAACTCTGCGCCCCGCATGCTCGGCCAGCGAGACGATCGCCGACACGGTGCGGCTCTTGCCGGTGCCCGGGCCGCCGGTGAGCACGCTGACCCCGCTGCGCAACGCCGCGGACACCGCCGCGCGCTGAGTGTCGTCGAGCGGACCGGCGGCACTGCGTTTCGGGTCGGCCCTGATCGGCTCGGCGGTGGCGACCAGGCGGGCCAGGCCCTGCCCGATGCCGTCCTCGGCCTCGGCGAAACGCGCCAGGCCGAGCAGCTCGCCGTCGGCTACCTCGACGACGGCGGCCGACTCCACCGCCGCGGCTATCGCGGCCTGCGCATCACCGACCCCGAACTCGGAGACCGCGTGCAGCACGTCGTCGTGCAGCGCGACGGTGTGCCCGTCCCGGGCGATGCGGGTGAGGACGTAGCCGACCAGCGCCCGGCCGCGGCGGGGATCGTCACGGCGGACTCCGGGGAGGGCCAGCCGGGCGACCCGGTCGGCCTCAGCAGGGGTGACACCGTAGATCGCGAGCAACAGCCACGGGTCATCACGCAGCAGGCGCGGCGCGGGCGGCCCTAACGCCTCGAGCACCCGGCCGGCGACCCGGGCGTCGACGTCGGCCGGGACCAGCAGCTGCGCGACCTCGTAGGCCGGGCCGGCCGCGATGAAGGACGACAGCAGCCGGCCGGCACGGGTCGGGCCCACCTTGGGCAATGCGGCCAGGTTGCTCGCGGTGACATCCTCGGGGTTCTGAATACCCGCGTCCGCGAGGGCACCGGCAAGGGTCCGGCCCAAACCGGGCCACAGCCCTGCGGCACAGAATGCGGCGAAGACTGGGTCGGAACTCATTGCTCGCTGCGTACGCGTCGCTCGGTCGGCGCGCCGCAACCGTCGGTCGGTATCAGCTGACGTCCTCGGGGTAGCCGAGCGGCGGCGCGGACACGTCGTCGAGGGCCAGCCGGATCTCCTCGGGCAGGTCCAACGTCTCACAGGCCAGGGCCGCCGTGAGTTGGCCGAGGGTGCGGGCACCCAGGATCGGGGCCGTGACGCCTGGCCGGTCCCGCAGCCAGGACAGCGCCACCGCGACCGGCGAGGTGGCGAGCCCTTCGGCGGCGGTGGCTACGGCCTCCACGATGCCCACGGTCCCGGCCTGCTGCATCGGGGCCAGGTTGTCCCCGCCGAGCGCTGCCCTCGAGTCGGTCGGCACGCCCGCCCGGTACTTGCCCGTGAGAACGCCGCCGCCCAGCGGCGAGTACGGCAGCACTCCGACACCGAGCGCCCGACATGCCGGGACGACCTCACGCTCGACGCCGCGATCGAGCAGCGAGTAGCGCACCTGATTCGCCACGATGGCCGCGCGGCCTGGCAGGGCACGCTGCCACGACGCCGCGCGCCCGACCCGCCAGCCGCAGTAGTTGCTGACCCCGACGTAGCGCACCTTGCCTGCAGCGACGGCGGCGTCCAGCGCGCCGAGCGTCTCGTCGAAAGGCACCGTGTCGTCGATGTAGTGCACATACCAGAGGTCGATGTAGTCAGTGCCCAGTGACTCCAACGATTCGTCCAGGCGGCGCAGCAGCGCCCCCCGCGAGGCATCGACGATTCGTTCGTCCGCGGTGCGGGTGATACCCGCCTTGGTGGCGATGACCAACTCCGAACGCGGCACGACGTCGGCGAGCAGGGAGCCGAGGATCTGCTCGGCCGCCCCGTAGCCGTAGGACGCCGCGGTGTCGACGAGCGTGCCGCCGGCATCGCGGAACGAAACCAGGAGCGCCGCGGCCTCGTCCGCATCTGTCTGCTGCCCCCAGGTCATCGTGCCCAGGCCGAGGTGGGAGACCTTCAGACCGCTGCGACCCACAGTGCGCTGCTTCACGCCGCGAAACTACCGGCTCGTCGGTGCGGCGACCCGATCGGTGCTCGCTATGGTGACGCGGTGAAGCTCGGACTGAACCTCGGCTACTGGGGCATGGGCAACGATGCCGACAATCTGGCACTGGCGCGCGAGGCCGACCAGTTGGGATTCTCGGTGGTCTGGGCGGCCGAGGCCTACGGCTCCGACGCGGTCACGGTGCTGAGCTGGGTCGCTGCCCAGACCAGCGAGATCGACGTCGGCAGTGCCATCTTGCAGATCCCGGCCCGCACGCCGGCCATGACGGCCATGACGGCCGCGACGCTCGACACGCTCTCCGGTGGGCGGTTTCGGCTGGGGCTCGGCGTGTCCGGGCCGCAGGTGTCCGAAGGCTGGCACGGGGTCCGCTTCGCCAAACCCCTGGCTCGCACCCGGGAGTACGTCGACATCGTCAAGCTGGCGTTGTCGCGGCAGCGGGTGCGCTACGACGGCGAGACCTATCGGCTACCGCTGCCCGACGGGCCCGGCAAGGCGCTGCACCTGATGGTGCATCCGGTCCGTGAGCACGTCCCGATCTACCTTGCCTCGGTCGGGCCCAAGAATCTCGAGCTGAGCGGCGAGCTCGCCGACGGCTGGCTGGCCATCTTCTTCACCCCGAAGTTCGCGGACGAGCAGTTCGAGCACCTGCGCGCCGGGCTGTCGAAGGCCGGCAGGACGCTGGACGGGTTCGACGTCGTCGCCTCCGTGCCCATGGTCGTCGGCGAGGACCCGGTGGAGTGCGCCAAGCCGGTGCGTCCGTACAACGCGCTCTACGTCGGCGGGATGGGCAGCCGCGAGCAGAACGTCTACAACGACCTGGCCGTGCGGATGGGCTACGGCGAGCAGGCCGCCGAGGTGCAGAACCGCTATCTGGCACGTGACTACGACGGTGCGGCCGCCGCGATCCCGGCGGAGTTCGTCGACGCCACGTCGTTGCTCGGTCCTGCGGGCCGGATTGCCGAACGGATGGCCCAGTTCGCAGACGCCGGCGTCACCACGCTGTCGATCATGCCCCTCGGCGACACCATGGACGTGCGGATGGCCGCCCTGCGCACGGCCGTCGATGCCCTCGATAGATCAGGAGCCGGGGCATGACCTTGTTGCAGGCCATCGTCCTGGGCATCGTGCAGGGGCTCACCGAGTTCCTGCCGATCTCGTCTACTGCGCACCTGCGCATCGTGCCTGCGCTGCTCGGCTGGCACTTCCTCTTCGACCCCAAGCACCCCCACGACCCCGGTGCCCCGTTCACCGCGGTGGTCCAGCTCGGCACGACACTGGCCATCGTCATCTACTTCTGGCGCGAACTCCTGCATGTCACGGTGGCCTGGGTGCGCGGGCTGTACGACAAGTCGGTGCGCAGCTCGCTGGAGTACCGGCTTGGCTGGTACCTGATCCTGGCCACCGTGCCGGTCGGCGTGATCGGGCTGGCGTTCAGCAAGCAGATCGAGACGGGCGCCCGCAACCTCTGGTTGATCGCGTCGGCGCTCATCGGGCTCGCGGTGGTCCTCGGCGCGGCGGAGAAGCTCGGCACCCGGGACCGGCAGGAGGAGCAGCTGAACCTCAAGGATGCGGTCGTCGTGGGCACGGCGCAGGCTCTGGCCCTGATCCCCGGCGCGTCGAGATCGGGCACCACGATCTCCGCCGGGCTCTTCCGCGGCCTGACCCGGGAAGCGGCGGCCCGGTTCTCTTTCTTGCTCTCGATCCCGGCGGTCGTGCTGTCCGGCGTGTACGAGGCGGCCAAACACGTCCACGACAAGCACGGGCCTGGCGGTGGGCTCACCGGGGTTGCCCTGGTCTTCGCGTTTTTCGTGGGCCTGGCCTCGATCGCCTGGCTGATGCGCTGGCTCACCAGCCACAGCACATTCGTATTCGTCTACTACCGCATCGGCCTCGGTGTGCTGCTGCTGGTGCTGCTCAGCACCGGCGTGCTGAGCGCCACGAAGTAGATGTCGACGCTCCTGCTACTCCGTCACGGCCTGACTGCCATGACCGGACCCGTGCTCGCGGGACGCACGCCGGGGCTGCACCTCGACGAGCGGGGCCAGGCCCAGGCGGCAGCGGCGGCCACCCGCATCGCCGCGCTCCCGCTCGCGGCCGTCGTCACCAGTCCGCTGGAGCGCTGCACCGAGACCGCGGCGCTCGTGCGTGAGGCGCAGCGCAGCGCGGGACGCGATCCCGCGTGGGAGCTCGACGAGCGCCTGGTCGAGTGCGGGTACGGGGACTGGACCGGGCGCGCCATCAAGGAGCTGGCCAAGGATCCGATCTGGAAGATCGTGCAGACCCAACCGTCGGCAGCACGCTTTCCGGCTGGGGAGGCGCTCACCGAGATGTCGGCGCGTGCCGTGGCCGCGATCCGCGACTGGGACGCCCGGCTCGGCCCCGATGCGATCTGGGTGGCCTGCAGTCATGGCGATGTCATCAAGGCCGTTCTTGCCGACGCCCTCGGCCTGCATCTCGATCAGTTCCAGCGCATCGTCGTCGACCCCTGCTCGGTATCGGTGGTGCGCTACACCGAGACCCGGCCCTACGTGCTGCGGGCCAACGACGTGGGCGGCGAGCTGTCCGCGTTCGCCCCGCCGGCGAAAAAGCGACGACGACGCGCCTCATCCGATGCGACCATCGGCGGCGGCGCGGGCAGCGGTCAGGTCTGAGGTGGCGGGCGGAAGATAGGCTCGAAGGCACCATGTCACGCCAAGTCCATTTCTTCGAGCGTCCCCGCCGCTTCGTGGCCGGGACCGTCGGCACGCCCGGCGAGCGGACGTTCTACCTGCAGGCCGCCGACGGCCTGCGGGTCGTCTCGGTGTCGCTCGAAAAGCAGCAGGTCGCGGTGCTCGCCGACCGGCTCGAACAGCTGCTCGATGACGTCGTCACGCGTACCGGCACCGCGCTGCCGGCCTCGGAGTCCGACTCCGAGGCCCTCGAGCAGCCGATCGACGAGGAGTTCCGCGTCGGGGCGATGGGGCTGGCGTGGGACGGCGATGCCGGCCTGGTCGTGATCGAGGCCCAGGCGCCGGTCGAGGACGCCGAGATCGCACAGGAGACCCTGCTCGAGGACGTCGAGGACGGGCCGGACGCGCTGCGTGTGCTGATCGAGCCGCGCCGGGCCCGAGCATTCGTCAACCGGGCGCGCAAGGTGATCTCCGCCGGCCGCCCACCGTGCCCCCTGTGCGGGCAGCCGCTCGAAACCACCGGCCACGTCTGTCCGCGCCAGAACGGTTACCACCGCAGTAACCCCCTGGGCACATGATTCCCGCTGGGCTGACGCCGCCGGTCGAACTCGATCTCGACGACGCGCTTGCTCTCCTGCGGGGCGGTGAACTTTCCGTCGAAGGTCGCCTGGTCGATGCGTCGAACGCGACGCTCTACTGCGCGATGACCTGCGACGGGGTCACGGCAGCCTGTGTGTACAAGCCAGTCGCCGGCGAGCGCCCGTTGTGGGACTTCCCCGACGGCACCCTGGCCGAGCGCGAGGTGGCCGCTTACGAGGTGTCGACCGCGTTGGGCTGGTCGATAGTGCCGCCGACGGTCTACCGCGACGGCCCCCTCGGGCCGGGCATGGTGCAGCTGTG
>QHCC01000085.1 GCA_003243915.1 Pseudonocardiales bacterium | reverse complement strand
GCTCGGTCAACGTCAGCAGGTCCCCGGTGCGAAACGGTGCCCGACCAGCCGCGACCACAACGAACGGATCAGGAGCAACCACGTCCGTCCACTCCGCTGGCAGCGTGGCCAACTCTCCGGCCGCGTCAAAGTAGTAGACCCTATCGAGCTGCCAGTTCCTGCGCCGCTTGACGAACTCGAACTCTTGCCCGGCCAACGGATGAAACGGATGCGTCACCCGCACCCGCAACGGACCAGATCGATCAACGGCATGCGGCGCACTCGACGGTGCGCTCCAACGGCCCGACCGAAGCGATGAACTCGCTCATCAAGAAGGTGAAACGAGTCGGGCACGGGTTCCGCAACTTCGACAACTACCGGCTACGGCTACTACTGCACTGCGGCGTCGACTGGCAGACTCCCCAACCAGCACGAATCAGAGGCCGACTACCACGCTTGGCCGCGTAGAGCCGGCAAACCCGTCCTCTCCATCACCAGCGCGACGTTATCTGGCTACTACATGCTCAGCGACGTCAACGTCCCGGTATTCGCGCATACCTGTGAAACCTGGGATGAACTCATCTCGGCGCAGCTGGGCGGGCGTGCGCTGCCCGTCCAAAGTCCAATCTCGCTCTTCGGCGACCTGCCGGTGCCGCGACCGACACGACAAGACGTCGACGCCGTGCTCGACTACATCCGATCAACCGATGCGGAGCCTCCATTCGTCGAGTTGAAACTCACCTTCAACACGCGGAGCATGGCCCGCCGACTCCTCGCGCTTCCTGCGATGACCGAAGACGCCAAGCTCTCCTGGCAGCGCCACCAGTACGAAGCAACGCTTGCCCGCAGCGTCTATCCAAGCTTCCACGCCTTCACCGAAGCGCTACATCAAGAAGTGCTCACACTTTCCGGCCATGTCACTGGGGTGACGGATCCCGAATCGCCCGAAGCGCCGCCCGTTACGCCCAAATTGAAGAAGATCCGTCGCAGCGTCAAGCGCGACATCTCGCCACTGTTTGCGCAGACCGTCAAGGCAGGACGGGATCTTCTCGATACAGCAGGCGAGGGCGAATACCGACAGCTGCTCAACCACCTTCCAGACGTGCAATGGACTCGCCGTCCGGTGCGATCCACCTACGCCGTCTGGGTCCCGAGGATCAGCGGCCAGAGCAAGGGCACGCCTGTAATCAGGGTCAACCGGTCGCTGCAAGCCCCGGCGACCCAGGTGCCGGCCGGCCTGCTGCGGTACCTGCTGTGGCACGAACTGTGTCACCACGTGCTCCCCGGTCACGGTCATGACGCGGAGTTTCACAGACTGCTGGTCATGTGGCCCGACTTCGCTCGGCTCGACCACGAACTCGACAAGCTGTCCGAACGCTACGACTTCGGCTGGGCCAAAGCAGCCACCCGCTAGCAGTCGCAGCGGCAGACCCCTTCGGCGCGCAGCACGGCCAGGGTCTCGGCCATGCCTTTGCGCAGCGACGCGGCCGCACCGGGATGGGTGCGCTCCAGTTCCTTGGCGAGGGCTTCGAGCTGCGCTTGGGCCAGGAGCGCCGACTCGGCCCGGTAGGCCGCACGCATCCGCTTGGTGACGGTCGAGGCGAGATGGTCGGGCAGGTTGTCGGCGACGTTGCGCAACTTGTGCAGTTGGCAGCGACCGATCACCGGGTGATCGAACGCGTGCACCACCGCGGCCGGCAACGCCTTGCCGCCGTCGATACCGACGAAGATCGGCCGTGTGGTGTCCAGGCCGCGATCGCGCAGCCCGGTCAGCAGCTCGGTGACGCTGGTGTTCTCCGTCGACCCCTGGGCCAGCCCGAGCGGATGCTTGACGCCGTCGATCCCGATCCCGAGCGCGACCACGCACAGGTGCTCACCGAAGTGCACCCCGTCGATCATCAACGCCTCCAGATCCAGATCGTTCAGCGGCGCGGCGCGCAGCTCGGCCATGGCGGTCTCGGTCGCCGCGACGAGCCGGCGCGACAGCGTACGACGTCACCGTCGGAATCGCCCAAGGCTGATGATCGGGACCGGGCCTAGGCGGCGCTGCTCGATCTCGCGCTGGGACGACCCAGGACGGTTGTTTGCAATGCGGAAGTTGCCGCGCCGACTGGGCTGCGAAGAGCCGGCTGATCCTTCGTCCTGTGGTCGCCATCCGGAACTAGCCAGGGCTTTGAGGTTGCGCACCCGTACTTGGACCGAGGACTGGGGTATGTAGCTCCCATCGCTCAAGCGATGCCGATCTTGGGTCCGCTTCTCAGGTGAGCTGCTGTGCTGCCCAGGCGCTGAACACATCGCCGAACACATCGTGTTGGCAGGCGTGCGCCCAGTCCGGGAACGCACAGTTCGGATATCCAGCAACGACGTCCTGAAGGTCTACGTTGCAGATCTCGGCAAGCATTCCCCGCAACAGTTCGAACGTGGTCCAGGCCGAGAGATGATTAGGGTCGACGCCACGCTCCGCGTAGATGTCGACGAGGTCACCCCGAGTCCATTGAGCTTCCGATGCAATGTGCGCCCCCACGTTGTAGATCAACGCGTTCTCCATGCCGTCACGCATGACGTCGTACGGATTGGCGTCGCGTCCCCACGTATCGCGTACCGCTGGCGTCGGCACAGCTTGAATGGCGAACAACCACGGGTCGTCGACGCTGTCGAGGCCACCGAATATCGCTCGATGGTAGGGCAAATGACTTACGAGGAAGTCTTCCTCGACATCGACGTGTTGGCCAGGTGGCAGCCACACAAACTGGCCGAGCAGCACGATCTCACCGTCCACGTCTGGCGGCCATTGACGCAGGCTCATGTAGGACAGTGAGGTGAAGCGACCGCCGACGAGGAAGTCCAATTCTTCCCAGAAGTAGGCCATCAGTCGAGTCCTCCGAAGTCGGCAAGATCCATACCGCCGGCGACCGCAGCGATGCCCTCGGCCGCGACCACCAGCGCGGCCCGGGAGGTCTCGAAGTCGATGTCGAGGTAGTCGACGACGTCCGCGTCAGGGTCGTCGGCGACGCGAACGCGCAGTCCAACCCTCACCTCGTCACTGGTCCCGACGTCGATCGACAAGCCGGCCGTCGTGTCCGCAAACGACGGCAGGTCACGTTCCGGTGTTGCGCTGCTCGCGACGGTAAACAGATACCGGGCGAGATCGGGAAGTAGTGCCGATTCGGTTGCCCTGCCAAGAACCGCCTTACAGAAATCCGGGGCTAGGAGCCAGATATCGATCGCCTTTCTACAGGCCGGCTCGCGAGCCGCGGTCCGCCGTAGAAACACCCCGGCTCCGCCGTAGCCCGGCAGTCGCATTTCGTAGTTCATGCCCTGGCCCCTTATTCGTCAGCCTCATGCTAGCGACGGGGTCTGACATTCGCGTGGACGCAGCCCAGGTCGCCAGGTTGCTCCTGAAACTGTCGTACCAGGGTGAGATCCTGCTTAGTAGGAGAGGATCAAAATGCACCTACAACTACATGACTCGGGCGACGACAACGAATTCGTCGGCCACATTCCTGGGAGCGGCATCGACTTCGCCGCTATCACTCACCTGCAGCTAATAGACGCGACAGTCGAAGCTCGCAGAGACGTGCCGAAGCTCTACCGAAGCGGTATTCGGCTTGAGGGCCCGGAACGCCTCGTTCTGCTCGACGGTCACTTCGACGCCGGCGACATCGTCGTGCGTGTTCGTCGATCCGGCGACGCGCTCCAGTTCGGCCGGCCGATGCAAGTCAGGCACGCACTGGAGGAAGGGGCAATCGCCCTGGACGACCCCAGCCTGGGGCGCTGGCGTCGCGGGACGGGCAAGCTCCTCGCCCTTGACGGGCGCATGGGGTATGGGAGAGCTGCCGTCTGGCATGTCCTCGCGTTCTGGGAAATCTCTCGGTGCCCCCGATGCGGATCACCCGGCGCCCCGATGCTGTGGGGCATGCCCGATGGACCAGGAGTGCCGATGCGTTTCATCGGTGGCTGCGTCGTGCAAGTCTTCGACGGGGAGATCAGATGCTCACACTGCACCTCCGAATGGGACCGGCAGGACGTGGCGAATGACAGGTAATGGCGATGCCTCGAAACCCGCTGAGTCAGTGAGTGCGGTCCAGTGCCCCTCGACCGGCGCGGCGGAGTGGCTGGCCGCCCGCCCGGACATCGCGAAGTTGAGCTACCCATGGACCGTCATGAGCTTCGATGGCCTCGAAGGTCTCGACGAGAATGACCTGCGGGCGATCGCCCTCGCCACCGGATACGTCACAGACGAGAACGAGATCGCGGAGATCGCGGACTTCTCTCGAGGTGACCTTGTTGCGGTGCTCGCCGGCTGGCCGTGGACTGCGACAGTCCGCCAACAGGAGATGCCTGCGCCGCCGGAGACACCCCGCGAGGAGGTTGTCTGGTGGCTCGATGACTTGCTGGATCTTCTGGAGTGTAGGACTGAGCAGCACCTGATCGAGCACGTTCGCGTGACACTCGAACCCCTCGTATCCGTCATCTGGTCCGATGAGGACGCGCTTCGCATTGATGTCCTCGCGCCAACCCAATCCCGCCGGATGGAATTCCACTATCCGTTCGCGGGCGACACCTTTCTCGCCGCCTTGGTCCGCCCTTTCGATGAGGAGCAGTTCGCTTGGAAGCCCCTCTCGGAACTTAAACAGATAGCAGTCGACGTCGGCTACGCGCACAGTGTCGAGGAGTTGGACGACATGGCGGTGACCGTGAGTGATCTAGTGGTGTGTCTCCAAAATA
>QHCC01000084.1 GCA_003243915.1 Pseudonocardiales bacterium | reverse complement strand
AGGTGCTGCTCGAGCCACTGCACGCTCTCGGCATCGAGGTGGTTGGTGGGCTCGTCGAGCAGCAGCAGGTCGGGTGCCTCGAGCAGCAGCTGGCACAGTGCGACCCGACGTCGCTCGCCACCGGACAGATGCGTGACGGGCTCGTCGCCCGGTGGGCAGCGCAGCGCATCCATCGCCTGTTCGATCCGGCTGTCGAGGTCCCATCCTTCGGCGTGCTCGATCTTCTCCATCAGATCGCCCTGCTCACCGAGCAAGGCGTCGAAGTCGGCGTCGGGTTCCCCCATCGCCGCAGACACGTCCTCGAACCGCGCGAGCCACCCCCGCAGCTCGGCGACTGCGTCCTCGACGTTCTCGCGCACGGTCTTCGACTCGTCCAGTTTCGGTTCCTGCTGCAGCAGGCCGACCGATGCGCCGGCGGCCAGGTTGGCCTCGCCGTTGGAGGCCTGATCGAGCCCCGCCATGATCTTGAGCACGCTGGACTTGCCCGCACCGTTCGGCCCGACCACGCCGATCTTCGCGCCGGGCAGGAAGGACAGGGTGACGTCGTCGAGAATCGCCTTGTCGCCGTGCGACTTGCGCACCTTGTACATCGTGTAGATGAACTGAGCCACTGTCCGTCCTTGATCCGCGCTAGGGGGCCATCGGCCGACGATGACGTCATCGGCCCGCAGCCCAGTGTCCCAGCCGTGTCGAACCCTGCGGTCCGCTACCCCCGTTCGCGGTGGCGGACCGCAGGGTGCTGCGGGCTGCTCAGCTGACCGACACGAGTTCGCGTTCGTCGGTGCCGACCTCGGCAGCCAACTCGCCCCCCGAGCCGGTTTCCTGCGCGAGGTCGAGCCACTGATCGCTGCGATCGGCGGGGATGCCGTCGTCGTCGATCTCGACGTTGACGCTCACGTTCGGCCTTGTGACCTTCCGGAACTCGCTCGTGCCCCGGGACAGGTCGTGCCCGACGGCGTTCGCCTCGAGTTCGTAGCTGACCCGCACCGTCTCGTTGATCTCGTACTCACGCGAGTAGTAACGCCCGGTGACCAGGACCGGCTGGCCCTTGTGCAGCGAGAATGCGACGTTCTCCGCCATTGCCCGCCAGCAGGTGACATTGACGTACAGCGTCGCGTTGTCGACCCAACGCTGCTGCTCGCGGTCGAAGCGCCGCGAGGTCGATGCGACGCGGAAGTTGGTGACCGCATGTCCGGCCTTGGTCAACCGCATACGTGGCGTGTCGACCACATTTCCGACGATTGTCATGGTGGTGTCATTCATGTCCCTGCTCCTACTCGATGATCCGGTGCTGTTCGGCTGTCCGGTGCCCGGCTGGGGCATGGCTCCAGCGAACCCTCCGCAGCGGTGCGGGACCAGGCGCCGGCGCCATCTGTGGACGAACGACGGAGCTGTGGACGAGGTGGCGCGAAGTGTCAGACCGATGCGCTAATGCGGCACCCCGGTAATCTGCCCAAGGACGCTCGCCCCCGTAGCTCAGTGGATAGAGCAGTCGCCTTCTAAGCGATTGGTCGCAGGTTCGAGTCCTGCCGGGGGTACCCGGTTGCTGTATTGCTTCGGTTGATGGCTCACAATCAACAGTCGGTTGATGGGTGCCAGTGTTTCGGCTGATGGGTTACACCTACTTCGGTTGATTGGTGACACTCCCGGTTCATGAGGGAGATGTCTGTGGCTGAGCAGCGGTATGAGGCCGTGCGGGCGGTGATCGCCGACGGCGAGACGGTGACGGATGTCGCGGCCCGGTTCGGCGTGGCCCGCAAGACCGTGCACCAGTGGTTGGCCAAGTACGAGGCCGGTGGGCTCGACGGGTTGGCTGATGGGTCGCATCGGCCGAGATCGTGTCCGCATCAGATGCCGGCGGCGGTCGAGGTCGCGCTGGTGGAGGTGCGGTTGCGACATCCGTCGTGGGGTCCACGTCGGCTGGCTTTCGAGCTGTCCCGGCGTGGGCTGATGGTGTCGGAGTCCGCGGCTTATCGGGCTTTGGTTTGCGGTGGTGGGCCAACGCTGTCAGGCACCCGCTGAGTCTTGGTTGATCGCCCTGAACAACCTCGTCAACAGGCCGTGCAGCGTCTGGTGCTCCGCGGCGGTCAGGGGCGCGAGTAGCTCACGCTCGGCGTCCAGTGCCAGGTGTCTCAGCTCGCCGATGACCGCTGTGCCTGCACCGGTGAGCGTCACCGCGTAGCGGCGACGGTCGGTCAGGTCCGGTTTGCGATCGACGAGGCCCGCCGATTCGAGCTGGTCGATGACGGGTACCGCGTTGCGCGGGTCGATCCCGACGTGCCGGCTGAGCTGATGCTGCGACATTGCACCCTCGTGGCCCAGTGCCATCAGCGCGCTGTAGTGGTGCGGTGTGAGGTTCAGCTCGACGAGCGTGCGCGCCCACCGGCGGCGCGACTCGGTACCGACCCGGGCCAGCAGATAGCCCGTGCTCGATTCCAGCCCGGCCGGTTCGACCAGGTGCCCTCCAGCTCCGGCGCGGGGCTTGCGCTTACGCGACTCCATCGACATAGTGTACGACAGACATGAACCATGACAATAATGTGATGGCAGTGTTCTCTTCCGGGAAGGCCGAGATGACGACAACCATTGATGTCGATCTGCGGGGCCGGGTCTGCCTCGTCACCGGCGCCACGAGCGGCATCGGGCGCGAAACCGCCCCTGGCCTCGCCCGGTCCGGCGCGACGGTGCTGATGGTCGCCCGCGATCGCCCGCGTGGGGAGCGAGTGATCGCCCAGATCCGATCGCTGGCGCCGCAGGGCGGCGTCGAGCTACTCGTGGCCGAGCTGGCCAGTCAGCGCGATGTACGTGAACTGGCGCATCAGGTCAGCTCACGTCACCAGCAGCTCGACGTGCTCGTCAACAACGCCGGTGCGGTCAACAGCACGCGGAGGCTCAGCCCTGACGGCATCGAGGCCACCATGGCGGTGAACCACGTCGCGCCGTTCCTGCTGACCCACCTGCTGGAGCCGACGCTGCTCGCAACACCCGGCGCCAGAGTGATCACCGTCAGCTCCTACCTGCACCACCGCGTCAAGCACATCGCATGGGAGAACGTGCAGTACCAGCGCGATTACTCCGCGCAGGGCGCCTACACACTGTCCAAGCTGATGAACATCCTGTTCACCTACGAGCTGGCGCGACGATGGGCGGCCACCAGCCAGACCGCCAACACACTTCACCCGGGCTGGCCGTTGAAGACCAATCTCGGCCGCGAACAGCAGGGCGCGGGCGGGCTGTTCGACCGCGTGACAAAGCTCGTCGGAGGCTCAGCGGCGAAGGGGGCACGCACCAGCCTGCACCTGGCACGTTCCCCGGAGCTGGCCGAGGTGTCGGGCCGCTACTTCCAGCGCTGCCGACCGGCCAGGTCATCGGCGCTGTCCCACGAACAGGACGCCGCCCGGCAGCTCTGGACCACTACGGCCGAGCTCTGCGGAGTCACGTCTGGAACTGGGGCGTCGGGGATGGCGTAACTGTTCCGGAGTGCCCCGAGCATGTCAGCGCCAGGCGAGCACAGGCCAGCACAGGCCAGCACAAGCCAGCACAAGCCAGCACCGGCTCGCGCATGCCGAGGTGTCCGCCGAGCAACGCTGGTCCCTGCGCAGGACGTCGGACTCAGCCCGGATCCTTCGCATTCAACGGTTCGCGACCGGCGGGCTGGCTCGGTCGCGGGGTCAGCGGTACGACGAGCTGGATCGGGCACACCACGGGATTGTCGGCGCGCAGCGTGATCGGTTCGCCGCAGTGCAGCAACTCGACGCACGCGTCGGCGCCGTCGGCCAGCTCGTAGGTCGCCTGCTCGTCTGACACGGTCACCCTGATCCGGGTACCGCGCCAGCGCACCCCGAACGACAACCCACGCCATCCAGGCGCCAGCTGCGGGTGGAACGAGAGCCGGCCGCCGTGATCGCGCATCCCGCCGAAGCCGGCCACGATCGCCAGCCACGTCCCGGCCAGAGAGGCGATGTGCAGTCCGTCGCGGGTGTTGTGCGCAAGATCGTGCAGATCGACCAGGGCCGCCTCCGCGAGGTAGTCCGTCGCGAGGTCCAGGTGACCCACCTCGGCCGCCAGGACGGCCTGGGTGCAGGCCGACAGCGACGAGTCGCGCACGGTCAGCGGTTCGTAGTACGCGAACGCCCGCGCCTTGTCCTGCAGCGTGAATGCGTCGCCGCACCAGTGCATCGCCAGGATCAGATCCGCCTGCTTGATGACCTGCTTGCGGTAGATGTCGAAGTAGGGCGCATGCAGCAACAGCGGGTAGCCCCCCTCGCGGGCGGTCGCCTCGAAGTCCCAGACCTCGTGATCGGTGGACCCGCGATCCTGCTGATGCACCCGCCGCCCCTCGTCGTAGGGGATCGCCACCACGTCCGCCGCGGCCGACCAGGCCGCGACCTCGTCTGGGTTCACGTCCAGCGCAGCGGCTTGCGCCGGCCACCGTTGGGCCGCGGCGGCTGCGTGTTGCAGGTTCAGCCGGGCCATCAAGTTCGTGTAGATGTTGTCGTCGACTATGGCGCTGTATTCATCCGGTCCGGTGACCCCATCGAGGTGGAAGCGCCCGTCCGCACCGTGGTATCCGATCGAGAGCCAGAGTCGGGCCGTCTCGACGAGAACGGGAAGGGCGTAATCGCGCTCGAACCCCTCGTCAGCGCTCCACATGACGTAGCGCGCCGCGGCCACCGCGATATCGGCGTTGATGTGGACTGCGGCTGTGCCTGCGGGCCAGTACGCCGAGCACTCCTGGCCGCGGATGGTCCGCCACGGGAAGGCCGCTCCGCGCACGTGGACGGTCTGCGCCCGCTGACGGGCCAGATCGAGGATCGACCAACGCCAGCGCAGCGCGTCCGCCGCGGCGTGCGGCACGGTCGCGATGAGCACCGGAAGCACGAAACTCTCGGTATCCCAGAACGCGTGGCCGTCGTAGCCGGGGCCGGTAAGCCCCTTCGCCGGGATAGCTCGCTGCTCGGCGCGCACCGCCGACTGGAAGGTGTGAAACAACCCGAACCGCACCGCCTGCTGCACGGCCGGGTCGCCGTCGATCTGGACGTCTGCCCCCTGCCAGAACAGGTCAAGGGCATCGCGCTGGTCGCTGACGAGCTGATCCCACCCGGTGCGCACCGCTGACGTCAGCGCCGCGCCGACCTGGTCGCGCAATGCCGGCACCGAGCGCTGGCTCGACCAGCCATAGGCGATGAACTTGGTGAGCACCAACCGCTCCCCCGGCACCAGCCGGGTGCCGACGGTCACCCGCGCCCAGTCCTCGTGCACCTCGAGCTCGCACCCGTGGTCGCCGTCGCACTCGATCAGGTTGTCCATCGCTGCGGCCATCCGCAGCTTGCTCGATCTGGTGCGATGCATCAGCAGCGCCCGCGTTCCCTCGCCGCCGTGCTCCTCGGGCTCCAGCGGGCTCGCCATGATCGCCGACACACGTGGATCACCGGACTGTTCGGGGACGTGCTCGTTGGCCACCAGCTCGGACTGCACGACGACGCGGGCCGGGCTACCCATCGCCTCGACCTCGTAGCGGATGGCGACAATGGATCGCTGCGTGAACGACACGAGCCGCGTGGTGCGCAACCGGATTCGCTGCCCGGCGGGCGAGACCCACTCCACCACGCGCCGTAGCCGCCCCGCGCGCAGGTCGAGCACTCGCTCGTGATGGCGGATCTCGCCGTAACGCATGTCGAACGGCTCGTCGTTCACCAGGAGCCGGATCACCTTGCCGTTGGTGACGTTCAGGACGGTCTGCCCGGACTCGGGATAGCCGTACCCGGCCTCGGCGTACGGGAGCGGCCGGCTCTCGTAGAACGAGTTCAGGTACGTCCCCGGCAGTCCGAACGGCTCGCCCTCGTCGAAGTTGGCGCGAATCCCGATGTGGCCGTTCGACAGCGCGAACAGCGACTCGGACTGGGCGAGCACGTGGAGGTCGACGCCGAATTCGCGCACGTGCCACGGCTCGACGGGAAAGCGCGACTGGGGGATCACAGCAGCTCCCCCAGGTCACGGACGACGATGTCGGCACCGTGGTCCCGCAGCGCCTGCCCATGGGCGTCATCGAGTCGGTTCACCCCGACGACGTAGCCGAAACCACCGGCGTGACCTGCCTGAACGCCCGAGATCGCGTCCTCGAAGACCACAGCCTGCCTAGCGTCGACACTGACGGTCGCGGCGCCGGCGAGAAAGGAGTCCGGCGCGGGTTTGCCGGCCAGGTGCTGCTGGTCGAGGGTGACGCCGTCGACGCGGGCTTCGACGAGACGTTCCAGGCCGGTGACGCGCAGGACATCGGCGGTGTTCGCGCTCGAGGACACCACGACTCGCCGCAACCCGGCGTCCCGAGCGGCTTCCAGGTACCGGCGGGAGCCTTCATAGACGGCAACTCCGTCGGTCCGGATGCGCTCCAGCAACAGCCCGTTCTTGCGGTTGCCGAGGCCGAACACGGACTGGGCCTCGGGGCTGTCGTCCCGAGCGCCCTCGGGCAGGGTGATGGCCCGCGAGGCGAGGAAGTCGCGGACGCCGTCCGAGCGCGGCTTGCCGTCGACGTAAGCGTCGTAATCCTCCTCGCTGAACCTGGGCTCGCCCCGCGCCACGAGGAATGGGTCGAAGGCTTCGGCCCACGCCTTGCGGTGCACCGACGCGGTGTCCGTGAGCACGCCGTCGAGGTCGAAGAGGCAGGCGGTGACGACGTCAGGCAATCCCAGCATGTAGGCATCGTGCCGCACCCGGTGGCTCTGGCGTGGCTGCGGCACACTCAGGTTGTGCGGGTAGCCGTTCTCTCCGATACACATGCGCCCCGACGGTGGGAGTCGTGCCCGCCGCAGGTCGCCGCCAGACTGCGCGGTGTCGACGTCATCCTGCACGCTGGGGATGTATGCACTCCCGACGTGCTCGACGAACTGTCCACGTGGGCGCAGGTGTATGCCGTCAGGGGCAACAACGATGGAGCCGACGTCGAGCGGTGGGGTGCCCGGCCCACTCAACTCATCGAGCTGGCGGGGCTTAGGGTGGCGATGATCCACGACAGTGGACCGGCCGTCGGACGTCCCGGTCGGCTGCGGCGGCTGTTCCCTGATGCCGCACTGGTGGTATTCGGGCATTCACACATACCGTTGGACGAAACCCATGGTGCTCAGCGGATCTTCAATGCGGGTTCGCCGACCGATCAGCGGCGCCAGCCACGCGGCACCATGGGCCTGTTCACGATCGACGACGGCCGGTTGAGGGCCGCACGCATCGTCGCGGTGACCTGACCGGCCGGCACTCTCGTCGCCCGCCCAGGCGACAATTCGGGCCCAGACCTGAAACCGATCTGGTCCGCCTCCGCGAACAGCAGGCGAGGACGGATTCGGGCGGCTCCCCACGTGCACGGCGTGGAGCCAGGCGGTGACGGTGTCAGGTGAGCAGGAAAGTCGACGAACGTCGATTCCGTGATCTGCTCGCGGAATCGGACGATCTGCAGTCCGATGCACTGCGCGGCGCCCGGCGCGATCTCAACGCCTTCGTCGATGCGGCGCAGGAGGCTCGCCATGCCTCGGCATCCTCGGCCAGGGCAGACAGTGCTGTAGACGTCATGGCACTGCAGACCGCAGCGGGCCTGGAGAATCTGGCCGTCTTCACCTATGAGACCGCGCTGAGGTTTCCCTTCATCGGCGGCAGCAGCGCCAACGACGTCGTCAAGGCGTTCGCGACGAAGACCATGGCCCAGCACGTTGAGCACGGCGTGGCGTTCAACGCCGCGGCCACGAAGCTCGGCGGCAAGACACAGAACGCCACCGACCCCAAGTACGCCCCGGTCGTGCAGGCGGCCGCCGGCAAGATCAAGGATCCGCTGGACGTCGTAGGGCTGGCGATCACCCTGGAAGACATCGCGGCCCAGACCTACGTCAAGAACGTCGGTCTGGTCAGCACCCCTGACCTGCGGGCCCTGTTCGCCAGTGTCGCGGGCGTCGAGTCGCAGCACCGGGCGATCCTGCTCGCCGTCCAGGCGCTGCTCGAGGGCGGCGCACCCCAGCTGATTGCCGTTCCCCCGGACCTGGCCAGACTTCCCGGCGCCGCCGGCAACGTCGGATTCCCGGACGCGTTTCTCCCGACCGCCATGGCCGCTCCGGTGACCCAGGGGGCAGTCAGGTGAGCCGCACGCCCCATCGCGAACTGTCACAGATGGCGGTCGGCGAACGTGAGCTGGACTCCATGACCTGCGAGCTCGACGAGATGCACAGGCAGACCTTTCCCGGCGTTCACAAGATGTTGGGCGAGTTCGGCGCGAACCTCGCACAGACCGGCCGCAGGTCGACGGGCCGGCGCCGCTTCCTGACGGGCATGGGTGGTGCGGTCGTTCTGGGCGGCGTCGCGGCATGCACCAGCTCGAAGAGCAAGCGCGGCGCGAGCATCCCTGCTCCCATCTCGGGCTCCAGCGGTGGAAAGTACGTTGGTGACTTGAAGGTGGTCGCGCTCGCGGCTGCCCTCGAGAACCTGGCCGTCACCGTCTACCAGGGCGGGCTCGTGAAGGCGGCCAAGGGCCAGCTCGGGACGGTGCCCCCGGCGCTGGCCAGCTTCATCACCACGGCCATGGGCCAGCACCGGGATCACGCCACGGCGTGGAACGGCGTGCTGACGAAGGCCGGCAAGTCTGCCATCAGCGGCGCACCACTGACGATCACCCAGGATCACATCGCCTTGCTCAACGCGGCCAGATCCGTACCGGACCTGGCCAGGCTGGCGCTCGCCCTGGAGAACGCCGCAGCCGAGACCTACACCTTCGCTGCGGGCACTGTGACCGACGCCGGCGCCATCATGACGGCTGCGACGATCCAGCCCGTCGAAACCATGCACGCCGCTATTCTGAGCTTCGTGCTCGGCCAGTACCCAGTGCCGGTGTCCTTCATCGGCACCAGTAACGCCGTTGCGCCCAGCGCGCTGACTGCATGATCGAAGGAGTGCACGTGTCTCGAATGAGTCAGGCCCGTCTCCCACACGCGCGCGCTGCGGGCGCCCTGCTGGCTGTTCTGGTGCTCACGTCCGCGTGCGGACCTACGCCGGGCAAGTCCGGCGGTGCCGGCAAGTCGGCCTCCGGCTCCGGCTCGGTGACCGTGAACGTCAAGAACTTCGCATTCGACCCGGCGAAGCTCACCGTGACCAAGGGCACCAAGGTGACCTGGAAGTTCGAGGACTCGGCGACGCATAGCGTCGTGGCCGGCGACAACAGCTTCAAATCGAAGGACCTGAAGATCGGTGGCACCTATTCCTTCACCTTCAACACGCCCGGTACGTACCAGTACATCTGCGGCATTCACAACTACATGACCGCCACCGTGACGGTGAAGTAGCCACCTCGTCAGCGGAGCCTGCCCCGCCAGCACGAGCCGGACACGAAGCGCAGAAGATCTCGTTCAGGAGTCGCTCTGGACGGTGTCGCTCTCGGCGCGGCTGGCGGCGTCACGCATCTCGAACGCGTCGGAGGCCCACTCCCCCAGTTCATGGGCCACCTCGCGCACGGCGCCGGTCACGATCGTCGCGATGCGCCCTACGTGCGACGCCGCGGATTCGGTGAGCACCTGCAGCGTGTCCTTGCCGATCTCCCACTTGCCGAGCATGGGTAGGTCCTCGTCTGGGTGGGCCGTCACGCGGCTGCCGGAAGGTTCTCGGGGACAACGGTAACCGCGGGCGGGGTGTCCTGCTGGCCACGCCTGCCGAACGGCACAGCCAGCCGGAAGATCTTGGCCCAGGTCGATCCGATCTGCTTGGTGAAGCGCCCGGTGTTGTAGGGCAGCCCGTACTTCTCGCACAGGGCCTGCACCTCGGCCGCGATCTGCGGGTAGCGCCGGGCCGGGATGTCCGGGAACAGGTGGTGCTCGATCTGGTGCGACAGGTTGCCGGACAGGATGTGGAACAGCCTGCTGCCGGTGATGTTCGCCGAGCCCATCATCTGCCGCACGTACCAGGCACCGCGGCTCTCGTTCTCGGTCTCCTCCTGGGTGAACGTGGCCACCCCGCTCGGGAAGTGTCCGCAGAAGATGATCGAGTACGCCCAGACGTTTCGGATCAGGTTGGCCGCGGCGTTGCCCGCGAGGGTCGACAGGAACAGTGGGCCGGTGAGGGCCGGGAAGAGCACGTAGTCCTTGAGTGTCTGCCGACCTGCCTTCTGGAGCATGCCGCGACGCAGTTCCTCGGTGTCGGACCACTTCGTCGTGCCGGCGATGAGGTTCTCGGCCTCGAGATCATGCAGCATCACGCCGTACTGGAAGAACACCATGAGCGCGAACGCATACAGCGGGTTGCCCAGGTAGTAGGCGTTCCACTTCTGCGACTCGTCCATCCGCAGAACCCCGTAGCCGATGTCGCGGTCCTTGCCGAGGATGTTGGTGAAGGTGTGGTGCATGTAGTTGTGCGAGTGCCGCCACTGGTCGCCTGGACAGGCGGTGTCCCACTCGAACTTCTTGGAGTTCAGCGCCGGGTTGCGCATCCAGTCGTACTGGCCGTGCATGACGTTGTGACCGATCTCCATGTTGTCGAGGATCTTCGACAGTGACAGCGCCGCGACCCCGGCCAGCCAGAACGGTGGCAGGAAGCCGAGGTAGAACGCCGCGCGGCCGGCGACCTCGAGTGCCCGCTGGGCCTTGATGACCCTATAGATGTAGTCGCGGTCGGCTTGGCCGAGATCGTTGACGAGCCGCAGCTTGATCGCGTCCAGCTCTCGGCCGAGTTCGTCGATCTGCTCGGGTGTCAGGGTGACGGTTGGGTGGGCCATGATGATGACTCCTCTTGTCTCAAGGGTTTGGCAGGATTCACAGGTCGAGGGTGACGTCGCCGACCGGGACGGAGATGCACAGCTGGATCTCGGTGTCGGGGTCCGCGTCGATGTCGCCGGTGCGGACATTGCGTGTGCAGCCACTCGTCTTGATCTTCGTGCAGGAGAAGCAGATGCCCATGCGGCAGCCGTACTCCGGGGTGAGGCCGGCCGCCTCGGCCTGCTCCAGCAGGGTGGCGCCGCTGTTGTCGGCCGAGAGCCCACTGCGCCCGAAGCTGAGTGCGCCGGTGGCGTCATCGTCGACCGGTACCGCGGCCGGCGCGAAGTCCTCGACGTGCAGCCGATCGGTCAAGCCGCCGGCGTCGTAGAGCGCGCGGACGGATTTCATCAGCCCGGGCGGCCCGCAGAGGAAGGTCTCGGCCTCGGCGTGCCACGGTGCGACGGCGTCGAGGTGCTCCTGACCGAAGTGACCGTGCAGGTCGCCGGTCTCCTGGGCGGTGTAGGCGAGGGCGAGGCGAACGTTGTCGTGTTGGGCGGCCAGTTCGCACAGCTCGTCGCGGTAGGCGACGTCGTGCTCGGAGTCGGCGTAGTGCAGGAACACCACGTCGCCGGCGTAGCCCTCGTCGCACAGGGTGCGCAGCATCGACAGGACCGGCGTGACTCCGCTTCCGCCGCTGATGAACACCAGCTTGCCGGGACGCTGCGGTGGCAGCCGGAAGGTGCCATCAGCCTGGGTGAGCCCGACGATGAGTCCGGGCGCCGCATTGGCGTGCAGGTACTGGGACACGACGCCTTCGGGGTGCGCCTTGACGGTGATCTCCACGCGACCGTCGTCGCGGTACTGCGAGCAGGCCGGTGAGTAGCAGCGGACGCGGCGCACGCCGTCGATCTCGACGGTTACCTGAACGAACTGGCCGGCCTGGAAGCCGCGCCACTGCCGGGTGGGCCGCAGGGTCAGGGTCACGGTGTCAGCGGTACTGCGATTCACCCCGGTGACCTCGGCGCGCATGTCGCGCACCGTGAGCATGGGGTTGACCAGTTCCAGGTAGCGATCGACGCCGTGCGGGGTCGCGAGCGCCTCGAAGAGCGCGAGCGGCGACAGTTTTCGACGTCCGGCGCGGGCAGGTGCGACTGCGGTCATCACTGCCTCCTTCCCGATGAACTCGGACAATTTGAGTGCACATTCGTACACTAATAAGTGAAGCCTGCACGGCTGGGGACGTCAACCTGAGCAGGGTGTGACGTCCGGGACATGGTGATGCCCATTACTCCGGTGCACGCGCGTACTCTCCTAGCTGTGAGCGAGGCAGTCATCCGCACAGCCAGCCGCGCGCAACGCAAGGAGCGCACCCGGCAGAACCTGCTCGACGTCACGCTCAGGCTGATCGGACACCGCAGCCTCGCGAGCATCAGCCTGCGGGAGGTGGCACGGGAGGCGGGAATCGTCCCCACCGCGTTCTACCGGCACTTCGAGTCCATCGATGCTCTCGGCGTGGAACTCGTCGACGAGAGCATGCGCCCGCTGCGTCAGATGATCCGGGACACCCGGCGGGGCACCGCGGACAAGATCGACATCATCAGGGGCACGGTCGCCATCCTCGGGCGGCAGGTGCGCGATCACCCCGCGCAGTTTCGCTTCCTCAGCCGTGAGCGCTACGGCGGCGTGAACGCGGTACGCCGTGCCATCGCCACTGAGTTACGACTGTTCACCAGCGAACTCACGATCGACCTGGCCAGGATGACCGCCGGTTTGGACTGGACGGCAGAGGACCTGGAGATGACCGCGGACCTGATGGTGTCGGCCATGCTCGCCACTGTCATGGAACTGCTCGAGACGGACAAGCGGCATCCGGAGGACGAGCAGATCATCCTGGAGCGAGCCGAGGGGCAGCTGCGTCTGATCGCGCTGGGCATGAGTGTCTGGCGCAGCACCGCCAGGGACTAAGACGCCTGGGGTAGCGCGGCCGCCACCTCGTCCACGATGCCGGCCAGGGTGGCATCGAGTTCGGTGACTCCACCGGCGCTGTGCGTCGACAATTCGACGTCGACCCAGCGCCAGCGCAGCGCGAGGTCGGGGTGGTGATCAAGGGCTTCGCACTGCGGGGCCAGCCGGTTGATGAACTCGACGGCAGAAGGGAAATCGGCGAACTCGATCGAGCGGCCCAGTTTCGCGGTCGTCCCCGCCCAGCCAGGGTGCAGCAAGGCCAGCCGCGCCTCGATCTCGGCCTGGTCGAGCAGTTGTGGTGGCATCGGGAACCTTTCCGGATCAGTGGCGTCGAGACCACCGTAGCCAGGCCGTATAACCTCAGCTCTCGTGACGGACCGGCTGGTGTGGATCGACTGCGAGATGACCGGGCTCGACCTGCAGCGGGATGCGCTGATCGAGGTCGCCGTCGTGATGACCGACGCCGACCTCAACGTCCTCGACGAGGGTTTGGACGTGATCATCCATACCCACGACGACGTCCTGGCCACGATGGTGCCCTATGTGCGTGACATGCACGCGTCGTCGGGCCTGACCGAGCAGGTCCGGGCATCGATGCTCACGCTCGGCGAGGCGGAGACGATCGTGCTGGACTACATCAAGAAGTACGTGCCGGAACCGAAGTCGTCACCACTGTGCGGAAACTCGATCGCCACCGACCGCGGCTTCCTGTCGCGTGACATGCCGGCCCTGGACGACCACCTGCATTACCGCATGATCGACGTCTCATCCATCAAGGAACTCGCGAAGCGGTGGTACCCGCGGGTATACCAGTCCCAGCCCGCAAAAGGACTGGCCCATCGAGCCCTGGCCGACATCTACGAGAGCGTCCAGGAGCTGACGTTCTACCGGCAGACGCTGTTCGTGCCGCAGCCGGGGCCCTCGCTCGAACAGGCGCGCAGCGTCGCCGACGCATTTCTCAACCCGTTGGCGGGGCAGGTAGACTGATCCGGCTCGGTGAGCTTGATCGCCGGACATGGTGGGTGTAGCTCAGCTGGTAGAGCGCCGCGTTGTGGTCGCGGATGCCGCGGGTTCAAGTCCCGTCACTCACCCCATTCCCCCACGGCCACGCCAGGCGGGCGTCACCGTCGTGCCTGGCGTGATCGGTGGCATGCAGGTGGTAGGACGAAGACATGCCCGGTCCCCCGTCGTCGATGCTCGCCGATCTTCGCCCGGCATCGGCCGGCCCGCACCCGCACTGGGGCCGCCGGGCGGGGGTCGGTGCGCTGTTCGTCATCGTGCTGCTCGCTGCTCTGGGTGGGCTGGGGGTGCACAGCAGGACCGTTACTCACACCAGCAACGGGTACACGCTGTCGGTGACCTACCCGCAGGTGGCGCGCGCCGGCCTGGACACGCCGTGGCGCGCCCGCGTCCATCGCGCCGGCGGGGTGGATTCCGATCTGACCCTTGCCGTCAGTGCGGACTACTTCCGCATGTTCGAGACGCAAGGCTTCTATCCGAACCCGGACAGTTCCACCAACGACGGTGACTACGTGTACATGCGCTTCACCGGCCTGCAACCCGGTCGGGACTTCGTGCTCGACTACGACGCCTACATCCAGCCGGCCAGCCAGATCGGCAAGTACGGCACGGTGCGACTGTTCATCAAGGGCCACCAGGTGGCCAGTGCCTCGTTCCATACCTGGCTGGTGCCATAGTGGAGATCGTCTACCGCGCCGTCTTCGTGTTCGCGTTCCTCTGGTTCGTCACCCGCATCGTGGGCCGCTCGACCCTCGGTGAACTCAGTACGTTCCAACTGCTGCTCTACGTCACGATGGGCGACCTCGTCCAGCAGGGCGTGACGCAGCAGGACTCCTCCGTCACCTCGGCGGTACTGGCCGTCGGCGTCTTCGCGCTGCTCACGGTCGCCCTCTCGTGGCTCAACTCCCGAGTGCGCCGCATCCGCCCGATAACCCACGGCGTACCGGTGGTCATAGTCGACGACGGCGAGCCGATCATGTCCGTCCTGCGCTCTGAACACCTCTCCATCGACGACCTGATGAGCGCTGGACGGGAGCAGGGCGTGGAGCGCTTCCAGGACATCCGGGTGGCCGTCCTGGAGACCAACGGCAGGATCTCGTTCTTCACGCGCAACCGCGAGTCCGACGGGGCTCCGGAGTCACCGCCGGTGGGGTAGGCCGACCTCGGCCGGTGGGGTGCGCGGCGGCCTTTCCCGCCCCGAGCACACCGATTCCGGCCACCGTCGACATGATAAAGTTTCGTCTCGGCCCGCCTTGGTGGGCCGGTCGCATGTAAGGCGCCGCTAGCTCAACTGGCAGAGCAGCTGACTCTTAATCAGCGGGTTCGGGGTTCGAGTCCCTGGCGGCGCACAATTGAATCTGCATTACTTCGGCTGATGCTTGACGTTGGGCCTTCGGTTGATGGTTGACACTGTTTCGGCTGATGCTTGATAGCTCTTCGGTTGATCCTTGACACTCCTTCGATGAGGGAGCTTTCTGTGGCTAGCAGCGGGGTCAGGCTGTGCTCGCGGTGATCGCCGATGGGTCCAGCGTCAAGCAGGTGGCCGACAAGAGCGGGGTGTCGCGGCAGCCGGTGCAGGCGTGGCTGGCCAAGTACGAGGCCTCTTGCATGTGGTGCAACAAGACTGATGCGGCCCCGGTCCAACCCACCCAACAAAGGTGATCGTGCTCGATGCCGGCCCGGCGGTGGGCGTCGAGCCGCTGTCAGGCTGAGCGGGTCAGTAACGGATCGGCGAGCACGGCGGCGAAGGCCAGCTCAGCCGCACCCAGCAGTGACGCGTCGTTGCCGAGTCGCGCCGCGCACAACTGCACGGTGTTGCGCGGGGCGCCCATGGTGTGGCTGTCAAGGGCCTGCACCATCTCGGCGTTGGCCAGCCGGAAAACCTCGGCGAACGACCCGCCGAGTAGGACTCGCTCCGGATTGAGGACGTTGACCAGGCTGGCGATAGTCCTGCCGAGGGCGGCGGCGACGGTGCGTACCGCTGCGGTCGCGCGGTGCTCGCCCGCGGTTGCCGCGGCGAACACGGCACCGAGACTGCCTGCCGTGACCGGCCCGGTATGTCCGGCGAGCTCGAGCAGCGCGTTCTCGCCGACATAGGTCTCCACGCAGCCGCGCTTGCCGCAGTGGCACGCGGGACCGGAGGCATCGACGACATTGTGCCCGACCTCGCCCGCGTAGCCGTCGTGGCCGCGCAGCGGGGCGCCGTTGACGATGATCCCGGCGCCGACTCCGACGCGGCCGATCAGATAGACCACGTCGTCGCTGCCGCGGCCGCTGCCGCGCAAGTGCTCGGCGATCACGGCGAGGTCGGCGTCGTTGCCCACGACCACCGGCAGCCCCCGCGGGGCCAGCGCCGCCACCATGGGGCCAAACTCCTCATGGCGCCAGGTCAGGTTGGGGGCGAACTCCACTGTTCCGCTGTGCCAATCGACGGCTCCGGGAACGCTGATCCCGATGCCGACCGGCCACGCCCGCTTGTCGACCTCGGCGCCGACCCTGGCTGCTTCGGCGACGATGTGCCGGGCGACGAGGTCGGCCGGGCCGGGGCGCGGGCCCATGGGCAGCGTGTGCCGGTTCAGCACCCGTCCCCCGATGCCCACGGCGGCGATCGTCAGGTGCGTCACGTCGATGTCGACGGCGATGGCGTACGGCCCGTCCGGCCGCGGGGCGACGACATGCGATGGCCGCCCGGCGCGGGCCCCGCCAGTAGGCACCCGCTCGTCGAGGAGACCGAGTTCGGTCAGGTCGGCGACCAGCGCACCGATCGTCGAGCGGCTCAGCGAGAGCCGCTCGGTGAGGTTGGCCCGGGTGAGCTCCCCGTCGCGGTGGACCTGGCCGAGGAGCTGGGCGAGGTTGTGCCGCCGGATGGCGTCGGGTCTGGCTATGGGCACGCCCGGCACCGTTAGCTCTGCCGGGCGCGGCGGCGCGACAGCGCGTCCACGGCCGCCGCCAGGAGCAGCACCAGGCCGGTGATGATCTGCTGGTACTCCGGGTGGATCGCCAGACTCGGCTTCAGCCCGAGCCCGTTCGGGATGATCGAGATCACCAGCGCACCGATGATCGCGTCGCGAGGTTTTCCGCGCCCGCCGAACAGTGACGTTCCGCCGATGACCGCAGCTGCGACGGCGAAGAGCAGGATGTTGCCCGCACCGATCGACAGGTTGACGCTGCCCTGCTGAGAGGCCAGGAACGCCCCGCCGATCGCAGCGATTGCCGATGACACGGTGAACGCGGTGATCCTGATGCGCGTGACGTCGATACCGGCCCGTCGGGCCGCTTCGGCGTTACCGCCGATCGCGAACAGGTGCCGCCCCCAGGTCGTCTTGGTCAGCGCGAGGGTGCACAGGATCATCAGTCCGATCGGCACCGCGGCCGCCCAAGGCACTCCCCGGATCGGGGCGGTGGGGTTCGGGTTCCGGTTCTGGTTCAGGAACGCCACGACGACGATGCCGACCGCGGCAATCGCCGCGAAGCGGATCAGGACGAGGGAGATCGCGTCGCCGGCCAACTCGCGTCGCCGGGCACGCAGCGCGCGCGAGAGCGTGTAGCCCAGGTAACCGAGCAGCAGGACGACCAGGTACACCCAGCCCCAGGTAGGCGACATGTTGTCATTCGCCAAGCCGTTCCAGAATCCGTACTGCACGACGTTGATCGGCTGGGAGTTGAGGATGTACAGCACGACGCCCTGCCACGCGAGGAAGAGAGCGAGCGTCACGATGAAGCTCGGGATGCCGACCTTGGCCACGAGCCAACCGGTGAAGATGCCGATCGCGGCGCCGATCGACACCGAGATGATCAGCGCCGGGATGACGTGTTTGTCGGCACCACTTAGCAGCAGCACGGCCCCGACCACGACGAGGATCGGGCCGCTGATCAAGCGCATATAGAAGCCGAGCAGGGCTGCGCCGATCAGCAGGGCCAGTGTGATGCCGTAGAAGAGTCCCGGAACGCCCTTGTGAAGCCCTCCGGCGAAGACGGCTTGTGCGGCGTAGGCGGCTGCCAAACCGCCCGTGGTGCCAGCGGCCAGATCGATCTCACCGAGCAGCAGCACGAAGACGAGGCCGAGCGCGATGATGGCGATGTAGGCACCCTGGCCGGGCAGGTTGCCGATGTTGGCCTTGCCGAGGAAACGGCCGCTGATCTGGTTGAAGATGATCACCAGGACGATCAGGCCGAGCACGGACGGCAAGGCACCGGGATCGCCCGAGCGGATCCGGGTGACGTAGGCCCGTACTGCGTCGCGAGGTCCGGGCCGCTCGATGTCGAGACTGAAGCTGCCGTGATCGCGCTCGGTGGGCACTGCGGCCGACGGGGCGGCCGAACCGGGAGGAGGGGGAGCAGTCATCTCGTCCGCCTCAGATGATCTGGTCGGCGGCCGCGGCCGCGAGTCCGATGTTTCCGGTGCGCCCGGCCGTGATGAGTTCGACGACCTGGGTCGTCGTGACGTCCTTCGCCATCACTTCGGCCGCCACCTTGCCGAGGTACAGCGCGACGATGCGGTCAGACACCTCGACGACGTCGTTCATGTTGTGCGAGATGAGAACGACGCCGAGGCCCTGGTCGGCCAGGCGCCGCACCAGGTCGAGAACCTGCCGAGTCTGAGCCACGCCCAGGGCTGCCGTCGGCTCGTCGAGGAAGACGACCTTGCTGTTCCACAGGACAGCCTTGGCGATGGCGACTGTCTGGCGCTGACCGCCGGACAGGCTGGCGACGACCTGCCGGACGGAGCGCACCGTGCGGACGGAGAGGCTGCTCAGTGCCTCGCGTGCCTTTTTCTCCATCTGCCCGTCGTCCAGCACGCCGAAGCGGCGGATCTCCCGGCCGAGGAACATGTTCTGGGTGATGTCGAGGTTGTCGGCCAACGCCAGGTCCTGGTAGACGAACTCGATGCCCAGGGCGGCGGCAGCGCGCGGGTCGTTGAGGGTGGCCGGTTTGCCCTCCCAGAGAATCTCGCCGCTGTCGATGCTATTGATGCCCGCGATGCACTTCACGAGCGTCGACTTGCCGGCCCCGTTGTCACCCACCAACGCGGTGACCTCACCGGGGTAGACGTCGAAGTCGACGTCTTGCAGGACGTGGACCGGCCCGAAGCTCTTGTTCAGGCCTTTGATCTGGAGAACCGGCTCAGGCACGGGACTCCCTCTCTAGGTGCTTGCTGTGAGTGCTCGGCTCTAGCCTGCCGGACCGGGCGGCCGGACGATAGGTCGTCCGGCCGCCCTCGCGATATTGCTAGGCGCTGCTCGCCGCGGCAGTGCTACTTGACCCCAGCCTTGGCGCAGACGGTCTCGATGCCCTTGCAGATCTGAGCGGCAGTAAGGGCGCCGGCCGTGATGACGTCCTGCACGTTGGCCTTGGTAACCGTCTTCGGCGCAAGCAGCAGGGCCTTGAGCGTGCGGTTGCCCTTCGGGTCCTGGAAATCAGCCAGGGTGAGGCCGGCCGCATTCGGGTCGGTGCCCTTGATCAGCGCGATCGCTAGCTTCGACGCGCTGTCGGCCTCCTGCTTGACGTCCTTGAACACGGTCATGCACTGCTCACCCTTGAGGATGTGCTGCAGACCGCCGATACCCGCGTCCTGGCCGGTGACCGGCACGCTCGAGAGTTGTTTACCCCCCAGCACCGTGATGACCGCGTTGGCGATGTCGTCGTTCGCCGCGATGACGCCGTCGACCTTGCCGCCGGCCGAGGTCAGCGCCTGGGTGAACGCCGGAGCGGCGTTCTCGACCTTCCAGCCCTTGACGACCGCCTCACTGAGCTTCTTGTAGGTGCCGTCCGCGTACAGCGGGTCCAGCACGGAGTTGTAGCCCTTGGCGAACAGGATCGCGTTGTTGTCGACGTCGGTGCCGCCGTCCATCTCGATGATCCCCGCGCCCTTGGGGGCGTTCTTGGCCTTGAGGCAGTCGACGAGACCCTGGCCCTGCAGCTTGCCGACCCCCTCGTTGTCGAAGGACACGTAGTAGTCGGCCGAACCGCCGAGGTTGACGCGGTCGTAGTCGATGACCTTGACGCCGGCCGTCTTGGCCTTCTGCTCGACCCCGGCGCCGGTCGCGGCGTCGGGCGAGTCGATCAGGAGGACCTTCACTCCGCCACTGATCATGGTCTGCGCGATCTGGGTGAACCGGCTGGTGTCACCCTGCGCGTTCTGAATGTCGCTCTGGATGCCGGCTGCATCGAACGCCTTCTTCAGCAGGGGAGCGTCGTAGAGGGTGTAGCGAGTCGAAGAAGTGGTGTCGGGCAGGATCACGCCGACCTTGCCCGTCGTCCCGCCGCCACCGCCACTGGTGGTCGTGCCGCCCCCGGCGGGCTTGGTGCCGCCGGACTTCTTGCTCGAGGAACAGGCGCCCAGTACGAGTGCCGCCGCCAGGCCCGTGACGATGATTGTTACCGCGCGCTTGCGCATGAGCGGTCACGCCTTTCGCGTTCAGGGCCAGTGGCCCGGTGAATGTTGTGCGCGCGAACATATCCCAAGTCACCTCGCCGTCACCCGGCCGATACCAATTCGTTACCTGGCCTTGGGGCTGACCAGGTGAATAGCGCCGGCCAGTGCGGTGGCATGCGCTGGCTCCCGCTCAGGCCAGAACGGTCGTCACCGAATCGCCCGGCTTGGCCAGGACCGGGCGCCGGCGATGTCGCGGACCGGCGACGGCTGGCGCTGCACGCCCTCGAAGTCCCGGGGCTAGCACCGACGGTGGCGCGGTGATGATCGAGGCGACGTCGTTGCGCGGCGTGCCCCTAGGCGCCGGAGACGGCGGCAGCCTCAACACCGCTTGGAGTGGGCTCGAGGGCCGGGTCGACGGGTCGCATCGACCGCGGTCGTGTCCGCATCAGATGCCGGCGGCGGTGGAAGTGGCGCTGTGGAGTAGCGGTTGGCCCATCCGTCGCGGCGGCGCGGGCCTACCGGGTGCCCCGACCGACCTGCTCGACTCGGCCGACGCGGTCGGTGAAGGCGTTCACGGTTGCGCCGCGACCTTGTTGAAGGGTGTGGTTAGCGGGCGGTGCCCTCATCGGCGGGTTCGCTTCCATTTTCGATCAACGTCGGATCGACGTCGTCGGTGCTGTGTATTCGGCCTTCTCCATCTTCGCTGGGATGGTTCTCTTCGTCGTCCTCCGTCGCCGCATCCAGGCTAAGGAGCCCTGAGGGCGAGCAGGGCTCAGCGCTTCTATCCGGGCGCGTCGACCGCACACCTCGCGGGAGCCGGTGCACTTGTTTTCGGGCGCGCTACTGCCCGCTGCTGACTACGGTCGCAGCCCGGAACAGGTTGAACAGCTCCTGTTGAGAGGAAACACCGAGTTTTCCGAACACCGAGGCCAGATGATTACGAACGGTGCTCTGACTCAGGAACAGCCTCGCCGCGATCGCGGGAGCCCGGTCGCCCTCCAGCAGCCGCGTCACGATCTCCAGCTCGCGCGTCGTCAGCCGACTCACGCCGGGCACGTCGCGCTCGGTGATGCTGCTGACCACGCCGCGCGCGAGTTGGGCGACCTGGGCTCCGCGGCCCAGCCGGACCAAGATTGCCGACAGGTCACCGGAGATGTGCGCGCGGGAGAGTCCCGCGGGTGTCGGCAGGAAGACGAACGCGCAGCTCGGCGACGGTCGCAGCGGCAGGACGAGCACCTCGCACCCGAGCGGCTGGCCCCCTTGCGCGGCGCGGATGTCCAGATAGAGGGTGACCCCGCTCTGGGTCGCGGACGCCTCGCTGAGAGCCGCCAGGCAGCCGGGCACGTCGTCCTCGGTGACCAGGCTGATCAGTGACCGGCCCAGCAGATCGGACACCGAGCGACCGAACAATTCCTCCGCGTCGCTACTGATGCGCTCGATCAGCAGGCTCGCGTCGGCCGTGCCCAACACGGCCGGCGCCTCCTGCCAGCCCTTCAGCGGCACGCCGTGCTCCGCATCGGCGACGATCACCACGAGCACGAAGCGCGACGAGGGCTGATGCGCAAACGTGCGGATCCACATCCTGACCTTCACGTCGGTGCCATGGGGCCGCCGCAATACCCGAAATGTCTCGAACCCATTTACCCGCCCGCCGGCGAGCAGGTCGTTCCCAGTCACGGGATGGTCGGACGTGAATTCCTCCAGACACCGGCCGACGATCACGCCGCCTTCCGGGTCGAGAAGCTTCGCCGCCCCTGCGCTGGAAGCCACGATTCGTTCCGACGGCACTTCCAGGACCAACGCGGGAAACGGGCTGCCGCCGAGCACGTCGGCCGCTGTCCGGGAAAGGTCACCGGCGCTCAGCAGTTCGCTCATCCCCGGATCTGGACGATCGGAATGCGCGGCCATGGCGGCTCCTAGTGGAGCCCTGTACTGTACCAACCTCACGCCGATATAACAAAGAAGTAACGGGGCAAGGCGACGTCACCGGGCCGTGGGGGGCACGTCCCACGGAGACGGGGTATCTCTGGCTCCGAAGTAGTCGCCGCCCTTGGCGCGCACGTCGTCGGTGCCCCAGTCGATGGGCGCATCGGCGCGCGGGAAGTGTTTGCGGCAATGGATATAACTGGAGATCAGCCGCATGATCACCCAACGTTCTGGCGGTCGACCGGTGCTCGGGCGGGTGGCGACCTCGGGGTGGTCCTCGGCCATCACGGCCGCCTCGACAATGCTCGCTTGACCACGCAGGTGCAGCCCTATTCGCTCCTCGGCATCGAGAAACATCAGATGCGTCCAAGGGTTCTTGACCAGATTGCCGAGCGTCGTCATCACTCCGTTGCCGCGCAGTTCCGGCCACGTCAGCGTCCTGTCGTCCAGGGCGGCTACGAAACCCGGCTCCCCGAAACGCACCGACGCGTCGGGGTGTCCGTCGGCGTCGGCGGTGGCCACGATCATCTGGGTCTGGCGCCCGAGGAACTCGACCATCCGAGGAGTGAGAACGTCCAACATCTGCTCCTGGTAGAACCGATCGGCTCGGTCCTGGGTCCCGTACATGTCCTGCAGCAGATGCTCTCCTGCGGATCCAGGTTGCGGCACTGCGTCGGTGCTCATGGGTGCTACCTCCTTCCGATGCTCGCTCGAGACGCTGCGCGGAAGCGTTCCTGTCCAAGTAGAGTAAAGTACGCGTTTAATTTCGGGTATAGGCGGCGTTAACACCATAACGGATGCTTGCACATGCGGGACGAATCCGACACGAAGCCCGATTGGAGGCTGAGCTAATGGGACTTCGCCGCGTTCTCGTCAGATGGCTGACGAGTGGAGACGACGCGATCGCCGACAGGCTCGAGCCGCCACGCAGCCCACCAACCGAGGGCTCAGTTCAGCCATCCGTGACGCTCCCCACTCCCGAGCAGGTCGCCGGCGGCCTTGTGCTGGGCCAGTCCGAACGGCGGCGCCCACCCGTGGCGATGCCGCACTTCTACGAACCGCAGCCCACCCCGCCCCCTGACACTCGGCCTGCACTCGACAGCGCGCCTGTTACCAAGCCTGCCGACTACGACCGGCACGCGGTTCGCCAGGCATGGGATGTGGTCAGCGCGCGTAGCGACCAGCTGGTTCTGAACTTCTACGCAGAGCTGTTCCACGCACTGCCGGGCGAAGCGCTCAACATGTTCCCCTCGCACATGACCCAGCAGCGTCACGACTTCGGTCGCGCCCTGGTGCAATGGGTTGTCGCCGACGATCCCGACTCGATGACCGCACACCTCGGCCAACTCGGGGCCGATCACCGCAAGTTCGATGTCGAACCCCGGCACTACGAGGTTGCCGGCCAGGCTCTGGTCAACGCGTGGCAGAAGCTGGCCGGGTCCGCGTGGACCGAGGAGCATGCGGCGGCAATCGTCGGCAGCTACACCCGGCTGGCCTCGATCATGATCGACGGCGCGATGCGGCATCGCGACGAACCAGCCTCATGGGGTGGCCAGGTCATCGAGCACCAGCGTGTGCTTCGGGACTTCGCCGTGCTGCGGATACAACCCGACGCCCCGTACCCGTACAAGGCCGGGCAGTACCTGACCGTCGAATTGGCCAGTCACCGGCGGCAATGGCGTCAGATGTCCATTGCCAGCGCGCCACGGCCGGATAACACCTTCGACATCCATGTGCGCGCAGTCGGTGGGGCCGGGGTATCGGCCGCATTGGTCATGCACACCAATCCAGGCGACCGGCTCCGCCTCGGACCACCCCGCGGCAACGATTTGGTCGTCGAACCCGGCACCGTTCCGGGGGGCCTGCTGTGCGTGGCGGCCGGCACCGGGGCGGCCCCCATCACCGCCGTAGTCGAGTCCATCCTGGGCTGGCAAGAGCCACCGCAGCTCTACGCGTTCGTCGGTGGACGTACCAAGGACGACATCTACCCCGTCGATCAGCTCAACCAGCTCATCCGCGCCGGCGGCAACACCCGCCGGGTGCAGGTCTACGGAGTGGTTTCTGACGACCCCAGCTACCGCGGGTATTGCGGCAAGGTGGAGAGCCTGGTGCCCACCTTGCAGGACTGGGCGCGACTGGGTGTGGACGTCCTGGTCGCCGGGCCGAACCCGATGATCGCTACGACGGTCACCAACCTGGCCGGGATCGGCATCCCCCTCGGAAAGATCCACTTCGACCAGTACGACGCGGCGGCCTGAACGCCGGCGCTGCGTGTGCTACCGGCGCCCCGTCCTATCGAGCCGCTAGCCTCGGCGTTGTTGGGGCGAGCTGGGCGCTTCGCCAGCTCGCGCCTGGCCGGCGCTGGCCGCGTCCTGGGCGCCATCGGGTGTCGTCGGCGCATCGCCGCCGCCATCGGGTGTCGCCGGCGCATCGCCGCCGCCATCGGCAGGCCCCGCGACGTCGGCGAGAATGCCGAACGGATCGCCGGCGTCGCCCTTGCCGGGTGCGGCCCCGGACAGGGTGGCCAGCATGTGCCGGACGTTGGCCAGCTGCGCGTTGATGCTGTCGCGGCGTTGCGTCGAGGCCAGCAGTTCACGTTCTGACTCCGAACGGATCCGGTCGGCTCGCGCAACTGCCTCGGCGACGATCTGCTCGGCCGAGGACTTCGACTCGGCGGTCAAGCGGGCGGCGCGCCGTGCGGCCTCGCTGGTCGACTGCTCTGTTTCGGCGCGCAGCTGTGCGACCTGCTCCTCGGCGGTTGCCAGCTGCTGTTCGGCCAAGGAGGTGCGCTCCTGGAAGACCCGTTCGGCCTTGTCGCGTCGCCCAGCCAGGGTCTGCTCGAAGTCGGCCGCGGCCTTGGCCGCCTGCGCGCGCTGCAACTCGTAGAGCGCTTCGGCCTCCTCGCCGCGCGCCGTGGCCTGCCGATCCGCGTCGTCGAGCAGCTGATCGGATGTCCGCTTGGCCTCCTCGACGATTCGGCCGGCTTCGCGCTCGGCGCCCGCGCGGGTCTCACTGGCGTACCGGTCGGCGTCGGCCCGGATCTTGACGGTCGACGCCTCGATGTCGGCCAACTTGTGGGCGATCTCGGCAGCGGCAGTGGAGCGAATATGGGTTGCCTCCTCCTCGGCCAGAACGAGGATCTGGCCGACTCGATCGCCGAAGTCGGCGAACGTGACCTCGGCTGCTTCGGGCTGCTCCGCTGCCTGCCGACGGGACTCCTCGGCGAGTGCGGTGAGCTGGCGGACCCGGTCCGACAGCTCGGCGGACTGGTGGTGCGCGGCGCTCAACGCGGCGGTGAGCTCTGCGATGCGGTAGTCGACGGCGCCCGGATCATATCCGCGCATGGTCGTCCGGAAGGTCGGTGTGTCAGTCATTCGGTCTCATCATCTCATCGAGTAGGGACGTCGGCTCGTCGTTGTCATGGTTGGTGTCTTCGCCCTCGGCGGGGACGTGTTCGGTGTCGCGCTGCCCGGCGCCCGGCTCGATGGCCCGCACCGGATCAGCCGGGGCGGGAGATCGAAGGACCCCGTTCGACCTCCTAGGCGGCATGGGCCGGGCGGCGTCGGAGACGGCCAGCGCCTCGATCACGCCGGACAGGTTACCCAGCTCACCAGCAATCGCGTTGCGCCGCTCGGCCAGCGCCGCGACCTCGGCCTTGGCGTCGGCGAGCAGTTGCCGCGCCGTCGCTCGGACCTCGTCTGCCTCGGTTCGGGCAGCCTGGACCCTCTGTATTTCCTCGGCATTCGCCGTGCGTCGCACCTCGCGAATCTCCCGCTGCGACTTGGTCAGCTCGTCGGCGACCTGTTCCCGGATGGCGCGGGCGCCCGCCTCGGCTTCGAGCAGACGCCGTTCGGCCCGGTCCAGGCGCGCGGCGGCGGTGTCCTCGGCCTCGGCGACTATCCGGCGGGCGTCGGCGTCTGCCTGCTCGCGTATCTGCATCGCGTCGACGGCAGCGCGGTCGAGCGTCGCCGTCGCCTCCTGCACGACTGCCCCGGCCTCGCGCTCCGCCACAACCAGCCGGTCGGCAAAGCGCTCTCGGGACCGGGCCAGGATCGTGGCGAGCCGACCGTGCGTGCGACGGATCGCCGCCGCAGCCTCCCGGTGCGCCGACCGGCGGGTGTGCTGCGCGTCGAGATCCGCGGCCTCGAGCAACCCGACGATGATCTGCTGGGTCCACCTCGTCTGCTCGGCAGCGGCGTGCACCTCCCGCGCGGCGTCGGCGCGGGAGGTCTCGAGCAGCGCTCTGACCTCAGCCGCCGCGTCCGACCGGGCCGTCGCCACGTCGAGTCTCGCGTTCTCGAGCTCGCGTTGCGCGGACTGGATGGTGGTCTGGGCGGCCGCCTCCGCCTGCGCCTGCCGTTGCGCGATGCGCCCGTCCGCCGCAGCCGCGGTGCTCGCCAACTGCGCTTCATGAGCGGTGAGACGATCCTGTAGATCGCGTTCGTGGTGGGCGAGCTGTTCGCCGAGGTCTGCGGTCAATCGCTCGCGCAGCTGCCGGCTTCCGGCTTGGGCGTCAGCCATGATCTGAGCCGCTTCGCTGCGGATCTTGTCGGCCGCGGCGCGGGCGGACGAGGTGAGCTCAGCGGCCTGCTGCCGCGCCTCGGACAGCTGCTCCTGAGCCGCCCGGTCGGCTCTGCCGGAAATCAGCGCCGCCTGCTCCACCGCGTCCTTGATGATCGACTGTGCCTCGTCGTGCGATTCGGCCAGGCGCGTCTCGGCCACGGCGAGCTTGGTCCGGGCTGCGAGCAGCGCGTCCTCGATGGACGCGATCGCGGGCGCGGCGATCAGGCCGGTGGCGGGCCCTGCATCGGGCCGCTGGTCCGCCGAGCCACTGTCGTGAGGCTCGTCCCCGACCGATCCGGAGTCGACAGGTGCACTGCTCCCGAACCGGTGGGAACCCGGTGTACCTCCGGCAGCCTGCACTGCGACATCGCCCGGCATGACCTCATCGTCCCAGACTCCCCCCGGGACGATCCAGCCGCGGTCACTAGAAAAGTGCTTAGGAAGGCGGCTGCACCTCGCCACGCCAAGCACCGGTCTCGGTTCCATGGCTCTCGATGTAGGCCTTGAACCGCTTCAGGTCGCCCTCCACTTGACGGTGATCGATGCCGAGCGCGGCACCAGCCTTCTCAGCGATGCCCTCGGGCTCCCAGTCCAGCTGGGTGGTCACCCGGGTCTGATTGTCGCCGAGGCGATGAAACGTGACCACGCCCGCGTGCGTGGTCCCGTCGGTGCTCTTCCAGGCGACCCGCTCATCCGGATGCTGTTCGGTGATCTCAGCGTCGAATTCGCGGTGGACGCCGCCAATGTTGGTGTTCCAGTGCAGATGGGTCTCATCGACCTGCTCGATCGATTCCACCCCACCCATGAATTGCGGAAACGACTCGAACTGGGTCCACTGGTTGTACGCGGTGTGCACATCGACATCGACATCGACGGACTCGGTGATGCTGCTCATCAGGCAGGTTCCTTCCAATTCGGCATTCACGTGTTACGCGCTCTGATGCGTCCTACCCGCGGTAACCGTGCCGATAAACGCGAAGGGACCCTGCTCACATGTGCGTGTCGGAGCGCCGGGAGCGAGAGGGCGTGACGGGCACGCGCCGCGCCGCTGAGGACGCAACGCGTCGACCCAGCTCCCGCCACGCCCCGCTCGGGAGCGCAACGCGCCTCGTGGGGCCTCGCGCTCGACTCACCGCCACAGCCGGGTGGGGAGCGACGGGCGAGCGCCGGCGTTAGCCCGGCGAGCACTCGTGCTCCCCACCCCGCTGGGTAGCGGGTCGTGCTCTGCTACCTGCGGCTACTTGACGTTCACGACGATCGTGGCGATGCCGACGAGCAGGCCCGCCTTGACCGCGTCGGTCTTGAACGTCTTGTCCAGCAGGTCCGCGGCGGCCGAGGAGACCAGAACCCGCGTGCCGGTCAGCGTCGCGGTGTTGCCCGACGTGGTGAGCGGCTGAAGGGTGCTGCCGTCAAGGGTGAACAGCGGCGCATGCTTGACCACGCTGGTGCCGTTGGCCGAGACGTCGCCGAACAGCGTCGAGTTGTTGCCCGGGTCGATGTCGAAGTTCTCCAGCTGGACCGTGGTCCCGCCCGCCTTCAGCGACAGGCCGCTGCCGTCGTGCTTGATGTCACCCTGCACGTAGGGCGTGATGTCGCCCTTCTTGTACACGGTCACGTGGCCTCCGGTGATCGGGAAGCTGACAACACCTGTGCCTGCGTCCAGCTTGGCCGAACCCAGCACGCCCGGCGCCAGCCCGAGCGAGGTGATGGCTTTCACGAACCCCGCGTCCAGCTTTACCGACGTGCTCATGCCGCTGAGGCTCTTGATGTCGGCTACCGGCTTCTTGTCAGCTTTCTTCGAGCTGCTGCATCCTGCGACTGTTGCGGCGAGAATGCCTGCCGCGGTAAAGCCCAATATAACTTTGCTGATCGCGCGCATTGTTCCTCCTAGTTATTCTTTGCTGGTCACTCTTGGTTCGTGATCGCTCCGAATCCGGTTCCTCGTCCAGTCGCTCTTCGCTGTGAGCTGGGTAACCGCGATGTCACGCCCGGCCACTCTGGCAAGCTCGCTCGAATGACGGGGCTTCGCCTGCGGGTCGCGCTGGCAATGACGCTGGGCGTGCAGGGAGCGCTGGTCGCGATCTTGGTGCAGCGCAGCGACATCCGTCACCACGCCCTGTGGCTGTACTGCCTCACGCTGCCCGTGTTCGCCCTCGCCGTATGGCTGCTCGCCCGGTGCCGTCTGCCCAGCCGCCAAGCCGCTCTTCTCATCCTCGGCGCCGGCGCGTTCCTCCAGCTGCTGGCGGTCACGCACGATCCGATCACGTCCGATGACGACTACCGCTACGTCTGGGACGCCAAGGTGCAGCTCGCCGGCATCGAT
>QHCC01000083.1 GCA_003243915.1 Pseudonocardiales bacterium | reverse complement strand
CCGATCCTGAACCGGGTCACCCAGGGTCAGTACGCGCCCGGCTCGACGTTCAAGTTGATCACTTCGTCCTCGCTTGTCATGCACCACGAGATCTCGCTGGACGGCACGTACCCGTGCCCGGGCTCGCTGTCGGTCGACGGGCGCGTCAAGACGAACTACGACTCGGAGTCGTTCGGGCGGCCACTCTCGCTGCAGGACGCTCTCGGCTACTCCTGCGACACGTTCTTCTACGCGCCGGCCGCGGCGGAGTACTACGCCGACCAATCGCGTATCGCGGCCGGGGCAGGACCGAACGAGTACTTGCAGGCGATGGCCGCGGCTTACGGGGTGGGACGGGCACCGGGGATCGACCTTCCGCCCAGCGAGCAGGCCTCCGGCAGCTTCGCCGACCGGGAGAACCGGCTGGCCCGCTGGACAGCCAATCGGGCTCAGTACTGCCAGGACGCCAAACGGGGCTTCCCCGACGAACCGGATCCGACGCGGCGGGCGTATCGCACCGCGCTGGCCGTGGAGAACTGCACGGACGGCTGGCGATACCGCGCTGGTGACAACGCCGACATGGCCATCGGGCAGGGTGAGACCACGATGTCGCCGCTGCAACTCGCCCTCGCCTACTCGGCGATGCTCAACGGCGGAAAGCTCTGGCAGCCGACCCTCGGCTGGGCGGTCGTGGACGGGGCAGGCAAGGTCGTGCGCACGATCACGCCGAAGGTGCGCAGCAGGGTGCCCGTGAGCCGCAGCGTGCTGGACTACATCGCCGACTCGCTCAATTTCAGCCGTGGCTGGGCGGTCTCGGGAGCATTCGCCTACCTCAACTCGCCGTACCGCGCCCTGATCGGCGGCAAGACCGGCACGGCCGAGGTGTTCGGCCGTCAGGACACGTCGTGGCTCGCGTCGTGGGGCCCGCTCGGCAAGGACGCGAAAGGCAATCCGCACGCCAAGTTCGTGGTCGTCGGCATGGTCGAGCAGGCCGGCACCGGAGCCACCGCTGCCGGGCCCATGCTCAAGCGCATCTACGACGGCCTGCTCGGGGTCAACGGTGCCGCGGTGATCCCGAGGTCGAGCCCGCAGACAGTCCTGCCGAGGATCACCGCGCCGGAACGCATCAGCTCATCCCCGACGCCGCGCCGGCCCGCCCGCCACGGCGAGCGGCCACAGCCAGACGCCGTCCCCACCCGCGCCACGCGAATCGGATCGTCGCGATGACGCTGCTGGCGCGCGAGCCCCGCGCGCCGTTCGCACTCGCGGCGCCGGTGCTGCCGCTGCAGCGACGGGCGCGAGGCTACGACTGGATGTTGATCGCCACGGCGCTGGTGCTCTCGCTGGCCGGTGCGGCGCTGGTGTGGGCTGCGACGCGGGACGCCTCGCGCGCGCAGGGCGCCAACCCACAGGCGTTCCTCTACCGGCACCTGTTCAACCTCGCCGTCGCGGCCGTCCTGATGGTGCTCGCGTCGCGGCTCGACGCCCGGCTGCTGCGGCTGTTCGGACCGGTCGTGTACGTCCTCAGCCTGCTCGGGTTGGTTGCGGTGGTCTTTGCCGGGTCGACGGTGAACGGTGCGCACGCGTGGATCCGGTTCGGCACCGGTGTCGAACTCCAGCCCTCGGAGTTCATGAAGCTCGGGCTCATCGTCGGGATGGCCGTCCTGTTCGCCCAGCGTGGTTCCGAGCGACGCTCGCGGAGCGAGTGTGTGCCCGAGCGACGCTCGCGGAGCGAGTGTGAGCCCGGCCGCACTGACGACGCTTCTCCCACGACCACCGACGTACTGATGGCCATGGCGCTGGTCGCGGTACCGCTCGCGATGGTCATGATGCAGCCGGACCTCGGTTCGGCGATGGTGCTGGCCGCGGCCGCGTTCGGGGTGCTGATCGCGGCCGGTGTGCGGGCACGGTGGACGATCGGCCTGCTCGCGTTCACGGTGGTGGTGGCCGTCCTGGCCGTGAAGGGCGGCCTGCTCGCCGACTACCAGTTGGCGCGCTTCTCCTCGTTCACCCATCCCGGTAACGACACCCAGGGCGCCGCCTACAACGTGACGCAGGCGCACATCGCCATCGCGAACGGCGGCCTGTTCGGCACCGGGTTGTTCCACGGCCCGCAGACCAACGGCGGCTTCGTCCCCGAGCAGCGCACGGACTTCGTCTTCTCCGTGGTCGGTGAGGAGTGGGGCCTGTTCGGTGGCGCGGGGATGATCGGGCTCTACGCACTGTTGTGCTGGCGTGGCCTGCGCATCGCCGCCGGCGCTGACCGGGCCGGGCGGCTCGTCGCAGTCGGAATCGTCTGCTGGATCGCGTTCCAGGCGTTCCAGAACATCGGCATGAACCTCGGGCTGACTCCGGTCACCGGCCTGCCGTTGCCGTTCGTGTCCTATGGCGGTTCGTCGATGTTCGCGCAGGGCTTGGCGATCGGTCTGCTGCAGGCCGTGCGCCGCTCGTCACGCTGAACGCTGCGACTGATCGTCTCGCTCCCGACGGCGCGACCCGCGACGGTCGTGCCGACGCTCGCCGTCACGACCATGATGAGCGCGACGAACAACACTCCGGTGAGGTGCTGGCTGAGAACGAGCACCCCGGCGAGCGCCGCGACGGCCGGCTCCAGGCTCATCAGCAGGCCGAACGTCGAGGCCGTCAGCCGGCGCAGCGCCACTATCTCCAGCGAGTACGGGATCAGCGACGAGAGCAGCGCGACGGCCAGCCCACCGGCGAGCACGCTGGGGCGCCCGAGCGCGGCGCCGCCCTCGGCGATGCCGACCGGGACCACCACCACGGTGGCTATGACGAGGGCGATGGCCAGGCCGTCCAATGCGGCGAAGGACGCGCCAACTCGTTTGGACAGCAGGATGTAGGCCGCCCAACAGCTGCCCGCGAGCAGCGCCAGGACGATGCCCGCGGCGCTGACCCCGTGGTGGCTGCCTCGCAGCGCGAGCAGCGCTACTCCGCCGCCGGCGAGCACGACCCAGACCAGGTCGAGCACGCGCCGCGAGCCGGCGACAGCCACTGCGAGCGGCCCGAGGAATTCGATGGTGACCGCGACGCCCAACGGCAACCGGTCCAGGGCCTCGTAGAAGCTCCAGTTCATGCCGCCGAGAATCACGCCGAACGCGACGGCAGCTCCCAGATCAGCCCGGGTTCGGCCACGCAGCCTCGGGCGGCTGATCGCGACCAACATGACGGCGGCCAGTGCCAGGCGCAGCAGGACTACGCCGCCGGGGCCGGCCTGCGCGAACAACTTGTCGGCGAACGCCGAGCCGAACTGGACGGAGGCGATACTGCCGAGCAGCAGCAACTGCGGAGGCGGTATGCGCACCAGGCCAATCCTCCCAGAACCCCAGTTGACCACCGCTTTGCACCTTTCCCCGCCCCTAATCAGCCCGAATTGGGGCGCTGAAAGGTGCAAAGCGCGGGGGGAGGGGATAGGACACCGCGTCATATCCCTGGCGCACGACCTTGGAATCCGTGTCGTCCACCGCCCCAGCGTGCACCAGTTGCCGCAGAGCGGGCTCGTTGGGCACGTAGCATGGGTTCCCGTGCCCATCGAGTCCCTGTTTGCCCGGCTGGAGCCGCTGCTGCCGCGCGTCGCCAAACCGATCCAGTACGTCGGCGGTGAGCTGAACGCGCAGGTCAAGGACTGGGACGCCGTCGCGGTCCGTTGGGCACTGATGTATCCCGACGCCTACGAGGTGGGGCTTCCCAATCAGGGCGTGCAGATCCTGTACGAGGTCATCAACGAGCGCGCGGACGCGCTGGCCGAGCGCACCTACTCGGTCTGGCCGGACCTCGAGGCGCTGCTGCGCGAGCACGGTATCGGCCAGTTCACCGTCGACGCGCACCGCCCGGTCGCCGCGTTCGACCTGTTCGGCATCTCCTTCTCCACCGAGCTCGGCTACACCAACATGCTCACCGCGCTGGACTTGGCCGCCATCCCGCTGCACGCGGCCGAGCGCACCGACGCGCACCCGATCGTCGTCGCAGGCGGGCACGCCGCATTCAACCCGGAGCCGGTCGCTGACTTCATCGACGCGGCCGTACTGGGCGACGGCGAGCAGGTCGTGGGCGCGATCACCGGCATCGTCCGTGACTGGAAGGGCGAGGGCCACCCAGGCGGTCGCGACGGGCTGCTCGAGCGTCTGGCCCGCACCGGCGGCGTCTACGTCCCGCGCTTCTACGACGTCAGCTATCTCGTCGACGGCCGCATCGCCGCGGTCAAGCCCAACCGTGCCGGTGTGCCGGAGCGGGTGAGTAAGCACACCGTCATGGATCTTGACGAGTGGCCCTACCCGAAGACCCCGCTCGTCCCGCTGGCCGAGACCGTCCATGAGCGGATGTCGGTCGAGATCTTCCGCGGCTGCACCCGCGGCTGTCGCTTCTGCCAGGCCGGCATGATCACCCGACCGGTCCGCGAGCGCAGCATCACCGGCATCGGCGAGATGGTCGCCAACGGCCTCGCCGCGACCGGCTTCGAGGAGGTCGGCCTGCTCTCGCTGTCCAGTGCAGATCACTCCGAGATCGGCGAGATCGCCAAGGGTCTGGCCGACCGCTACGAGGACGAGAAGATCTCGCTCTCGCTGCCGTCGACGCGCGTGGATGCGTTCAATGTCGACCTGGCCAACGAGTTCTCCCGAAACGGTCGGCGCTCCGGGCTGACCTTCGCGCCCGAGGGCGGTTCGGAACGGCTGCGCCGCGTCATCAACAAGATGGTCAGCAAGGACGATCTGATCCGGACCACCTCCACCGCCTACGCGCAGGGCTGGCGGCAGGTGAAGCTGTACTTCATGTGCGGCCTGCC
>QHCC01000082.1 GCA_003243915.1 Pseudonocardiales bacterium | reverse complement strand
GCCGAGCAGCGTCGACTTGCCGACCCCCGAGTGCCCGACCAGCACGGACATGTGGCCACGCAGGCGCGCCAGCAATTCCTTCAGCGGCTCGTCGCTCCGGGTAACGACTGCCGGCACCGACAGCTCGGCGTAGCGCTGCAGCGCCTCGTCCGGCGCGCTGAGATCGGACTTGGTCAGGCACAGCAACGGCTCCAGCCCCTCGCTCAATGCCGCGACCAGGCATCGGTCGATGAGCCCGTAACTCGGCTCCGGGTCGGCCAGTGAGGCGACGATGACGAGCTGATCGGCGTTGGCCACGATCACCCGCTCGAGCGGGTCGGAGTCATCAGCAGTGCGTCGCAGCACGGTGCTCCGCTCGGCGATACGCACGACCCGCGCGAGGGTGTCCGGTTCGCCGGACAGTTCACCCACCACACTGACCCGGTCGCCGACCGCGATGCCCTTGCGGCCGAGCTCGCGAGCCCGCATCGCGGTGACGAGCGCTGAACCGACCAGGACCCCGTAGCGGCCGCGGTCGACGGTCACCACCAAGCCCTCTGCGGCGTCCTCGTGCGCCGGGCGTTGCTTGGATCGCGGCCGTGTGCCGCGGGGATTCGCGCGGGTGCGGACGTCGTCCTCGTCCATCCGGCGGGCGTCGCGCGACGAGGGCAAGATCAGCCGCCCACCGCGGCGGTCCACATGCCGGGAAAGTCCGGCAATGTCTTGCTGGTGCAGCCGATGTCGTCGACCTCTACGCCGTCTACGACCAGGCCGAGCAGCGCACCGGCGGTGGCCATGCGGTGATCGGCGTATGCGCGCCAGACGCCGCCGTGCAGGGGGCGCGGCAGGATGGTCAGCCCGTCGGACTCCTCGACGACCTCGCTACCCAACCGGGTCAGCTCGGTGTACAGGGCGGCCAGTCGATCGGTCTCGTGCCCGCGCATGTGCGCGAGCCCGGTCAGCCGTGACGGGCCGTCTGCCAATGCGGCGAGCGCGGCGATGACCGTGACCAGCTCGGTGACGTTGCGCAGGTTCGCGTCCAGGCCCTTGATGGTTCCGGTGCCGCGCACGGTGAGCCGGCCATCGGCCAGGGACACCTCAGCGCCCATCACCGCGAGCAGATCACCCAGGGCCGCCCCGGCCTGGGTCGTCGCGGCGGGCCAGCCCGGCACCGTCACCGTCCCGCCGGTGGCCAGAGCCGCCGCCAGGAAGGGCGCCGCATTGGACAGGTCCGGTTCGATCAACCAGTCCCGCGCGCCGGGCGCACCGGGCGCCACCCGCCAGACGCCGGGCGCGCTCGCGGCGGCGTCGATGGCCGCCCAGCGCAGCACAGCCAGGGTCATCTCGATGTGCGGGAGCGAGGGGACCTGCTCCGCGCCGGTGTGGACGACCTCGATACCCGCGTCGTAGCGCGCGCCGGCGAGCAACAGGCCAGACACGAACTGCGACGAGGACGACGCGTCGATGTGGACCGTGCCGCCGGCCGCTGAGCCCTTGCCCTGCACCGTGAACGGCAGCTGCCCGCGGCCGTCGTCATCGACGAGCGCACCGGCCTGGCGAAGCCCGTCGATCAGCGTGGCCATCGGGCGTTCGCGGGCGTAGTCGTCACCGTCGAAGGTCACCGCCCCGTCGGCCAGCGCGGCGATCGGCGGCACGAACCGCATGACGGTGCCGGCCAGACCGGTGTCGACCACGCCACCGCTCAGCGCTGCCGGTGTCACCACCCAGTCGTCGCCGTCATCGACGATCGATGTTCCCAGCGTGCGCAGGGCGTCGGCCATCAGCACCGTGTCGCGGGCCCGCAACGGCCGCACGATCCGTGAGGCACCCTCAGCGATCGCGGCGACGACCAGCACCCGGTTGGTCTGCGACTTCGACCCGGGCAGCTCGACGCGGGCGCACACCGGCTTGGTGACGCGCGGTGCTGCCCAGGAATCCACGTCGACAGTGTGCCGTAATTACCGCGTGAGGTGGCAGGGCGGGCCGTGCGGGCGCGACGCCTCGGGGCGTGCAGGAGCAGACCGGTCAGTGTCGCGCGACCCTAGATCTCGAGGCGTTGCTGCTCAGCGGCGCCGCTGTCCTCGACAGGCTCGATGAGTTCCGGTCCGTTGTTCTTGACGTTGCCGACGGCGGGGGAGACCACGTAGGGCTCGAGGCGGGCTTCCGGCATCCGTCCGAGCAGCTGCGAGGCGGTGGCGGCGTCGTCACTCGAGCAGTCCAGCCAGTCCTCGCGCAGTTCGACAGGGACGACGACGGGGTTGCGGTCGTGGATCTCCCCGAGCAGGTCGGTGGCCTGCTGAGTGATGATCGTGCAGGTCCACAGCCAACGGTGCGGGTCGTCGTCGGACAGCGCGGGGTCCCGCCACAGTTCGTAGAGGCCGGCCATCGCGAGCAGGCGCCCGTCGGGCTGGTGGAGGAAGTGCGGGATCTTGCCCTCATCGGTCTTCTGCCACTCGTAGTACCCCAGGGCCGGGACCAAGCAGCGGCGCCGGGCGGCCGCGGCCTTGAATGCCGGCTTCTGAGTGACCGTCTCGATGCGGGCGTTGATCATCTTGGCGCCACTCTTGCGGTCGCGGGACCAGTTCGGTAACAGGCCCCAGCGGGCGGTTCTGAGCTGGCGAACGGCCTCGTTCGGCCCGGCGTCGCGTGGCGCTCGCTGAACGACTATCCGCACGGGATCGGTCGGCGCGACGTTCCAGGACGGACCCACCTCGTCGCCGAGGATCTCCTCGACGTCGAACTCGTCGGTGAGGTCGGCAGTGGCGGCGACGTTCACATAGCGACCGCACATGCCTCCAGTGTGCCGTGGCTCTACGACAACCGGGTGGCCCGATCGGCCGGTCTGCGGTTCGATTCCCGGGTCTGACAATCGGCGGCGGATCCCGGCGTACCTGCCGTGATCACGTCACGCCTGGTGCCGGATTCGCCGGGATACCGCGCACCTCGGGTGAATCGATCACCGCGGCGGGTGGGGACGCAGACGACCTCCCAACCGGCGATCCGCAGCCAGATCGCGGGCCGGGTGTGAGACCTCAGCGGACTGAGCTGAGATCCTTTCTCGGTGAACGCGCTGGAGTTGCATGTCATCCAGTACCCCGGGATTTCCGGCACGACGTGGCGGAGTTCGGCCTGTAGTTCCGCTGCCCGGCGTCCCGACACGGCCTGGGGGCGCTGCTGATGCGACTCGACACCGTGACGCCGGGCGGCCTGGCCTGGGTCGATCTCGACAGGCCGCGCGGCAAACCCCTCGCGCTCGTCGCCATCGGCCACGGAGCCGGCGGGGGAGTCGAGGCGCCGGACCTGCTCGCGGTCCGCGACGCTGCCGTCGCGGCTCAGTTCGCGGTGGCCCGAATCACCCAGCCCTACCGCGTCCTGGGCCGCCGCGCCCCCGCGCCCTCCGCCAGGTTGGACGAGGCGTGGCTCTCGGCGATCGCGGAACTGCGCCGGCAGCGAGGGCTGCGGGCGTTGCCGTTGGTCGCGCTCGGTCGATCCAGCGGTGCCCGGGTGGCGTGCCGTACCGCCGCGGCGGCCGGCGCGGTGGCGGTCGTCGCGCTGGCCTTCCCGGTGCACCCACCGGGCAACCCTGAGAAGAGCCGCCTGGACGAGCTGGCCCTGCCTGCCGTGCCGGTGCTGGTCGTGCAGGGCGACCGTGATGCGTTCGGCATGCCACCGTCCGGCGTGGCGCAGGTGGTGGTCATCCCCGGAGCCGATCACGGGTTGAAGAAAGATGTCGCCGCGATCGCGAGCGCGGTCGTGGCGTTCGTGGCCGCGGTGGTGGCTGTTGGCGGCTGAGGCTCCACTCCGCCCACCGAGACCACTCGGCGCGGGTGGCGCGGGGCGGCGCGGGGCGGCGCGGGGCGGCGCGTGGCGCCGCACCGCGCTCAACGCGGTGTGGCGATCGGGGCGAGCTCGGCGGGAGTGTGTAGCACGAGATCCTCGGGCGCGAGCTCAACCTGCAGGCCGCGCCGGCCGGCGGACACGTAGATGGTCGGGAACGACGACGCGGACGAGTCGAGCAGGACGCGTAGCCGCGACCTCTGCCCCAAGGGCGAGATGCCGCCGACCACATAACCGGTGGCCCGGGCCGCCACGGGCGCCTGGGCCAGTTCGGCGCGCTTGCCGCCGACTACGGCAGCGAGTGCCTTGAGGTCCAACCGGCCGCGCACCGGTACGACCCCGCACACCAGCCGTCCGTCGACCGACACGATCAGCGTCTTGAAGATCCGCTCGGCTGGCACGCCCAGCGCCGCCGCGGCCTCGTCGCCGAACGCGCTGGTCCCCGGATCGTGCGGGTACGGATGCAGGGTGAACTCCACGCCGGCCCGGATGAGCAGTGCGGTCGCCGGGGTGCCTGTCACCACCCGCCGGACTGTACAAGGAATGCCGGGGCGTCCCCGCTGGTTCTGCCCGTGACAACCAGACCGGCAAGGAGAACGCGATGACCATGCTCGACGTGCGTGCGCGCCCGTCAGGGCGCCCGCTGCACCTCCGCCATCAGCGCAACGCCCCGGGCGCCGTATCCTCCAACAAACGCCGTGACGAGCATTGGAGTCAAGTGGCAGAGGAGACGGTCGAGCAACGCCGGGCGCGCTTCGAGCGTGACGCGTTGCCCTTCCTGGATCAGCTCTACGCCGCCGGCATGCGCATGACGCGCAACCCCGCCGACGCCGAAGACCTCGTCCAGGAGACCTTCGTCAAGGCATTCGCGGCCTTCCACCAGTTCACCGAGGGCACCAACCTCAAGGCCTGGCTGTACCGCATCCTCACCAACACATTCATCAACACCTACCGCAAGAAGCAGCGTCAGCCCCAGGAATCCAACGGCGAGAACGTCGAGGACTGGCAGCTCGCTCGCGCCGAGTCACATACGTCCAGCGGGTTGCGCTCCGCGGAGATGGAAGCCCTGGACCACCTGCCCGACTCCGACGTGAAGGATGCGCTGCAGGCGTTGCCCGAAGACTTCCGCCTGGCCGTGTACCTTGCCGACGTCGAGGGGTTCGCGTACAAGGAGATCGCCGACATCATGCAGACGCCGATCGGCACGGTGATGTCACGCCTGCACCGGGGGCGTAAGCAGCTGCAGGTCCTGCTCGCCGACTATGCGCGCGGCCGAGGCCTCATACCGGCCGGCGTCGGGGGTGAGTCGTGAGTTTCATCGGGGGTTTCGGTCCCGGCGACATCGACTGCGACGACGTCCTCAAGGACGTCTACCTCTACCTGGACGACGAGTCCGATGTCGAGGTACGCAACCGAATCCGCCGCCACCTCGACGCCTGCGCGCCGTGCCTGCGCCAGTACGGGCTGGAGCAGGACGTCCGATCCCTTGTCGCGCGCTGCTGTGGAGGGGACCAGGCGCCCAAGGCCCTGCACGACCGCATCCAGCTCCGTCTCGGCGAGGTCTGCGCGGAAGCTGCCCACCGGGAGTTGCGCACCGACTAGGCCGGTCGGCCCTCGACGCCTGCGGTCGCCTCTGCGGCGGCCACGGCGACACGCTTGGATGGCGCGTCGGAGTAGTAGTCGGCGGCCTCGGTCGCATCCGTCCCTTCCGGCGCCTTGACCACACGCAGCAACACAGTGAGAACCACCGCGATGAGGATGTTCAGCAGCAGCGCGGTGACCGCGATGTAGACCTTGGTGTTCGTGCCGGGGAAATCGGCCAGTGAGGTGCCGAAGTGGCGCATGCCGTGCACCGTCACCTTCGGCTTGCCGTTGACCAAGGTGGTGGTGGCGTTCGGCACCGTCTGGCGGTACGCGATCACGGTGCCGTAGACCATGGCTGCTGCCCAGCCGGCGAGCAACGCCCACCTGTGGAACCAGCGGGTGTACAGCCCGGCGACGATCGAGAGGAGCGTCTGCAGGATCCACACACCACCCAGCAGCTGCAGATTGATGGCGTTCTGCCGATCCATGCCGAGCACGAACAGCAGTGCGCCGAACTTCACGACCAGCGAGGTGATCTTGGCAACGCGCGCCTCGTTCGCCGGGGTCGCGTCCGGCTTGAGGAACTCCCGGTAGATGTTGCGGGTGAACAGGTTCGCCGCCGCGATCGACATGATGGCCGCCGGAACCAGCGCCCCGATGGCGATGGCCGCGAACGCCACTCCCGCGAACCAGTCGGGGAAGATCTGATCGAACAGGTGCGGCACCGCGAGCTGCGCATTCGCCTTGCCGTCCTGCCCGAACACCGAGGTCTTCTCATAGATCGCCGCGAAACCGAGCAGCGCCAGTAGCCCCAGCATGAGCGAGTAGGTGGGCAGGATGGCCGCATTGCGCCGGATCACGTTGCGGCTCCGGCCCGAGAGCACTGCGGTCACCGAGTGGGGGTACATGAACAGCGCCAGCGCCGAGCCGAAGGCGAGGGTGCCGTAGGCCCAGTACGTCGAGCTGGCCGGGATGAACGAGCCGGTCGGCAGGCCGGCCTTGGTCTTCGTCTTCATCTTGGTCTCGGCGGCGTCGAATATCCCGCCGAAGCCGATCTTCACGGCCAGGTAGACGATCGCGACGATGATGACGAGGTAGATCAGGCCGTCCTTGACGAACGCGATCAACGCCGGTGCCCGCAGCCCGGACGAGTAGGTGTATGCGGCCAGCACGGCGAAGGCGATGATCAGCGGCAGGTCCTTGACGAACGTGTTTCCCGAGCCGCCGATGCCCATCGTGTCGAGCACGGCCTGGATGCCCACGAGCTGCAGCGCGATGTAGGGCATCGTCGCGATGATTCCCGTGATCGCTATCGCGAGCGCGAGCAAGCGGCTGTCGTAGCGCCCGCGCACGAAATCGGCGGGCGTGACGTAGCCATGGCGGTGCGACACGCTCCACAGCCGCGGCATGAAGATGAAGATGATCGGGTAGACGACGATCGTGTACGGCACCGCGAAGAAGCCGCCGACCGCACCGGTGGCGAACATTGCCGCTGGAACGGCGACGAACGTGTATGCCGTGTAGAGGTCGCCGCCGAGCAGGAAGTAGGTGATGAAGGTGCCGAAGCCGCGCCCGCCCAGGCCCCATTCGTCCAGGCTCTGCATCGACTCGCCGCGCCGCCAGCGGACCGCGAGGAAGCCACCGAACGTGACGATGACGAAGAAGAACAGCACGACGCCGAGTTCGACGCGGTTGACGCCGTGTCCCGCGGCGAGGGCGTTCACCGGTCACCTCCGCGCCGGGCGCGGGCGATCACCAGATAGGCCGCCCAGGTGAAGCCAGAGGCCAGGAAAACCCACAAGAACTGGTACCAGTAGAAGAACGGGAAACCCCACAGCTGCGGGCCGTCCTTCGCGTACGTGGGCACCAGCGCCAGCGCGACGAGCGGGATGAGCAGCAGTACCCCCGCCAGTGCCATGGCGCCAGGAGGCAGCGGACGCGAGGGGTGCGATGGTGCCGGCGGCTGGACAGGATCGGACGACATGGCGGCCTCCACGGAACCGGGCGAACGACGCTGAACGTTGAAACACCCTACCCACAATGGGTGCCATTTCGACCCCTCCTCGGGATAGCTGCTCTGCATGGCAGGCTGAGGCCGATGTCCGCTCTCACCGAGATGCTGGCCGCGCGAACGTCGCTGACCGACGCGCAGGTCGACCACGTGCAACGGCTGGTGGCCGAGTGGCAACTGCTTTCCGACCTCGCCTTCGCCGACCTGCTGGTGTGGGCTCCGGTGAGTGTCGTGCTCGGCGAGGCGGGCAGCGTCCCTGGCTTTCTGTGCGTGGCGCAGTGCCGGCCGACCACTGGCCCGACGGCCCATCTGCACGACCAGGTCGGCGTGCTCCTGCGGGGCGAACGATGCACTCCGCTGCGCACGGCCTTCGTCGAGGGTCGGATCTTCCGGGAGGTGGAGCCGGACTGGGACGGTGACCTGCCTATCCGACGCGAGGCCATCCCGGTGCGCATGGCCGGTGAGGTCATCGCGGTGCTGGGCAAGGATGCCAATCTGGCAAGCATCCGCACCCCGAGTCAGCTCGAGCTCGTGTACCTGCAGAGCGCCGCCGACCTGGCCGCAATGGTCGCCGACGGCACCTTCCCCGCGCCCGCTGCCGGGCTCGAAGAGAGTTCCGGGCCGCGTGTCGGCGATGGCGTGGTGCGCATCGAACCGGATGGCACGATCATCTACGCGAGCCCCAACGCGCTATCGGCGTTCAGTCGGCTGGGTGTCAGCGGCAATGTGCTGAGCGAGCCGATCGCTGCGCTGACGAGCACCGTCGCCGATGATCCGTTCGACGCGAGTGACCTCGCCACTGCAGTAGCGGCCGCCATCGACGGTGGCCAGCCGGCCAGCATCGAGGTCGAGGGGGGCGGGGCCACGGTGCTCTTCCGTGCGTTGCCGCTACGCCCGCGTGGCGAGACACTCGGTGCCCTGTTGCTCATGCAGGACGTCACCGAGCTGCGTCGACGCGACCGTCAGATCCTGAGCAAGGACGCCACGATCCGCGAGATCCACCACCGCGTGAAGAACAATCTGCAGACGGTCGCTGCCCTGTTGCGCCTGCAGGCGCGCCGGGTACAGGCCCCCGAGGCGCGCCTGGCGCTCGAGGAGTCGATGCGCCGGGTGAGCTCGATCGCGCTGGTGCACGAGACGCTGTCGGTGTCCGTCGACGAAGAGGTCGACTTCGACGAGGTCGTCGACCGGCTGCTGGTGATGTTGTCCGACGTCATGGGATCGGCCGGCCGGATCAGGGTGGGGCGCGCCGGGACGTTCGGCGACATCCCCGCCGAGGTGGCTACTGCGCTGGTGTTGGTGCTCACCGAGCTCGTGCAGAACGCGATCGAGCACGCGTTTCCCGGCGATACCGGCGGCCTGGTCGAGATCATCGCCGAGCGCGGTCGCGGCCAGCTCACGGTCACGATTCGCGACGACGGCGTAGGACTGCCGGCAGATTTTGCGTCGGAGACCTCCGACCGCCTAGGGCTGCAAATCGTGCGCACGCTCGTGTCGGCGGAGCTCGCCGGATCGGTGGATTTCCGTTCCCATGAGGACGGAACCGGCGCGGCGGCAGTGGTGTCGATGGCGCTGGGGCACCGTCCGCGGGTGGGCGGCTGAGCGTCCCACGGCGTGCGTTCGACCCCCGGGACTCCGGCCGACACCGCGCCTGCGCCCACATCACGCAAGGCCGTGCGTTCCGGATGCCTGGCCTCGGGCCCGCCTTGCCCCAAGATCAGGCGAGGCGTGCTCGGGCTCGGGCGTTACGACGCTTGAGCGCGCGGCGCTCGTCCTCGGACAGGCCGCCCCAGACGCCCGCGTCCTGACCGCTCTCGAGGGCCCAGGCCAGGCAATCCTGCATGACCGGGCAGCGACGGCAGACACCCTTGGCTTGCTCGATCTGCAGCAATGCGGGTCCGGTGTTCCCGATCGGGAAGAACAGCTCCGGGTCCTCGTCACGGCAAATCGCGCGGTGACGCCAATCCATGGCTCGAGTCTCCTTAGTTGGCGGGCGCCGTCTGCGCCCTCCCTGCTTGTGAATCCTTTCACGAGCTAGCTCCTGGAGCAAGCAATTCTCGTCACTGCAAGTCTGGTCACCCGCAAGCTCGTGTCCGTCATTGGTCGCGGCTGGCGTCGGCTGGCAAAAATTGTCGAATGCGCGCTTCCCGGCATGTCGACCTGATAACCGTACGCACCGAAGCCCGGTCCCGTCGAGCCCCCAATAGGTATGAATCAGGTCAAAGCACAATACGCAAGGCGCGGGGAACGGACCTGAATACCATTTTTTCGCGCGGTTCGAGGTAGTCGCCGTCGACCTGCATGGGCATCGGCTCGTCGCAACGCACCGTCACGGTCTCCAGATCGCGCGCGACGTGTGCCCCCCGTTTACCGATCCGCGGGTTCGGCCCGGACATCCGCGCCATGCCGTACAGCACGCCAATCGCGCCCATCCTGCGCCGGGCGTAGATGGCCAGGTCGGTGTCGAGGGTGACGCCGGGGGTGGGCCGCAGCGGCCGGTTGCCCGCGTAGGTCCAGGGATCGGTGTTGGCCACGATCAGGAAGAACACGTCGTCGTGAGTGGTGCCGTCGGGCAGCTCGACGTGCAGCTTCGGATTGCGCCGGTCACCTCGGAAGAACTCACGCAACGCCACCCGCGCGTACAGCGTGTGGGTGGAGCGCGTGCCACGCCGCCGGTGCCGTTCGACGCTGCCGACCACGGCGGCGTCGAACCCGACGCCTGCGGCGAAGACGAACCACCGGTCGTCGACCATCCCCAGGCTGACTGCCCGCCGCGACCCGGTGCGCAATCCCTCCAGCAGGGCTCCGGTCGCCTCGATGCGGTCGCTGGGCAGGCCCAGCGCCCGGGCAAAGACGTTCGTCGAGCCGGCCGGGACGATTCCCATGGCCGGTACCGCGTCGTGCACGCCATCGGTGAGCAGGCCGTTCACGACCTCGTTCACCGTGCCGTCGCCACCCAGGGCGACGACCACATCGGTGCCGTCGCGCATCGCCCGGCAGGCCAGCGCCGCGGCATGACCCCGGTTGGCTGTCTCGACGAGCTGGAGATCGGCCGCGCTGCCGAGGGCGTGGGCGAGCACGTCACGCTCCCGCGCTGTGGTCGCGGTCGCGTTGGGGTTGGCCACCACCAGAACACGCACGGCGCGCACCTTACTGCCTCGCTACTGTTGCGCGCGTGGTCGGGGACAGCGCAACACCTGCACAGGTTCGCGCCGCAGTGGTGCTGATAGGGCTGCAGAGCCTGGCCCTCCTGGTGGCCGCGGGCCTTCTGGTGGCCAAGACCCTCGGCGGTCACCCGGACAGCGTCGGTCGTGCCCTGCTGGGCGCGGCGCTGGCGCTGGGCACAGCGGCGACACTGGGTCTCGGGGCACGGGGGCTGATGGGGCTGCGTCCGGCTGCGCGCACACCGATCGTCGTGCTACAGCTGTTGGCCCTGCCCGTCGGCTACAGCCTGGCATTCCAGGCCGGGTTGCTCGCCTACGGCGCACCGATCCTGGTGGGCGCATTGGCCGTGCTGTACCTGCTGTTCACGCCTGCGGCCCGGGCCGCGCTCGACCGCGATCCGGGCTAGTCGCGTCACTCGTGCTCTGGCTCGTCAGCACCCAGGCTGGTGCGCAGCCGCTTGAGACCGCGAGCGACGAGCCGTGACACCTGCATCTGCGACACACCCACGATGGCTGCGATCTCTGTCTGCGTCTTGTTCGCCACGAAGCGCAACAGCAGGATCTCGCGCTCGGCGTCGGGCAGCTTCGCGATGACCCCACGCAACAAGGCCCGCTGCTCGACCTGCTCGAATCCGGCATCGACGACGCCCAGCATCGGATGCTCCGGCACACTCTCACCCGGTGCGGCCAGCACGTCGAGCGGTACGCCGGAGTAGGCGCGAGCGGCATCGAGTGCTTCGAGGACAGCGTCCTCGTCGACCTCGATGCGCTCGGCAAGTTCGGCGACCGTCGGCGCGCGGCCCAGCTCCTGGCTCAGATCGGCACGCGCCGTGTTGACGGTCGTCTGCAGCTCCTGGGCCCGACGGGGCACGTGGATGAGCCAGCCGGTGTCGCGGAAATGGCGCTTGATCTCCCCGAGAATCGTCGGCGTCGCATAGGTCGAGAACTCCAAGCCGCGTGAGGGATCGAACCGGTCGATCGCCTTGAGCAAGCCGATGGCACCGACCTGTACCAGGTCGTTCATGGGCTCGTTGCGTCCCGAGAAGCGGCGTGCCAGGTACACCACCAGGGGCATATGGGCTTCGACCAGCTGGTCGCGCAGCGACTTGCGCTGCGGGCTGCTCTCAGGCAGTTCGTGCAATTGCCTGAGTAGCTCGGTCGCTGCCGCCGGCTTGTGGTTCTGAGCGCCGGGCCTCGAGGCAGCGCTCACCTGGCCGCTGCCTCGCGGCGCTTGGTCAGGGCGATGGTGATTCGTCCATCGCCCTGGGTGACGTCGATGGGAGCGGCCAGCGCGCCCAGGACGGTCCAGGCGAAGCCGTCGCGGTCCAGCTGCGCGCCCGCGACGCTGGTGATGCTGACGCGCGCCTCCAGCCGGCCGTACGCCAGCTCGAATCGGGCCTCGAGCGTGCTGCCCGGACTGGCGTGCGGGAGCAGGAGCGCACAGGCCTCGTCCACGGCGAGGCGCAGATCCTCGATGTCGTCGATCGTCAGTTCGCAGCGGGCGCCCAGGCCGGCCGCGGTGAGGCGCAGGGTCGACACATAGACGACGTCGGCGGGGACCCGCACCTCGACCACGTCACCGTTCGGACGCTGTTTCTCTGAATTCACGGTGCGTTCCCTCCGCTCGTCGCCGGGTTGAGCATGTTCCACCGGTCAATCACCGCAACCTCGTGTTCGGTGCTGAGCAACGAGGGCGCCGCGGTCCCGAGCGCGAGGCGGGCGCCGGCGCGGGCGGGCAAGCCGATCCAGCGCGCACCCACCACTCGGCTGAAGTGGCCATGGGAGATGAGCACCACCGGTCCGTCGTCCAGCCGCGCCGCGGCGCGGTGCAGCACCCGGTCGGCGCGGGAACACACCTGTTCGATCGTCTCGCCGTTGGGCGAGACGTGGGTCCACACCGTCCAGCCGGGCACCCGCTCGCGAATCTGCCTGGTACTCAGCCCCTCGTAGTCGCCGTAATCCCACTCGGCGAGGTCGTCGTCGACGTCGTCGACGGACAGGCCGGCGATGCGGGCGGTGGCCAATGCGCGCTCGCGGGGGCTGCTCAGCACGAGCACGGGCCGGACCTGAGCGAGCAACGGGCCCAGAGCACGTGCCTGATCTTCACCGGTCGCCGTAAGCGGCAGGTCGGTCCGGCCGGTGTGCTGCCCGGACTTGCTCCATTCGGTCTCGCCATGGCGGATCAGCCACAGTTGGACTCGGTTTGCGAGCCGGCCGGGCGCCGCGAAGGCCGGCTCCTCGTCGGAGCCGGCCTTCGACGATGGTGCTCCGGTCACCGGTTCACGCGTTCTTGGTCTCCCAGAAGATCTTGTCGATCTCGGCGATCAGGTCGAGCAGCTGCTGCCCCTCGGCCGGATCGACGGACGCCTTGCTGCCGGCCCCGCCAGCAGCCTTCGTCGCCCGGTTGAACAGGTCGTGCAGCTCGGGGTACTTCTCGAAGTGCGGGGGCTTGAAGTAATCGGTCCACAGGACCCAGAGGTGGTGCTTGACCAGATCCGCTCGCTGCTCCTTGATCAACAGAGCACGGGTGCGGAAGATCGGGTCGTCATTGCCCTGGTACTTCTCCTGAATCGCCTTGACCGACTCGGCCTCGATGCGGGCCTGAGCAGGGTCGTACACGCCACACGGCAGGTCACAATGGGCGTGCGCGGTGATCGTCGGGCGGAACAGTCGCATGGGGTTGGCCTCCTGATTTGTCGAAACCGGCGCTACCCATTCGACCCTACTACCGGGTGTCGGGCGGCCACCCGGCAGCATTGTGACCGTGCGTGCCGCAGTTCTGCCCTGGCAATGGGTACGCGTTCGCGGTCCGTCGATGGTGCCGACGCTGCGAGACGGCGATGTCGTCGTCGTGCGGCACGGTGCGCGTATCCGGCCAGGAGACGTCGTGCTCGGCCGCTTTCGCGACATGGCCGATCGCCCGGTACTCAAGCGGGCGGTGCGACGCGAGGCCGGTGGGTGGTTGCTGTCGTCGGACAACGCCGCGGCCGGCGGCGACAGTGCAGCCCACGGGGTGGCCGACGTGCATGCGCGCGTCGTGTTGCGGTGGCGTCACGGCGCGCTGCCCCGCCGCGTGCGTTGATCGTGCTGCTGGCGGCACATCGCCCGCCGGGTGTGAGCTCTGGTTGAACGAGGCGTGGACAAAGGGTGATACCGGTGCCGAGGACGGGAAGTGTGTATCTGGAGTCACTGACTAACAAGGGAGAACCTGATGGGGATGCTCGGGAAGGCGCTGAAGATCGGCGTGCTGGCGAAGGTTGTTCAGCTCGTGCAGCGGGAGGCCAGCAAGCCGGAGAACCGCAAGAAGATCTCCGACGCAATGAACAAGCTCAAGGAGCGGGGCGCCAGCGGAACTGGCGGCGCCCGTCGCGCTGGGAGGTAAGGCCGGCCCTCTTGCGGTGGGACGCAGATCGCCGACGCCGCACGACGCGGCCGCAGGGCGGCCCGGCCGAGATGACCGGACGTCCTGCAGCGCTCGCCTAGAAGCTGCTGGTGCCCTTCGGTGTGCCGAGTCCGGTGGGACCGTCCCAGCCAGCCCGCGCGGTGCACCACACGCTCGTCGGGCAGGTCCCGTTCGTGCCGGTTGTGACGTCATTGAGCCCCGCGGTGTGTGCCCAGGTGTAGGAGGCGGGGTAACCCGCGGTGTTGCCCGACATCGCGTACACGCCGGCGATGATCGGGGCTGAGGCGCTGGTGCCGCCGTAGATCTGCCAGCCGGCCACCCCGTTGAAGGCGGTGCTGTCGTACACCGCGACGCCGGTCTGCGGGTCCGCCACGGCCGAGACGTCGGCGGCGGCCTTGCCTGAGCACAGCGTCACGGCGCCCTGCCAACTCGGCTTGGCATTCAGTTTCGAGCAACCACTTCCCGCGCCGCTCCAGGCCTTCTCCGTCCAACCGCGCGACGTCGATGCCTTGGTCAGGCTGGTGCCGCCGACGGCGACCACGGTGCCGTAACTGGCCGGCGACTCGATGCCGTAGCCGTTGTCACCGGTGGAGGCGGTGATGGCGATTCCCGGGTGGTTGTAGGCCGAGTTCGGGCCGGAGTCTGCGCCGCCGTAGCTGTTGCTGATGGCCACCACGTGTTGGGTCGCCGCGTAGTTGACCGCGACACCGAGGTTCGCGAACGAGCTGGACGTCGCCTCGACGAGGAGGATCTTGCAGGCCGGGCACGCCGCGGAGACCATGTCGAGGTCCAGGCTGATCTCGGTCGCCCAGCCGGCGTCGGTCTTGGGCAGCGTCGCGCCGCCGGTCTGACTCACCTTGCGGAAGCAGCCGCTGGCGCTCGTGCAGGCGACCAGTCCGTAGTTCTTGCGGTAGGCGGCCAGGTCGGACTCCGCCGTCGGGTCGTTGTAGGCGTCGATGATGGCGACCGTCCTGCCGGCACCGGCCGAGGCGGACAGCGCATACGCAGACCGGATGTCAGCAGGGCCGAGGCCTTTCGGAGCCGAGGCAACGGCAGGTTTGCCGACGCTGTCCACGACGACCTGCGCGTCACAGTGGGCGTACCCCTTGGCCGCGACCGCGCAGATGTGCGCGGTTCGCAGCGCCGACGCATGAGCCGGCGGAGCCCCGATCGCGGCAGGGGCCGAGCACAGCGATGCGACGAGCAGCGTGCTACCGGCAGCCGCGGTGAGGGTGAAACGCTTCATCGAGCCTCTTTCGGATGCCCGACCTGGGCTGCGATGTCACGCGGGTGCGTGGCGACGGTCTGTCTACAGCTCCGGGGTTGCTGAGAAAACTGCCGCACGTGCCGGGGATGTCATTTTGGTAAACGAAGGACCAGGGTAAAAGTTATGTGAGCTGGTGTGCGTTGGAGCGGAATCCCCGACACGGGGTACTTTACATGGAAATAACTTCAGCGCAAATCATTCGGGTCCGCGGGGCTGCCGGCGGTGGATCACCCGATCGCCGGGGAGCGGCAAGCCCCTCGCTCACTGACGCAGGGTTGCGTAGAACCGCTCGCAGTCGGCGAAGGTGGGCAGCGATCCGAGCGACTCGGCCTGCCGCAGCGTCGGGGCAGCCGCATCCTTCTCGGACAGGATCGGCTCGATGTCGCCGGCCCACGGCAAGCCCAACTCGGCGTCCAGCGGATGCGTGCCGAACTCGCCGCCCGGGTTGTAGCCGGTCGAGCAGAGGTAGGTCACCGCGCTGCCGTCGGCGAGCGACATGAAGGCGTGTCCGAGGCCCTCCGAGAGGTAGACCGCACGTCGGTCGACATCGTCGAGTTGCACGGCGTCCCATTCGCCGAACGTCGATGACCCGACGCGAATGTCGACCACCACGTCGAGCACGGCGCCCTTCGGGCAGTACACGTACTTCGCCTGGCTGGGCGGCACGGCGGCGTAGTGCAGGCCGCGCAGGACACCGCGCGCCGACACCGACTGGTTGGCCTGCGCGATGACCAGCGGATGGCCGACCGTGTCGGCGAACACCTCGGCCTTGAACCACTCGAGGAAGACACCGCGGTCGTCGCTGAAGCAGCGCGGTGTGAATTCCCAGGCACCGTCGATCGTGAGGGGGCGCGTGTGCATGTCCGCCGACGATAGTGCCCGCGCCGTCGGGCCGAAATTCACGTCGGTTCGGGGCCCGGCGTGACAGACTCGGCAGGCGGGCGAACCCCGGAATCAGCTCCGACCTGCGCCGTAACCTCGGCGGGCACCGGACGGTCTCAGGCGACGACCAAGCGAAGGGGCAGGAGCAGTGGGGTTCGACCCGGACAGCGCGGTGTTCCGTGTGCACGAGGGGGGCAAGCTCGTCGTCCGCAGCACGTTGCCGCTGACCGACCGCGAATCCCTCTCGCTTGCCTACACGCCCGGGGTCGCGGAGGTCTGCTCGGCGATCGCGGCGGATGAAACACTGGCCCGGGCGTACACCTGGCGCTCGCGGCTGGTGGCAGTGGTCAGCGATGGCACCGCGGTGCTCGGGCTCGGCAACATCGGACCGGCCGCCGCGCTGCCGGTGATGGAGGGCAAGGCGGCGCTGTTCAGCGAGTTCGCAGGCCTGAATGCCGTGCCGATCGTCCTGGACACCACCGACGCCGACGAGATCGTGGAGACCGTCGTCCGGCTCGCACCTTCGTTCGGTGGTATCAACCTCGAAGACATCTCGGCCCCGCGGTGCTTCGACGTCGAGACCCGGCTGCGCGATCGTCTGGACATCCCGGTGTTCCACGACGACCAACACGGCACCGCGATCGTCGTGCTGGCCGCGCTGCGCAACGCGGCCGCGGTCACCGGGCGTGAGCTGTCGGGCCTGCGGGTCGTCGTGTCCGGCGCCGGAGCGGCGGGCGTGGCCTGCACGAAGATCCTGCTCGCCGCCGGCATCGGCGACATCGCAGTCGCCGACTCGCGCGGCATCCTGCACCCGGGCCGCAGTGGTCTGACCGCCGTCAAGGACGAGCTGGCCAGGACGACGAACAAGACCGGCCTGACCGGGTCGATCCACGATGCGCTCGAGGGAGCTGACGTGTTCCTCGGTGTCAGCGCCGGGGCGATCGACGAGGAATCCGTCGCCCGGATGGGGGCGAACTCGATCATCTTCGCGCTAGCGAACCCGACACCTGAAATCGCTCCCGAGGTGGCGCACCGGCACGCCGGCATCGTCGCAACGGGCCGCAGCGACTACCCGAACCANNTTCCATGATGACCAGCACGGCACCGCCATCGTGGTCCTCGCCGCCCTCACCAACGCGCTCCGGGCGGTCGGCAAGAAGCTGGGCTCGGTCCGGATCACGATCGCCGGGGCGGGCGCGGCCGGCACCGCGGTGCTCCGGCTGCTGCTCGCCTCGGGCGCCGCGGACGTGATCGTGTGCGACGACCAGGGCGCCATCCACGTGGGCCGGCCCGGGCTGGACGACAACCTGCGCTGGGTGGCCGAGCACACCAACGCGGAGCACTACGACGGGAGGCTGGCCGGGGCGCTGCGCGGCGCGGACGTGTTCATCGGGCTGTCCGCGCCGCGGCTGCTGACCGGTGCGGACATCGCCACCATGAACGAGGACGCGATCGTATTCGCGCTGGCCAATCCCGATCCCGAGGTCGACCCGGACGAGGCGGCCGAGCACGCGGCGGTGGTCGCCACCGGGCGCAGCGACTACCCGAACCAGATCAACAACGTGCTCGCGTTCCCCGGGGTGTTCGCCGGTGCGTTCGACGCCGGCGCCCGATCCATCACCGAGAACATGAAGCTGGCCGCGGCTACCGCGCTGGGCGACGTCGTCGCCGACCGGCTCGCTGCCGGGTGCATCGTGCCGACGCCGTTTGACCCCAGGGTGGCTCCTGCGGTCGCTGCCGCGGTAGCCGACCAGGCGCGTGCCGACGGCGTAGCGCGCTAAGCGACGACCAGCTGACGGGTACTGATACCCGAGTGGCCGAGCCGGATCCACACGCCCGCCAGCCGCCGCACCGCCTCGTCGAGGCGCTCGGCCGGCAGCGAGAAGGGCAGCCGCAGGAAGCGTTCGAGCGTGCCGTCGATGCCGAAGCGCGAGCCGGGCACCACCACCACGCCCGCCTGGGTGGCGAGCAGCGTGAGCGGCGTGGAGAGCGGCGCATCGAGCTCGGCCCACAGCGACAAGCCGCCCTGTGGCACGGTGACCCGCCACTGCGGCAGCTCCCGGGCCAGCGCAGCGAGCAGGGCGTCGCGCTGCGGGCGCAGGCCGGCGACGCGCGCAGCGGTGATCTCGTCGAGGCGGCCGAACAGATCGGCGGCGACGAGCTGGTCGAGCACGGCACCTCCCATGTCGATCGAGGCGCGCAGCGCGGCCAGCCGGTGGACCAGGTCGGTCGAGGCCCGCAGCCAGCCGATTCGCAGACCACCCCACACCGGCTTGGACAGCGACCCGAGGCTGATGACCGACGGGTCGATGGCGGCACTGGCCCGAGCGCCTGGACAGAAGCCCAGGTCGACGAAGGACTCGTCGACGACGACGGTGGTGCCGGTCTCGCGCGCGGTGCGCAAGATGTCACGCCGCCCCGACTCATCGAGCAGTGCGCCCGTGGGGTTGTGAAAGTCCGGGGTGAGGAAGGCCAGCCGCGGTGCGGTCTGACGCAGGGTCGCCTGCACCAGCTCGACCTGCCAGCCGCCGGCCGCAGCCATCGGAACAGGCACCACGCGGCCGCTGTTGCCGCGGATCGCGTCCAGAGCCCCCGGATAGGTGGGCAGTTCAGTGAGCACCCGGTCGCCGGAACCGATCAGCAGCCGCAGCAGCAGGTCGAAGCCGTGCAGCGCGCCATTGGTGATCAGGATCTGGTCGGCATCGGTCGGCACGCCACGCGCCCGGAAACGAGCCGCTACCGCCGCACGCAACGCCGGCAGGCCGGACGGGTCGTAGCCGTCGTGGCGCGTGAATTGCGACACCCTCGTCGCGGCGCTGGCGACAGCTGCCTCGATCACGCCCGGCGGCGCGGGCAACGCGGCGCAGGACAGGTCGATGACGTCCGGTGCATCGCTGCCCGCCGTGGTCCAGCGGGCGAGCGACGGCCGTACCCGTGACGCCGCCGGAACGCTGACGAAGCTGCCTGATCCGGTACGGCTGGTGAGGAAGTCATCGGCGCGCAGCGCGTCGTACGCGGCGGTCACGGTCGCCCGGCTGACCCGCAGAGCCACGGCGAGCTCGCGCTCGGACGGCAGCCGGGTCTCGGTGGCGACGCGGCCGTCGAGAACGAGGGCGGTGATGCCGTCAGCGAGTGCGCCGTAGACCGGGCCGGGCAGTGTGCGCAGGTCGGGTAACAGCGCGGCGAGCGCGCGGCCACCGAGACGGGAGACGGGAGCCATCTGCCCATGATGGCATGCGAATGGCATGATTGGTACGCCACAGAATGCCGAATGGCCCGTGGATTCCCGCCTTGACCTCGGCAGTATGGCGTACATGGCCTGGAACGGACTGTCTCGTAGGGTGGTTCAGCTCTATATTGGCCTGCTTCTCTACGGCCTGTCCGGTGCGCTCCAGGTCCGCTCGGAGCTCGGCCTGGATCCCTGGGACGTCCTGCACCAGGGGTTGTCCCATCACCTCGGCATCGCCATCGGGACGGTTTCCATTCTGGTCGGCGCTGCCGTGCTGCTCGGCTGGGTTCCGCTGCGCCAACGTCCGGGATTCGGCACCGTGAGCAATGTCGTGCTCATCGGCACGTCGTTGAACGTCTCCCTGATGTGGCTGCCGCACGTGCATCTGATCGGTTGGCGGATCGTCGACATGCTGGCCGGCGTGCTGCTGTGCGGGCTGGCCACCGGCATGTACATCGGTGCCAGCCTGGGCCCGGGCCCGCGCGACGGACTGATGACCGGCCTGGCCCGCCGGACCGGCCGCTCGATACGTCTCATCCGCACGAGCCTGGAGCTGACCGTTCTCGCCGCCGGGTGGCTGCTCGGCGGCACGGTGGGCATCGGCACGGTGGTGTTCGCCCTGGCCATCGGGCCGCTCGCCCAGCTGTCCATGCCGGTGTTCCACGTCGCCACGCGCCCGCGGACACTCGAACCCGGCACGATTCCTGGCCGTGAGGCGACCGTCTCCAGCTGACTCGAAGTTGGTGTTTCGTAGAGTAACAGATACCGTTGGTTTCGATAAGTTGGTGTCGAGCACGGAGGGTCCATGATCACCGCAGCTGGATCGGGCGTCGCCCTGGTCCTTATTGCCCTGGCCGCTCTGGGCGCGATCGCGATGGCTGAGGCCAGCAAGCACGAGTGAAACGTGGACGACAGTCCACCGGACCCCCTACGGTGACGCGATGATCCGGCTTCGGATGCGCGTCACCGACCTCGAGCGGATGCGATTCGCCTACTCGCCGCTCACCGAGACGGCCGAGAGCCTGTACATGCTGCACTCGGGACGGATCAATCCACTTCACCACGGCTGGTTCGAGCAGACCCGCGAGCGCGTCCGCCACGCCGACACACCACTGCTGAAGGCGGTCATCCCGCCGCGGGCCCATCTCGCCGAGTTCCTGCTCGGCTGCACGGTCGACGCGGCCACGACCATCGACCAGCAACTGCAAGCAGTGCTCGAGTGCTCGCCGGAGCGGCTGCGGGCCGGTCTGGATCTGGTCTGGGGCGGCAGGCGGCCGCCGGTCCTGACCCAGGCCATGGCTGACCGCGCCTTCGCCCGCCGGCTGGCCGACGCCCTTTGGACTTACTGGCAGGTCGCCATCGAGCCGTACTGGCCGCAGCTGCGGGCCTTGCTCGACGCCGACGTCGCCTACCGGGCCGGACAGCTCGCTCGAGGCGGAATCGAGGCTTTGCTGGCGGACCTGCATCCGCGGTTGGAACTCCAAGAGCAGGCCATCGAGATCGGCGGCGCGGCGCATCACGCCGAGCACGACCTGACCGGTGCTGGCCTGCTGCTCGTGCCGTGCGTGTTTGCCTGGCCGTACCTCGTCGTCGACTCGGGCTCGTCCGGCGCTGCGAGCCTCACCTACGGGCCGCGCGGGATCGGGACGCTGTGGGAGTCGGCAAGCCAGCCGAAGGCGGGCGAGGCCGCGCTCGGTGCGCTGCTCGGCCGCAGTCGAGCAGCCATCCTCACCAGCGTCGCCCTGCCGCGGTCCACGACCGATCTAGCCCGGGAGCTGGGCCAGAGCGCCCCCGCGATCAGCGCACATCTGGCGATACTGCGGCGCTGCGGGATGGTGACATCGTGGCGCTCCGGACGGCGCGTGCTGTACCAGCGCACGCCGCTGGCCACCAGCATCGTGTGCGCCAGTACTCCGGCGCCCGAGCACTGCGCGCAGACCACGGCGTAGGCGGGGCCGCGCCCGGGAGGACAGGCCGAGCACGGCCCCGGTCGCGGGCGCTAGCCGACGGTGAGGCGGTAGGTGAACCGCTTGTCGTCGCCGAAGGTGTTGGTCCCGTGCACCACGATGGTGTGCGTGCCGGGCCGCAGCGGCTTGAACATCATGAAGAAGCCGTCCACGATCGCCGGCTGCGGGAGTCCGGTGATACATGGATCCAGCCGTTGCTGCAGGCTCAGGTCGCCGGTGATGGTGAACAGGTCGTCGGAGACGAATCGGTAGCTGAGAACATCGTCGAGCGGGTGCCCGTCGAGGGACACGTCCAACTCGTTGACACTGTCCATGATCGGCTTGTCTTGACGGATGAGGAAGTGGAACAGCGACTCGCCGGGATCGGGCCGGAAGGCAGGATCGGGACAGGGGAATTCCTGAAGATCGGACCCGATGTCGAGGAAGATCGCCTTGTGGCGCGGGATGGTGCAGGTGCGGGCGCTGTCCTCGATGTGTGGGCCGGCGATCGGCGGGATGAACCACACGGGGCCGTGTTGGTCGATGCCGCAGTCCGCTCCGGTCTGGTCCAGCAGGGGATTGTGAGCTAAGGGCTGCCGGTAGATCCACCGGGAGATCCGCTCGCCCCAGGTTGCCATGTCGGAGCCGAATGGATGCGAGTGCTTGGGATACAGCGCCGACCGGGTGGCATGGTGACTGGCCTCAGGCGTGGCTGCGGCCAGCGCGGGCGCGCCGGTGGCGCCGACGAGCAGGACGGCGGCCAGGACGGCGACCAGGACGGATGAGATGCGGAGCATCGAGCCTCCTCAGGCGGGATCGGTTCAGTGCTCGCCTGCTCAACGGGACCGCGGCAGGCGACGCGACCGATCGTCACCGGCCACGCCCGGCCGCGCCAACGATTCGCGCTGCTCCTAATCCGCACCGCATGCCGGCGAGCTCGGCCCCGGCCAGGTACCGCGGCCTGACGACCTCGCTCGCCCGGCAAGTCCTCGACCGGTTGCCGCCGTAGCGCCGGGGAGTCCTCGGGTTACGGCAGCTCGTCCTCGTCGTCGACCGCGCGGGCCAGCCAGGTCGCGAAACGGTCGATCGGCATGTCGAAGTCGGGGTGGGCGTCGATGAAGCGCTGGAGCCGCTCACCCAGCCACTCGATGCTGACCTGCTCCTCGCCGCGGCGCTCGATGAGCTCCTCGATGCCGCGATCGGTGAAATACATGTGGCTCATCACCCGCCGTCGGTGGGATTGTCGCCCGGATAGTGGACACCGATCTGCCGGCGAGCCTCGTCGAGGATTTCGAGGATGGCAACGGTGTCCTCGAGCGGGGCAGCTGGACTCTCGAGCTCGCCCGCGCGCAGACACCGTTCGACCTCGGCCACCTGGAGCCGGTAGCCGTTGCCGCGGAGTTCGTCCCGGGCGAGGTCTTCGCCGTGCTCGGTATGGACGGTGATCGCGGTCGGTCTTTGCAATGGCGGATCGATCCGAATCCAGCCCTCGGTGCCGGTCACCAGCCCCGCGTAGGGGCCCTGGCAAGCTGCGCTGGAGTGCAGCTGTGCCACCTGTCCCGAGCGGTAGCCGAGCTGCACGAGCGCCGTGACATCGGATCCGGTCGGAGACAGGTCGCCGGCCGCTTGCACGGTGGCCGGAGGACCGAGGAACAGCCCCGCGAACGTCGCGGGATACACCCCGAGATCGAGCAGTGCCCCGCCGCCCGCGCTCAGGTCGAACAGGCGATGCTCGGGCGCGTAGGCGAAGCGGTGTGAGAGATCGGCGCGGACGCTGACGATGTCGCCGATCCGCCCACTGCGTGCGATGCGCAGCGCGTCGCGGATCAGCGGATTGAAGCGCATCCACATCGCCTCCATGCAGAACAGCCGCTGCGCCCGCGCGGTGGAGACGACCTCACGGGCCTGCCGGGCATTGAGGGTGAACGCCTTCTCGACCAGCACCGCCTTGCCGGCTTGCAGCGCGAGCAGTGCGTGCGCGTGGTGCTGGGCGTGAGTCGTGGCCACGTAGATGATGTCGAGCTGCGGATCGGCCACGAGCTCGCGGTAGGAACCGTAGGAGCGCTCAACCCCGTGCCGTTGGGCGAAGGCGGCCGATCGCACCCCGTCGCGGGCGCCGACCGCAGCGAGCGTGCTGGCGTCTGAAGCGGCGATGTCGGCGGCGACGGTCGCGGCAATCCTGCCCGCGCCCAGGATGCCCCAGCGGACCGGTTCGACCATGATGCAGATCAGGCGAAGGCAGCGGCGACGATCTCGCGCTGCTGAGCCTCGTGGATGCTCACCGAGCCGACGGCCGGTGACGCGGACGCTTTGCGCGACGCGCGCAGCAATGGCTGCCCGTCGAGATGCTCGGGCAGGTTGAGCGCGATGAACGGCCAACCACCCTGGTTGGCCGGTTCCTCCTGGACCCACACCAGCTCCGCGCCGGGAAAGCGGTCGAGTTCGGCACGCAACTCATCGACAGGCAGCGGGAAGAGCTGCTCGACGCGCAGGATCGCGATGTCGGGGCGGTCCTGATCCCTGCGTGCGGCAGCGAGGTCGTAGTAGACCTTGCCGCTGCACAGCAGTACCCGCCGCACCGCACCCGGCTCGGCATCCGGGTCGCCCAGTACCGGCGCGAACGCGCCGCTGGTGAAGTCGTCGATCTCACTCACCGCGGCCTTCAGCCGCAGCAGGGACTTCGGCGTGAACGCGATGAGCGGACGCCGCACGGGGGACAGACCCTGGCGGCGCAGCAGATGGAAGTAGCTCGCCGGCGACGAGCAGATCGCCACGGTCATGTTGTTCTCGGCGGCCATCTGCAGGAAACGCTCGGGCCGTCCGGAGGAGTGATCGGGTCCCTGCCCCTCGTAGCCGTGCGGCAGCAGCAGGGACACCGCCGAGCGCTGCCCCCACTTGGCCTCACCGGAGGAGATGAACTCGTCGATGATGGTCTGCGCGCCGTCGGCGAAGTCGCCGAACTGTGCCTCCCAGCAGACCAGGGCGTCCTCGCGCACGACGGAGTAGCCGTACTCGAAGCCCATCGCGGCGTATTCCGACAGCAATGAGTCATAGATCCAGAACGGCGCCTGGTCGTCGGTCAGGTTCCGCAGCGGAGTGTATTCAGTACCGCTGTTGCGCTCGATCAGTGTGGCGTGGCGCTGGCTGAACGTGCCGCGGCG
>QHCC01000081.1 GCA_003243915.1 Pseudonocardiales bacterium | reverse complement strand
GCGACGGCGGCGAACGTCTCGTAGGTGCCCTGCAGGATCCCCTGGGTGCCAATGTAGATCCACGACCCCGCGGTCATCTGCCCGTACATCGTGAGACCGGCCCGCTCGAGCCGGCGGAACTCCTCCCAGTTCGCCCAGTCCGGCACCAGGTTGGAGTTGGCGATCAACACCCGGGGTGCCCACTCGTGGGTGCGCAGGATCCCGACCGGACGGCCGGACTGGACGAGCAGCGTTTCGTCGTCGGACATGTCGCGCAGGGAGGCGCAGATGGCATCGAAGCTGGCCCAATCGCGCGCGGCCTTGCCGGTGCCGCCATAGACCACCAGGTTGTCCGGGTCCTCGGCAACGTCCGGGTCGAGGTTGTTCTGCAGCATCCGCAGCGGTGCCTCGGTCTGCCAGCCTCGTGCGGTGAGCGTGCTGCCGTGCGGGGAGCGAATCACGCCGGTGCCTCTCGATGATCAGCGGCGCCGCGGACCGAACACGCCGCCGATGCCGGTGAGGACGAAGCCGAGCAGGACCGCCCAGAGCCCCACCGCCGCATTGTCGAAGATGGATCCGCTCTCGTGCAACTGTCCGAGGCTGACCAGCAACAGCACCACGCCCAGGGCGCCGAACACTGGACTGAGCACGCGAAGCACGGCGCTCATCGACCACGGAACGTTGGCGAGCAAGGCCGCGACGATGGTCAGCCCCAGCAACAGCCACAGCAGCCAGCCGAAGTAGACGCGCGGAAGCGCCTTCGCACCCGTGACGTCGGTGCCCTTGGCCAGGTCGTGCAGGTCGACGTGGGCGCCGCCGGCGGAGTACCAGTGCAGGACGGTGCCGGCGAGCGCGATCAGCGCACCGGCAATGGCGAGGATCGGCCCCAGGACACCCACCCGGTTCTTCGGGCCTCGGGCCGCAACGAGCACGTAGCCCGGATAGGGCGACTGCGGATAGCCGTAGGGCTGCACCGGCGCGCTCATACGAGGTACCCGCAGACGTAGTAGGTGCCGGCATCGCGTTGGACGACCCAGGAGTGGGTCTCGCTGCCCTTCTTGACGCCGGTCCTGGTGTCGAGCAGACCCTGGGTCACCACCACGTAGGCGTAGTTCGTGCCGACGACCGGATCCTGGTAGTGGGCGCTCCAACCGCTGTACGCGTAGCCCTGCGGTGAGTAGGTGCCGCGATAGGTGGCCCGGAATTTGGGACAGACGAGGCTCTTGGTGGCCTCGAGATCATGATTCTGCACGGCATTGAGGTAGGCCTCCATCGTGCGCTGCACGGCCCCTTGGTCGAGCGGCGGGGGCGTCGGGGTCGCGTAGGGGTTGGAGGGGGTCGGGTAGGCGCCATTCGGTTGCTTGATGGCCGTGCTCGTCGCCCGCGCCCCCCCGCCGGATCCGCTGCTCGCTCCGGCGGCTCGCTGACCTCCGATCGTTTGAACCGTCGAGGACGAGGACGTCTTGTCCTGGTGGACGTAGATCCATGAGGCGACGGTCCCGACCAGCAGGAGTGCCATGGTGAGCATGATCGCCACGACGCCGCCCTGGCTGCCGCCCCGGGCGGCGAGCGGTGGTGGGACCATCCCCGGTGCGACACCCACCGGGAGGACGGCCGTGGGCGGCGGTCCCGTCCATCCGGGCGGGGCCGGCGTAGATGTGGGAGCCGGCGCGAAGGCCGGAGCCGCCGGGGACGCCTGAGCGGCCGCCGGAGCCGACCACTGGGCAGGTGGTGGTGGTGGCGGCGGCGGTGCCGCGGACGGCGGTGTGACGTGCGTCGGCGTCCCACCCTGGGGCTCATCTAGGTGTTCGCCCGTTTCGTTCACTCCCGCATTCTGCTCTCTCGGCTTGGCCCCGCAGCAGGCGGTTGCCCGGCGGGTCCCCTGGCTGGAGGGCCACGTCAGCGCAGGGGGTGGGACAAGGTCCCCTCGACAGCGGCCACCGCCGCACCGCTGCGCACGAATTCGACCGCAGCCTCGATCTCGGGCGAGAGGTGGCGGTCCGGGCCGGGCCCGGCGACATGCTCACGCAGCGCGGCGACCACCGCGCCGGTGGCCGGCCCGGGCTGCAGCGGCGCGCGCATGTCGAGCGCCCGCGCGGCCGTCAGCAGCTCGATGGCCAGCACCCTGGTCAGCGCGTCGACCGAGCGGCGCAGTTTGCGCGCCGCGGACCAGCCCATCGAGACGTGGTCCTCCTGCATGGCCGAGGACGGGATGGAATCGACGCTCGCGGGCACGGCCAGCCGCTTGAGCTCGGAGACCAGCGCGGCCTGGGTGTACTGGGCGATCATGTGCCCGGAATCGACGCCCGGGTCCGCGGCCAGGAACGGCGGCAGGCCGCGCGAGCGCGCGACGTCCAGCATTCGGTCGGTGCGGCGCTCGCTCATCGAGGCCACGTCGGCGGCGGGGATGGCCAGGAAGTCCAGCACGTAGGCGATGGGCGCGCCGTGGAAGTTGCCGTTGGACTCGACCCGGCCGTCGACGACCACCGGGTTGTCGACGGCCGAGGCCAGCTCGCCCGCGGCCACCGCGCGGGCGTGGGCCAGGGTGTCGCGGGCGCCGCCGGCCACCTGCGGTGCGCAGCGCATCGAGTAGGCGTCCTGCACGTAGACGCAGTCCGGGCCGGCGTGCGACGCGATGATGGGTGAGTCGGCCAGCAGGGCGCGCAGGTTCGCCGCCGACGCCGCCTGGCCGGCATGTGGACGCAAAGCTTGCAGGTCGTCGGCGAAGACGGCCGCCGTGCCCAGCAGCGCCTCGACGCTCATCGCCGCGCTGATGTCGGCGGTGCGCAGCAGCAGGTCGAGGTCGTGGCAGGCGAGCAGCAGTTGGCCCAGCATCCCGTCGGTGCCGTTGATCAGGGCCAGCCCCTCCTTCTCGGCCAGCACGACCGGTTCGAGGCGGTGCGCGCGCAGGACTTCGGCGGCGGCGCCCTCGGTGCCGTCGGCCGCGCGGACCGTGCCCTCGCCGATGAGCGCGAGCGCCACGTGCGCCAGCGGGGCCAGGTCGCCGGAGCAACCGAGCGACCCGAACTCGCGCACTACCGGCGTGATCCCGTTGTCCAGCAAGGCCGCCAAAGCCGCCGCGGTGGCCGTACGCACCCCCGTGTGGCCGGTGGCCAGCGTCGAGAGGCGCAGCAGCATCATCGCGCGCACCACCTCCCGCTCGACCTCCGCTCCGGAGCCGGCCGCATGAGAGCGGATGAGCGAACGCTGCAGCAGCGCGCGCTGCTCAACGGGGATATGCCTGGTGGCGAGGGCGCCGAAGCCGGTCGAGATGCCGTAGTGCGGCACGCTGTCCTCGGCCAGGGCATCGACGACCTTGCGCGCGGCGGCGATCGCGGCGAGCGCGTCGCCGGTCAGTACGACACGGGCGCCGCCTCGGGCGACGGCCACCACGTCGGCCTCGGTGAGCGGCCCGACGCCGACAGACACAGACTGCATCCCGCCACTATCGCAGTAGTGCTTGGCGCAGTAGCGGCAACTATCACGCGAGCGACAACTGAGCGGTCCCGGGTCCTGTGGAAGTTTGAGGCGGCGGTAGCCAAGACAGGGACAGCTGGGAAGGAGAACTACCAGAAGAACGCCGGGACCGCGACGATGCCGGTGTTGCCGGTGCCCGTGAGCGTCGTGATGGCTGAGCTGGCCGGCGACGTGGAGGAGGGCCTGCTGGCCATGGCCGTCGGGACCGGGTTGCACGTGATGGCCGCGATGATGAACGCCGACGTCGAGGCGGTGTGCGGACCGAGCAAGCATGCCCCGCCCGCGCGGTGGTGCGGCACGGCAGCGAGAACTGGTCGGTCGCCCTCGGTGGGCGGCTGGTGCCGGTGACCTGGCCGCGGATGCGAGCCACTCGACGAACGCGTCCGATGAGTGCGTTCGGGCGGCGAGGGAGATGGCTAAGGGATGGTCACTGACGCGGTCCAGTTCACGGCTGGGTCGGTGAAGGTGATCTGGATTGGCTGGTTGGCGAGTCCGGGTACGGACAGGTCGGTCGTGAATGTCTTCGGGTCTTGGGGGGTGAGGGGGCGGCAGTCTTCGCCGGGGTGGCTGTCGAGTTGGATATGGACGGTGGTTGGGCGTTGCGCGGTGACCTGGGCAATGGTGGGCGGGCAGCTGTCTCGGGTGGAGGTGGTGACAAAGAGTCGGTTGGTGCTGTACCGCCCGACGCGTATGGCGTTGTACGGCGGGGGTAGCGGCACCGAGGGTGTGTCGGGCGCGCTCCAGGAGCTGCTCTCGATCCATCCGTTGACGGGATAGGTGAGTGCGGGTGGGTTGGCCAGGATTTGCGTGAGGATGGGCAGGACAGCTGAGGCGTCCGCGGCTTGGAGGTTGCCGTTCTGGATCGCGGGTGTGCAGGGTTCGGCGACCCTGACTGTGACGGCTGGGCCGACGGCGTAGCTGAACGTGATCGTGTAATCGGTTGATGGCCTGTACGAGGGCGCATTGCAGTGGAACGTGAACTGATCGGGTTGGGTGGGTAGCGCGTTGATCGTGGCTCGCAGCGCGTGCAGCTGCGCTGTGGTGCCCTCGCGCACGCTCGCGGCGGCGCCGTCGCGGCAGACTGTGACCGACGTGGGCCCTGCGGGCACCATCTGTTGCTGCTGGCCGAGCCGGCCGGCGATTGCGGTGCATGGCGCCGGACCGCTCGGGGTCGGCCAGGCGCCGGCGTCGATAGCGGCCTTGGCGATCGCAGCCAGGTGGGTCTGGGTGGTGAATCGGCCGTTGGACGAGCCCGAGCAGTGGTTGGCGGGGGCGCTAATCCACAGCGTCCCGGTCGGGTACATCAGCCCGACCAGGTACAGGTCCACGTCAGTCAAGAGCAGGTTCAACGGGCACGGCCCTTCTGGCCCAGGGGGTGCCCACGCCATCAGCGCGGGGATGTTTGAAAGCCCGTTGTCGACGAGCCCGCTGCCAGTGGTCAATTGGTCGTGGTGGGGACGGATGTATGCGCAGGCCAGCGCGTGGACCGGCGCCTCGGTGGGTGCGAGTCGGTCGGTCACGGTCAGCGCGTCGGCGGCCGGTGCCGGTAGCGGATACCTGCCCGCGCCCGCGGCTGCAGATGCCGGCGGCGGGGTCAGCGGGCAGGTCAGGCCCGCCGCTGGAACGGGCGACCTCGTCACCGGTGGCGCCGCGACCTGGCCGCCGGAGCTTCGGGTGAGGATCACGGTGAACGCAACCGTCGCCGTCACGCACACCGCCGCGGCCACCGCCCCGACCCGCACCCACCCTCGGGTATCGCGTCGCGCCGACGGCGCCCGGAACCGAAACGTCGATGCATCCGGTGCCACCGAGTCCGCGGCCCGCATCACCTCACGCAGAGCCTGCTCAAGGTCCCTCATCGCGGGTTCACCTGCTGCGCCTCATTGGTATCAGCGAAGATGCCCCGCAGGTGCTTCAGACCGCGCGCGATGAGGCTGCGCACCGTCGCCTCGCGACATCCCAGGAGCTTTGCGATCTGCGAGTCAGCAACATCGTCGTAATAGCGCAGCACCAGCGCCGCGCGCTGCCGAGGCGGCAACTGCTCCAGCGCCCGCCACAACGGTTCCCGGTCCAGGACCGCATCCGTTGCATCGGGGATCAGCCGATCCGGCGGAACTGCCATCAACAGCTCCTTCGACACAGCACCCCGACGGCGGCCCAGAAACTCGTTCACCACCGCTCGCCGGGCATAGGCCTCCGGCCACTCGACCGGCCCACGCACCGACCAACGGCGGTACACCCGCTCCAGACTCGCCTGCACCAGATCCTCCGCCGTCGCCCGGTCATGACACAGCTGGAATGCGAAGCGAACAAGCTGATCGCCGGATGCCCTGACTAGATCAGCGACAGCCTCGTCCGCGTCCATGACCCTCCTACCCTTGTAATGCAATAGAAGACACCATCTGTTGCAGCCTGGCACTGCATTCCCGACTCGGCCGTTGGGATCGCACGCCCTGAAACCGACACCACCCGTGATGTGGTCCGTCCAGGCCCGCGCTCCACAACCACACCCGCCGCGATGGGTGGTCCCGCCGCCCGGATTTGCCGCGTTTAGTGCGCGCAAGTTACGGGTGAAGGGGGTCCAGATAACTGACGGCGTGGTTGGTCTGACGTCCTGCTCGTTGACTAGATGAGTAATTCCAAGACGGGTCAGTGGTCGTAGGCGGTCAGGGATCGTTTGATGGTTGCGCCGATGTTGTCGTTGTGCCAGATGGCGGCGGTGAGGGCGAGTAGGCGTTGCCAGATTCGGGCGACGACTCCGGTGGTGGTGCGTGCGCCGTGGCGTTCGAGGTCGAGTTGGCCCTTGAGGGTGTCGTTGATCGATTCGATGGTCTGGCGCAGGGGTGTGAAGAAGCGGGCGCCGGATCGTTCGGCCTCGCCTTTGCGGGCCGGGCGTAGCAACTCGATGTTGGCTTGGGGAAGGGTGGCTTCGAACTCGCGGCCGAAGTAGTTCTTGTCACCGATCATGATCTGGCGCGGCCGGTCGGTCAGGCTCGGCTGTGCGTGCAGGATCTCCAGCAGGACCAGGCGTTCGTCGGCCTTGGCGCCGGTCAGCGCGAAGCCGACCGGCAGGCCGTGCAGGGTGCACAGCAAGTGCAGGCGCAGGCCCCAGAAGTAGCGGGAATGGCTCGCGCAGTAGCCGTATTCGGCGAAGCCGGCCAGCTCTGAGCGGCGGGCGGTCTCGCGCGAGCGGCCGCACTCGATCGGCGTCGAGTCGACCACCCACACGTCATCAGTCCACAGACTGGTCTCGCGAGCCAGTGTCGTGATCAGCCAGTTGAGCGTGGCCACCAGTTTGCGCAGCCGCTTGTTGTAGCCGGGCTGCTGGGGCAGGTACGGGAACAGGTGCCGCAGCCGGGCCCGGGCGAAACGCAGCCACTGCGACTCGCTGGGGTGACCCAACAACGCCGCCATCACCGCCAGTGTGATCACCTCGGCATCAGCCAGTCGCGGCGCGATCCCCACCTTCGGACGCCACGGCGCCCGTTCGGGGTGGGACTTCAGCAGATCGTCGACACGCACGTAAAGTGCGGTCGCGAGAGTGTCCAGATCGGCGTCCACGATGAGCCTCCTGCTCGACGTTGGGTTGCAACGCCGATCCTGGACACTCTCGCCGTCAAATCACATCAGCCACACCAGTCACAGGGCTTGGAATTACTCATCTAG
>QHCC01000080.1 GCA_003243915.1 Pseudonocardiales bacterium | reverse complement strand
CGATCAACTCCGAGGTGAAGGCCGGGCGTGGGTCACCCCACGGCGGCGTGTTCCTCGACATCGCGAGCCGGCGCTCGGCCGAGGAGATCCTGCGCCGGCTGCCCTCCATGCACCACCAGTTCAAGGAACTCGCCGACGTCGACATCACGGCCGAGCCGATGGAGGTCGGGCCGACCTGTCACTACGTCATGGGTGGCGTCGAGGTCGAGCCCGATACGGCAGCTGCGGCCCGGGTGCCCGGGCTGTTCGCGGCCGGCGAGGTGGCCGGCGGTATGCACGGGTCGAACCGGCTCGGTGGCAACTCACTGTCGGACCTGCTGGTGTTCGGCAGGCGGGCCGGCGTCGGTGCGGCGGAGTACATCGCGAGCCTCGACGGCGAGCGCCCCCAGGTCACCCCGGCGTCGATCGACGCGGCCGAACACATCGCCGTCGGTCCGTTCGACCCGCCGGACGAGGACGCGGTCGAGAATCCCTACACCCTGCACCAGGAACTGCAGCAGACCATGAACGACCTGGTCGGCATCATCCGCAAGGCAGAGGAGGTGCAGCTGGCGCTGGCGAAACTGGCCGCCCTCAAGCAGCGGGCGCGCAACGTCGGGATCGAGGGCCATCGGCAGTTCAATCCCGGCTGGCACCTCGCCTTGGACCTGCGCAACATGCTTGCCGTCAGCGAGTGCGTGGCGCGGGCCGCGATGCTGCGCCACGAGTCCCGCGGCGGGCACACACGTGACGACTTCCCGAAGATGGACCCGCGCTGGCGCCAGCTGAACCTGATCTGTACGGCCGCCGGCGACGGGATCGAGGTCGTGGAACAACCGCTGCCGCCGATGCGGCACGACCTGCTCGCGCTGTTCGAGCGCGACGAGCTGGCCAAGTACCTCACCGACGCCGAACTCGGCGATCTGCCCACCGAGGGGACGTTATGAGCTACGAAGCCAAATTCCGGGTGTGGCGTGGCGACGCCGACGGCGGCCAGCTCGTCGACTACACGGTGGAGGTGAACGAGGGCGAGGTCGTCCTCGACATCATTCACCGGCTGCAGGCCACCCAGGCCGGCGACCTGGCGGTGCGGTGGAACTGCAAGGCCGGCAAGTGTGGCTCGTGCAGCGCCGAGATCAACGGCCGTCCCCGGCTGCTGTGCATGACCCGCATGTCGACGTTCACCGAGGCCGAGACGGTCACGGTCACGCCACTGCGCACCTTCCCGGTGATGAGGGACCTGGTCACCGACGTGTCCTACAACTACCGCAAGGCCCAGGAGATGCCGGCGTTCGCACCGCCGGCTGGCATGGCGCCGGGCGACTACCGGATGGCACAGCTGGACGTTGAGCGCTCGCAGGAGTTCCGCAAGTGCATCGAGTGCTTCCTGTGCCAGGACGTCTGCCACGTCATCCGCGACCACGAGGACAACAAGGAGGCCTTCGCCGGCCCCAGGTTCCTCATCCGCGCCGCCGAGCTGGACATGCACCCCCTCGACGCGCGGACCGATCGCGCCGAACTGGCTCGCAGCGAGCAGGGCATCGGTCTGTGCAACATCACCAAGTGCTGNNGCTGCACCGAGGTCTGCCCCGAGCACATCAAGATCACCGACAACGCGATCATCCCGATGAAGGAGCGCGTCGTCGACCGAAGGTACGACCCGCTCGTGTGGCTCGGCAGCAAGATCGGCCGCCGGAGCACCTAGCCGATGCGGCATCATGGCATCAGTAAATGTGATGCTACGATGCGGCGGTGCGCACGACCATCACCCTGGAGCCTGACGTCGCCGCGCTGGTGCACAAACTGATGCGTGAGCGCGGCATCGGGTTCAAGGAGGCTGTCAACGCCACCCTGCGCACGGCACTGTCTGCGCCGCCTGGGCACGGCGAACCAGCCGGCACCAGAACTGTCTCCCTGGGTGCGCCCTCCTTTCCGGTCGAGCAGGCTCTGCGCGTGGCCGCCGCCATGGACGACGAGGAGAACCTGCGCGAGATGCGGGTGGGCAGATGAAGCTGGTGGACGCGAACGTGCTGATCTATGCCGTGAACTCCGACAGCGCGCCCCACGACCGGGCCCGCAGCTGGTTGGACTCGTCATTGAACGGCGGCGAGACGGTCGCCTTCGCCTGGGTCGTCCTGCTCGCCTTCCTGCGGCTCACCACGAATCCGCGTGCTTTCGCCCGGGCCTGGTCTGTGGTCGATGCCTGTGACCAGATCGAGGATTGGCTGGGGCGCCCGGGGGCCGTCACCGTCGAGCCGACCAGCCGGCACGTCGCGATCCTGCGCGGTCTGCTCGAGCACGCGGGCACGGCCGGCAATCTGAGCACAGACGCGCACCTCGCAGCGCTGGCGGTCGAGCACGGCGCGCAGGTGGTCACCTTCGATCGCGACTTCGCCCGCTTCGGCGTGCAGCACAGCGCTCCAGCCTGACTCGGCGGCGGTGTGGCGATCCAGCCCCGCCTCCTGGTTCGGTAGCGTCCCCCTCGGGTCGGTTCACAGATCCCACAGCGCCACAAGGTCAAGGCCGGTGTAGGACGACAGCGCTGTGACGTCGGCGCGGTAGCTCGCCGCGAGTCGTTGCGCGACCTCTGGCGTCGGACCGGACGGGGCGGCCATGGACGCGCCTGGACCATGGCGAGCGCGCAGCAGACCGGCCGGGGCCCAGCCCTTGACCCGTTCCACGGTGTGCCCCGCACCGTGCGCGTAGAGCCAGCGGCTGACGTTCTTGCTCCGGACGTACAGTCGCGGGAAGCGTGGCACCCCCGAGACGTTCACGGCCCGGTCGAGGGAGGTCGGTGTGTGAGATGGATCAACGCCGAGGAATGTGTACATGCGCTGGAGCACCGGACGCGGATCGGCGACCATCTGCTCGAACACGACGATGTGTATCTGGCTGTCAGGGAACAGCACCCGGTAACGCTGAAGCAACGTCCAGTAGCGGCTGCGGTCTACCGCGCCCGGATGCTCGGCAAGGAACGTCTCGAAGTCGCCGCGATAGCCGGTCTCCTGCACCCAGTGGCGATATTGCGAGAAGGTCCGCGCTACCGGCTGCCGGACGCTCACCAGAAGCCGCGCCGCAGGGTTGGCCCGGGCGATGCGCCCCGCACACCTGGGGTCGTAGAGGTACTGCGGGGAAACCTCACCGCGCGGGCGGCCGTCGTCGGGCGCGAACTGCCCGGCGTACCAATCCGCACCCCGGCCGAGGTGGCGAGTGAAGTACTCCACCTCCTTGAGATGAAGCGGCAGGCTGAGGTCCGGATGGCTGCGCAGCATGGCGTCGAGGTATGACGTTCCGGCCTTCAGAGCTCCGATGCCGAGGAAATCCGGTAACGCGCGCTCCTGCGCCGCCTCGGCGTCCCGCTCCGAACCGGTCACCGCCGAGCCCCCCGCGGTGAATCAATCGCCATGGCTGAGCTCATGCACCACCTCGCACATCTGCCGGATGACGAGCGCCGAATCGTATTCACGCCACTCCTCACGCACCGTGCCGAGGGGGCCCGCGGAGATTGCCCGCTCGATCGCGGCGGCGAGCCCGCCCGGATCGTCGACCGGGACGAGCTCCGCCCCCTGGACGCCAGAGAGGATCTCGCTGGGTCCTGACGGACAGTCGGTCGATACGATCCGAAGCCTGAAGGCCAACGCTTCGAGCAGTACGGTGGGCAGCCCCTCCCACCGCGAGCTGAGGACGTAGACCTGCGCCTGACGGAAGTACGGGTACGGGTTCGCGACGAAACCCGGCAGGCTGACCCGCCCGGCCAGACCCAGGTTCTCGACGAGGGACAACAGTTCCGCGCGCAGCGAACCGTCTCCCAGGATCACGAGCCGGCAGGGGCTCTCCACCTGGGCGATGGATCGTAGGAGGGTGTCAAGGCCCTTCTGCGGTTCCAGACGCCCGGCCGCCACCAGAAGGGGGCCGTCCCCGCACGGCACCGAGTCCTGCCGCGCCGCATCTCGGCTGAGCTCCCGGATTCGCGCGTAGTCGATCGGGTTAGGCAGCACCTGGATGCGCTCGATCGGCAGATGCGACGAGCGCGCCAGGTCGTCCGCGACTCCCGCGGATACCGCGATGATCCGATCGGCCAGCCGATAGGCAATTCCGCACAGCAGCGGAACCAGCCGGTCACGCCGCCGAAGCGTCCGGCGCGTCGATATGGACGTCGTATTGTGATGCACGACGATGAGCTTGCATCGACACATAGCCAGCTTTACGGCAAATGCCGCGATGATGTTGGCGTGCGATATTGCCGAAATAACGACGTCCGGACGCTCCCGCCGCAGGTAGCGAAGCAGTCCCCCGATTGCATAAGCGGTACGGCTGGCCCCGATGTCGCAGGTCGATACATCATCCGGAACTGAGTCGCGCAACTCACCGTCGCCCGTGCCGACGACCAGATGTACGTCGAAATGATTACGCGCAAGCCCTCCGCACAGCGCCAAGGTGACGCTTTCGGCGCCGCCGCCGGCAAAGGACGGCATGAACACGACGACCTTCTGCATCAGCTCAGCCCCTCAATGCCTTGCGCCGGCAGGTTGGTAACGCTGCATGACGGGACCGGACACATTGTGTGAAATCCGGACTGCCGTTCACCGTCAGAAGTCGGCCCGACAACCTCAGGGATTCACCGTAGCGGTCCGCAACCGACGGTCACTGTCGAATGCCGTCCATCGGTCACAGAGCTTGCCGCATCTGCGTACATCCCCGGGACCACAGCTGAACGATTGACCTTGATCATCTGCCCGCAAGCATGGGTGCAGGCATGCGGAGTGCCTGTTGATCACATCGGGTCGCGGCCATGTGAGGCCCCCGGGTCCCGGGGGCCTCACCTGCGGTGGCGGGTGTTGGGTTTGAACCAACGTAGGCTGAGCCGGCGGTTTTACAGACCGCTCCCTTTGACCACTCGGGCAACCCGCCGTGCCGCCGGATGTCTCCAGCAACGGCTCGCCAGCTTAGCGGACTCCACGTGGCTTGCGTCGCGCCCTCCGATACGGTCGACCAGCACATGCACGCAGATCCGCGCCAGCCAGTTCGTCAGCAGGAGGTTGCACCCGATGGCCGATCCATCGTTCGACGTCGTCAGCAAGAT
>QHCC01000079.1 GCA_003243915.1 Pseudonocardiales bacterium | reverse complement strand
TCGTGGAACTTCGGCGGCGATCCCAGATTGACGTTCAGACGGTAGCGGGCTCGGCGATCTCCTGACGGTGGGGGGTCTTCGGGGCGGCGACGAGGGCGTGACGCTCGACGGCGATCACGAGGTTGGCGAGGTCGCGGTAGCCGATGATCCGTCGGANNTGCTGCTCGGCGACGAGCATGCCCGCGGCGGTCCAGCGCTTGCGCATGTCGCCGTCTCGCCAGCGCTTCACGTTGCGCTGCGTGTAGCGGACGATCTCGATCATCGACTCGCACGGGTTCGTCGAGCACAGCGTCTTGGCCAGCTGCCCGCCGATCCCCAGGTGCATCAGCGTCAACGTGTCGTCCATGCCTTCGCGCAGCGAGCCGGCCGCGTCGGGCCATGTGCGGTCCAGCTCGCTTGCGAGTAGCTGCATGCGTTGCTCGGCGAGCTCAGCGTCGGTCAACGCCCACGCGGCACGCATCCGCGTGCGCACCTGGTCGCGGTCGCGCTCCGGCAGCAGATCGGTGACGTTGCGCTCCTTGTGGCGATGGCAGCGATGCACGAGCGCGTGCTCGCCGAAGACGTCCTTGATCGCCCGCCTGAGCGCCTTGGCGCCGTCGATCACGAATAGGATCGCCTGCTCGGGATCGAGGCCGCGGTCGAGGAGGTCTGCCAGCAGCGTGCGCGCGAGCGTGGCGTTCTCCGTCGAGCCTTCCCAGAGCCCGAGCGGGATCTTCACTCCCTCGGTGCTGATCCCGAGCGCGACGACGTGGGTGCGCTCGGTGATCTCCAGCCCGTCGAGCATCATCACCGCCAGCCGCACGTCATCGAGCCGCCGGCCCATCAGCTCACCCAGCGCGGTCCGGGTGCGCTCGACGAACAGCTCCGAGACCGAGGTCTTCGACGTCGCCGAGGACACCTGCTCGACCTCGGCGCCGACGGGCTCGCCGACCCGCGCGAACCCGCGCGTCGAAACGCCGGCGAGCATCCGGTCCATCACCGCCCGCGTCAACGGGTCGCGATCGGCGAAGTACTCGTAGCTCTTGACCGCCAGCTCGTGCTCGTCGTCGGCGGTCCGAATCCTCGGTCGGCGGACCGGCACGCGGCGGCCGCCCAGCGTCATCGACCTACCCTCGTGGCCGTGACGCTTGGCGACCCTGTCACGGTTGTGCTTGCCGTTCGGGCCGACGACCTCGTCGACCTCGAGCTCCATCAGCTCATGCACGACGCCGAGCCCGACACCGACCGAGAGCGCGAGCAGCCCCTCCCTCGCTGCCCCAACCAGCTCGCCAAGCGCCTCCTGAATCTGCGGTGGCAGCGTCATCTCCGATGCCTCCGAGCTCGTCACGACCTTCGCGGCAGGTACCTTCTCCATGGCGGTTCCTCCTGTCCTCNNGAACGCTCCCAACCGGAGCGGACAGGGCGGGAGGACCGCCGCCCAAAGTTCTACGAGAACCCGGACAACCCCGTCCATGTCGCCCAGCCTGCCTCCGGGGGTGTGGTAAACGATTGACCCGATCGGCTTCTCGACGTGATGCTCGACCAGGAAACGTCCGTCGGCACGGAAGTGGTCGGCGATGCGCTCCTCTAACCGGTTGGCGCGCCAGGCGTCAAGGTGTTCCATCGCGCGCTTCAGGCGGCAGGTCTTCGCTTCGCGCGCCTTGGTCAAGTAGCCGCACCAGAGCGCTTTAAGTCCGATCTCCGTGCTGAGCGGACCCCAGATGAGAAACGCTCCATCCTCTCGCGCGATGTCCAGGATCGGTCGCGTGAGGTATGACTGCTCGCGACGGAATCGCCATGGGTACCGATCGGCCCCCGGCTCGAAGCCGTTGCCCGAGCTGAGCGACAGATAGGCCAACCCGGCCTCCACCTCCTCGGTGCTGTACTCCGGGTCCGCGCCCTTTGCCAAATCAGCGATGAACGGACTCCGCTCTTCGATCTGAACGCTCTGGTGTTGCTGCGCGACGTCTCGCAGGTCGATGAGCAAGCAGATGATGCGGCGGAGCGTCAGGCCGACCTCTTCCGCCACGGCATCGTTGAGCTCCTCCAGGAGCTGATCTGGGGGGTGAACGTCCTCTTTGGCCGGGCTCTCAGCCAGCACGGCGTCGCGCTGCCCGCGCGCCGCTGCCTCAAACGCCTCGCTGCGTGCCAACCGCAGCCGACCGCGCTCATCGACGACGGCGCGAACGTCGGTAAGGCCGGTCATACGGCCGTCCTCCAAGGCCCCGCAGTAGAGCATCTCCCGCGCCAGCGACCACGCCCGGTGGAAGACCTCATCCGCCATCGCCACATTGCCGCTCCCGCCGTGAGCGGCTGCGGCCTCGACGCAGAACCGCAGGGCAACGGAGTCCTCGGCGTCGAGCAGGTCGCTTCGCACGGACACAGGCAGGGAGGCCCCGACGATCTCCGGGTCAACAGCCGCCTGTTGCATGGCGACCAAGCGCTCGTAACGCCGCACGATCGCTACGAGCGACGCGAAGTCCAGCCTGCGCATGACATCAACGAGCTCGCGCATGTAGTCCTCGACAAGAGATCGGAGAAGATCGGAGGCCTGCTCTGACCCGACCGGTCCCTCGATGACGCCGGCGCCACGCAGCTTCTTGTCGTGCTCGGCCGCCAGTACGTCGAGCGCGTCGGCGTCGGGGTGCAGATACTGCAGATTCTTAGCTGCCTCGACGAGCAGAGTGACAATCGAGTCCTTGAGCGCCACGAGAGAACACTGACACTGTGGCAGCTGTTCGTTCGCCCGCACTGGCACGGAAGCGGCGTCACGGTCACGCCACGTCAGCGACTTGACAGATGGCTCGCCACGCCAAGCACTTCAT
>QHCC01000078.1 GCA_003243915.1 Pseudonocardiales bacterium | reverse complement strand
GGGCACCGCTCTGAGGGCGTCCACGTGGCCGCGGGGGGAGTCGGCCACCGTCAGCGTCGCGCAGGCCAGCGTCTTGCCGGTGCCGTGGCTGATGTTGCCGGCGACGGCGCACAGGTGGTGGGCGCCTTCGGGCAGGCGCATCGTGGCGGCGAAGCCGTGCCTGGGACCGATGCCGGGGTGGAGCGCCGCGACGTCGGGTCGTGACTGGTTGGCGTTGATGCCGCTCAGTTTCCCGTCGGTCCACAGGTAGATGACCAGTGCCGTCGTCGGCACGTCGGGGTCGAAGGCCCAGCCGGCGACGGTGACGCCGCCGGGCACCGCTCTGAGGGCGTCCATGTGGCCCTGGGGCGAGTGGGTGTCCGTGGCTGCCTGCGCAGCGGTGGCGACCAGGCCCGATGCGGCTGCGGCAGCGCTCACCAGCACCGAGGTGGCGAGCAGTGCGGCGAGTGCCCGCTTGCCCAGCCGCGGGTGATGCAGGTGGCGGGTCGCTCGGCCGCAGACCGCCGTGGCGGGGCTGGGCGTCGGATCATGTGCAACTTCCCGATGGCGGAGCCGCGGTGGGCGCGTACGCGTGCGCTGCTCGTCTCGGGCGCTGTTTCCTCCCCCGCGCGCCCGCCCTCGATCGTTCGCGGGCGCACCGATCAAACCACTGAAGTTACAGATGTGACAACTGTTACTGGTGGTACGAGATCCCCGCAGGGCGGATGTCCGCGTGATCGGCGAGCTCAGGCCGTCGGCAGCTCGTGGTCGGCGAATCGGTCGCGCAGCGTCTTCTTCGAGAACTTGCCCACGCTGGTCTTGGGCACCTCGTCGATGAAGACGACGTCGTCGGGCAGCTGCCACGACGTGAGCTTGTCGCGCAGGTAATCCAGCACCTCGTCGCGGGTGAGCGTCTCGTCCGGCTTGACCACCACGCAGGCCAGCGGCCGCTCGGACCATTTCGGATGCGGCACGGCAATCACGGCCGCTTCCGCGACCTTGGGGTGACCCATGATCTCGTTCTCCAGGTCGACGGAGCTGATCCACTCGCCGCCGGACTTCACCAGGTCCTTGGTGCGGTCGACCAGGCGCAGGTAGCCCAGCGGCGAGATCGAGGCGACATCGCCGGTGCGCAGCCAGCCGTCGGGGGCGTACTGCTCACCGGGCTCGTCGGTGCGGTAGTACTGCTTGGCGATCCACGGCCCTCGGCATTCCAGCTCGCCGGAGGCCTCGTCGTCCCACGGCAGGACCTCGCGGGTCTCGGCGTCGACGATGCGCAGCTCGACGCCCGGCGGGGCGATGCCGCAGGTGGCACGGATGTCTGCCTTCTCCTCCTCGGGCAGGTCGGCGAACTCCGAGCGGATCGTGCACACCGTTCCGAGCGGCGACATCTCGGTCATCCCCCACGCCTGCGTGATCGGCAGGCCCACCTTGGCGCGCCACGCCTCCGACAGGGTCTTCGGCACGGCCGAGCCGCCACAGATGATCGCCCGAAGCGAGGACAGATCGTGCGCATCCAGCAGCGGCACCATGCCCATCCAGATGGTCGGCACGCCGGCGGTGATCGTCACCCGCTCGGACTCCAACAGGGTGAGCAGCCCCTGCGGGCTGAGATCGGGCCCGGGCATGACCAGTGACGAGCCGGCCATGAACGCGGCGTATACCAGCCCCCAGGCGTTGGCGTGGAACATCGGCACTACCGGCAGCACCCGGTCGGCCTCGCTCAGGCCGAACACGCCGGTCGTCAGGGTCGCGAACGAGTGCAGCCAGGTGGAGCGGTGCGAGGACAGGACACCCTTCGGGTTGCCGGTGGTGCCGGTGGTGTAACACAGTGCGGCGGCTTGCCGCTCGTCGCTGACCCGGTCGCTGAAGTCGAGCTCCTCAGCGGCGCCGATCAGCTCGTCATAGTGCAGGATGCGCGGGTCGTCGGGAATCTCGGCCGGCGCGCCATCGTCCATCACGATGATGTGCTTGACGGTGCCCAGGTTGGACAGGTACTTGCCGAACAGTGGCAACAGGGACCGGTCGACGAACACGGCCTCGTCCTCGGCGTGCTCGACGGTGTAGATCAGCTGCTCGGGGAAGTAGCGGATGTTGAGCGTGTGCATCACCCGACCGGTGCCCGGGATGGCGAAGTACAGGCCGAGGTGCCGTCCGGTGTTCCAGGCGAACGTCCCGATCCGCCCCCCGGGCGAGATGCCGAGGCCGTCGATCGCCGCCGCCACCCGGCGCGTCTCGGCCGCGATCTGCGCGAAGGTCTTGCGCTCGAGGCCGGACACGGTCTTGGTCGTCACCGTCTTCGAACCGAAGAACTGTGTGCCCCGGTCGAAGATCCAGTTCGTCGTCAGTGGCAGGTCCTGCATCAGTCCCAACATGCCGTGATCGTGGTCGACCGCGGCCCTCTCGGCAAGCGGTTGGGCCCGAACGGTGCTGCTCAGTACTTGCGGGTGATGACATAGGTGTGGGTCTGGACGCTCGTGGCGTCGAAGAAGCCGCTGGCACCGGAGAGGAAAGACCGGATGGACGGGTCGTTGCTGGCGTCGACGTCGCCGGCGCCGGGCAGGTAGGAGGTCGCAAGATCGTGGTCGTCGAGGATCGCGCCGTTGCCGCGATTGACGGTGACCGTCGTGACGTTGACCCGATCCGGGTTCGCCCGGCCGTCGAGGTGCGGGACGAGGTCGTTGTGATTCTCCAGCGCGAGCACCCGCACGCTGCCCGGCAGCTTGCTGAGCGTCAGGCCGACCGGGGCGCCGGCGGTGACGACGTGGGTGACGCGGAAGCGGCCACTGGACGCGCAGGCGAGGGCTGTCTGGACGGCGACCATGCCCCCCTCGCTGTGCCCGACGAGCATGATGTCGTCGGTGGGCTGCACTCCGGCGCGTTGCATGGCCTGCAGCACGCCCCGCTCGTATGTGGTCGTGACGCCGACGAGGGACCGCGCGTTGGTGGACGGCCCGGTGATGTCGCCGACTTTGGTGGGGTCGAAGGTCTTGGTGCCGGGGATGTCGACGATCGCGCGGCGCGTGCCGTCTGGACCGATCACGATCCGCACATCGATCTCACCCGATCGACCTTGGTTGCGCAGGTTGAGCCCGGTCATGACATCGGCCAGGGTGCGCGGCGGGGTCACGGCCACCGAGCTGGTGTCGATCCCGTGGTCGGTGAGCTTCGCGTGCCCGTCGAGGTACAGCGGTGCGACGAAGCCGTCGAGCGTGATCAGTCCGGCGTTCATGAGTTCATCGATGAGGGCCGGATCGTCGGTGAACACCGATTGCAGCGAGAGCGGGATGTTGCCGGTGCGCATCATCAGCGCGACCGCCCGGGCTGCCGACGGGCCGAGATGAGCCACGCCGCCGACCCGGTCGTTCACCGCGATCGCCAGCCGGTCGGCTTCCTGGTAGAGGATCGCCGCCGCGCGCAGTTCGGCGTCGATCAGGCTGCATTGGACGGCTATCGCGCTCAGGCCGTGATAGCCGTCCAATGCGTCGAGCAGGTCAGCCTCGAAGTTGGCTGCGCCGCCGGGATCGAGCAGGCCCGAGGAGATGATCGCGGGATCGGCGAGGTAACCGTGCAGGGGCACCGCCGCGCCCGCGGTGTCGGTCGCGACTGCGCCGAAACGGCGGGCCATCGCCACGATCTCGTCGTAATGCGCTTCGATGCCGTTGCTCCCACCACTCACCGACACCGGCTGCGGCACCTTGGGGCCCATCAGCGCGACACCTGTGAGAGGACGTGGGCGATCGCGTCGTCGAGAAGGCCCCCGTCGCCGACAACCAGATCACTGACATCGTGCACGAGCGCTTGGCTCCAACCCTCGACGTCGGCCCAGGCACGCCTGACCACGTCGATGAGCCCCTGCACTCGGGCGGCGTGACGGCGCAGCGCATCGGCCGCGTCGTCCAGGCGCCTCGCCGCTGCCCGCATGTCGGCCAGCAGGCTGCCGGCCTCGGCTGCGAACACCTCAGCCGCGGTGCCGCGCCAGTGGTCGTGGGCGATCGCCGCGGCAAGCGCCGCGGCGTTCGAGCGCACTGCGTCGGCGTGGCGGGCAATGCGGTCGGCGATGGCGTGGAGCTCGCCGGGATCGGCGAAGAAGACGGACATGGCCACACCGTTGCCATCGCGGCCGGATCGCGCCACGCTCTCGGGCAAGCTGTGGATGACGCGCCGCGTCGTCCACAGCGCGCCGGTCGGCGTTGACACGGCGGGCGTGATTCAATATCGGCAGCGAATCACATCGTTGGGATTCGCTAACCTGACTGCTGACTGCACCAACTCCGAGGGAGCACGACGCATGGACT
>QHCC01000077.1 GCA_003243915.1 Pseudonocardiales bacterium | reverse complement strand
AGGGCTTGGAATTACTCATCTAGTGCACAGAAGAGTGCACCGTGCACATCGCCCACCAGAGCCGCGTCGACGCCTGGGTCGTCGCGGCCAGCGCGACGCTGCACGCGGCCATCGTCGAGCACCTCGCCGCCACGTCCGCCGAGCATGGGTGAAGCGTGCCCATGCCATCCGCCTCGGAGCTGTCCCGGTCACCTGGCGGCACATAGTCTCGATCATCAACCGGCGCTACGAGGAGTCTCGGTGACCGTCGCCGCTCTCCAGCCACCGTTCGCCCTACTTCGGCGGCAAGAGCACCCTCGCCTCGCGGATCGCCAGGCTGCTCCCACCGCACGAGCACTACATGGAGCAGTTCTGCGGCGGGTCGTCGGTGCTACTCGCCACGGCCCCCTCGATGATGGAGACCGTCAACGATCTCGACGGACGCCTGATGACTTTCTGGCGGGTGCTTCGGGACCGGCCCGCCGACCTTGAGCGCCTGTGCGCGCTGACGCCGCACTCGCGGGCTGAGTACCAGCACTATGCCGACGCCGACGCCGACGCCGACGCCGATGACCTCACCGACGAGCTGGAGACCGCGCGGCGGGTGTGCGTGCAGCTCAGCCAAGGCAGTGGCGGCACTCAACGGCGCACGGGGTGGCGCAACTACGTCGTGCCGCGCGGCTCCTCGATCGGCGGATAGGTTATGAGCATGCGCGCAGTCGTCGTCACCGAGCCAGGAGAGCCCGAGGTCCTGGAGGTCCGCGACGTCCCCGATCCCGAGCCCAGGTCGGGCGAGGTGGTCGTGAAGGTCGCCGCCACGGCGGTCAACCGCGCCGACCTGTTGCAACGGCAGGGCGACTACCCGCCGCCGCGCGGCGCACCGCCCTACCTGGGCCTGGAGTGCTCCGGCACCGTGGCCGCCCTCGGCCCGGGCGTCACCGGCTGGGACGTCGGGGACCAGGTCTGCGCGCTGCTGGCCGGTGGCGGGTACGCCGAACAGGTCGCGGTGCCCGCCGGCCAGCTGATGCCCGTCCCCGCCGGGCTGTCCCTCGTCGACGCGGCCGCGCTGCCTGAGTCCGCATGCACCGTCTGGTCGATGGTGTTCAGCGCGGGCCGCCTGCAGCCCGACGAGTCGCTGCTCGTGCACGGCGGGACGAGCGGCATAGGCACGATGGCGATCCAACTCGCCCATCACCGCGGGTCACGGGTGTTCGCCACCGCAGGTACCCCGCGCAAGGTCGAGTTCTGTCGCGGGTTGGGGGCGGACGTCGCCATCAATTACCGCGACGAAGTCTTCGACGACCGGGTACTCAGCGAGACCGAGGACCATGGCGTCGACGTCGTCCTGGACAACATGGGCGCGCTCTACCTGTCCCGCAACATCAGGGCGCTCGCGGTCGAGGGGCGTCTTGTCGTGCTCGGGCTGCAGGGCGGCCGCAAGGGTGAACTCGACCTCGGCACGCTGCTGGCCAAGCGGGCCACCGTGCTGGCTGCTGGTTTGCGGGCCCGGCCGGTGCAGCAGAAGGCCGACATCGTGGCCGAGGCGGTGCGCAACGTGTGGCCGCTGATCGAGTCCGGGGCGGTGCGCCCGATCATCGACCGCATCCTGACCATCGACGACGCGACCGAGGCGCACCGCTTGGTGGAATCCAGCGAGCACATCGGCAAGGTGCTGCTTCGCGTTCCGTGACCGACGCCGACCGGTGTATACCGGCGTCTACCGGGCCTGCGGCACCCACCGGCGCCGCCACCCAGCTAACCGGCGAGGTCCGCGACCGAGTCGACCAGCTGTTCCACCTCGGACAGCGTGCTGTGCGGCATCAGCCCGACATAGGCCGCCCCGCCCATCTCGTCGGCGCCGAGTGCCGTCATCAGCTGGGTCATGCCCGATGGCCCGGTCCATACCGAGACGCCGCGGCGCTGCAAGAACTCACCCACCTGGTCGGGGCTGTGGCGCGCGACGGTGAACGCGGCGATCGGCAGGCGGTCGGTTGCGGTGCCCAGGACGGTGACGCCCGGCAGCGCGCGCAGGCCGGTGTCCAGGTGCTCGTACAGGCTGCGCTCGTAGTCACCGGCCGCGGTCAGCGACGCGGCCAGCCGCGCCCGGCGCGGCCCGGTGGCCCGCTCGTCCAGTCCGGCCAGGTGGTCGACGGCGGCGGTGAGCCCGTCGAGAAGTTCGATCGGCAGCGGGCCGAGCTCGAAGCGCTGCGGCACCGGCAGGGCGAGCTCACCCTCCATCTCGAGCAGCAGCCCGGGGCGGGCGGCGACCGCGGCGACGGTCGGGCCGCCGAATGTCGCCGACGACACGGCCATCAGGTCGGCCCCGAGCGCGGTGAGGTCCGGCGACAGGTGCGGCAGCGCGGCACCGGCATCGACGACCACCAGTGCGCCGTGCCGGTGGGCCAGATCGGCGATCGCGCGCACGTGCGGCACCGTCCCGGTAGCCGGGTTGGCCAGTGGGACGGTGACGATGCGGGTCCGGCCGCTGATCAGCTGCTCGTACTGCCACGTGGGCAGCTCGCCGGTCTCAAGATCGACTTCAGCCCAGCGCACCACGACACCCGCAGCCCGCGCCGACCGCAACCACGGGTGCAGGTTCACGTCAGCGTCCAGGCGCGACACCACGATCTCGTCACCCAGCTGCCAGTCGCGGGACAGCAGGCCCGCGAAGCGGGGCATCAGGGTGGCCAGGCTGTCGCCGAGGACCACCGACTCCGGGGTTGAGCCGACCAGGTCGGCCACCGCGCGCCGGGCCTGCAACACCGAGGCCGCGGTGCGCTGCGAGCGAGCCGAGCGCGAACCGGGCTGAGCCGGCGACGAACGCAGGGTGGCGATGATCGCGCGGATGACCGATTCGGGCTGCAAGGTCGCGAAGCACCCCTCCAGATGGGCCGTCCCGGCGCCGACGGTCGGGTACAGCCCGCGCACTCGTGCGACGTCGAAGCTCGTCACCTGCATCGAAGCTCTACTTCCGTGTTACCACTCGCCGGCCGTGGGCCAGACTAGTCGGGTGACCGACTCTCCCGAGAACCCCGCAGACCACCCATCCGGACCCGTCGACGCGCCGTTGGCTGATCTTGTCGACGCACCGGGCCCCGGCAGGGACGGCGGCGACGATAGTGATATTACGGGCATGATCGAGCAACCTGCCAAGGTCATGCGGATCGGCACCATGATCAAGCAGCTGCTCGAGGAGGTGCGGGCCGCGCCGCTGGACGAGGCCGGGCGTCATCGGCTGCGCGAAATCCACGAGTCCTCGATCCGCGAACTGGAGCAGGGGTTGGCCCCCGAACTGCGCGAGGAGCTCGAGCGGCTGACCCTCCCGTTCGGGACTGGCGTGCCGTCCGAGGCCGAGCTGCGCATCGCCCAGGCCCAGCTGGTCGGCTGGCTCGAGGGGCTCTTCCACGGCATCCAGACGGCGCTGTTCGCGCAGCAGATGGCCGCGCGGGCCCAGCTGGAACAGATGCGCGGGCGGGCACTTCCCGGCGCGCCCGGTGAGCAGATGATCGTGGGGCCCGGCGGCCAGGTGCTCATGCCGTCCACCAGCCAGTTCGGGCGGCGCCCGAGCGCTGAAGCCGAGGACGGTACCGAGGGCACGGGGCAGTACCTGTAGCTGTGCCGAACGTCGCGCGCGACGTCCTGGCATGGGAGAGCCACGAGAGCGCCGAGAGTCCGGGCGCGGGTCACCTTGGACGCCGCGGGAGTCCAGCGGGAGTGGACGTTAGGCGAGCTGTCCGACGCGACGACTCAGCTCGCGAGCAGGGTCTCGATGAGGGCGGCCACCGCGTCGTCGTCGTTGCTGCCGAGCACCTGGTCGGCGGCGCCGAGCGCGGCCGGGTGGGCATTCGCGACGGCGTACGAGGCGCCGGCCCACTCCAGCATCGCGACGTCGTTGGGCATATCCCCGATCGCGGCGACCTCGTGCGGGGCGATGCCGTGCGACGCCGCGAGCTCGGCCAGGCCGCTCGCCTTGGTGACGCCGGGGGCCGCGATCTCGAGCAGTCCGAAGCTGGACGAGTGCGTCACGCTGGCCCGGCCGGCGAGCAATGTCGCGGCGCGGGACAGGAACTCGTCGACGTCCGCGCCGTGATCCTTGGCGAGCAACTTCACGCCCGGCCGGCTGATGATGCTCGCGAGGTCGGCGACAAGAGGCGGCGCGATGGCGCTACCGCGCTTGTCGGCGATCGGATTGATGGCCCAGTCGTGCACATAACCGGGTTCGGCGCCGAAGCTGTGGCCGTACTCGACGGCGAACTGGACGGCCGGGAAGGCGGCGCGCAGCTCGGTCGTCAGCGTCGCGAGGGCAGCGGGCAACATGGCGTGGGTCGAGATGATCTGCTCGGTGGCGAGGTTGTAGAGCACCGCGCCGTTTGCACCCACGGCTACGCCGGTGTGCCCGGTGGCGTCGGCGACCTCGTCCAGCCAGCGTGGTGGGCGGCCGGTGACGAACGCGACGAGCAGCCCGGCGGCGCCGGCGGCTCTCAACGCGTCGCGGCTGCGCGCCGAGACCGTGCCGTCTCCGCGCAGCAGCGTGCCGTCCAGGTCGCTGGCCAGCATCCGGATGCTCACGCCGGGCCGTCCCACGTCTTCCCCGCTGGTGACCGGTTCCAGCAGCCCGAACCGGTCACCAGCGGGGAAAAGCGGGCGGCGGCGCAGCGCTCAGCGCTCATGGAGCGGTGAGCACCTCACGGCCACCGAGCCACGGGCGCAGCGCCGCCGGCACGTACACCGAGCCGTCGGGCTGCTGATGGTGATCGAGCAGGCAGGCGATGGTGCGCGCTACCGCACACAGAGTGCCGTTGAGAGTGGCCACCGGCCCAATCCCGCTGGCACCGCGAGCGCGGATGTTCAGGCGGCGGGACTGGTAAGTCGTGCAGTTCGACGCCGAGGTCAGCTCGCGGTACGCGCCCTGAGACGGGAACCACGCCTCGATGTCGAACTTGCGCACCGCCGACGAGCCGAGATCGCCGGCCGCGACGTCGATGACGCGGTAGGACAGCTCCAGCTTGTCCATGAACTCGCGCTCCCAGGCCAGCAGCCGCCGGTGCTCGTCGCGCGCATCGTCAACCGGGACGTAGGAGAACATCTCGACCTTGTCGAACCAGTGCACCCGGATGATGCCGCGGGTGTCCTTGCCGTAGGAGCCTGCCTCGCGCCGGAAGCACGAGGAGAAGCCGGCGTAGCGCAGCGGCAGCGCGGTGAGATCGAGGATCTCGTTCGAGTGGTAGCCGGCCAGGGCCACCTCGGACGTGCCGACCAGGTACAGGTCGTCGTCGGCCAGCCGGTACACCTCTGCGGCGTGCGCGCCGAGGAAGCCGGTGCCCTCCATGATCTCGGGCTTGACCAGAGCCGGTGCGATCATCGCGACGAAGCCGGTGTCGGCGGCCTGCGCCATCGCGAGGTTGACCAGCGCGAGCTCGAGTTGCGCGCCCAGCCCGGTGAGGAAGTAGAAGCGCGCGCCGCTGACCTTGGCGCCGCGTTCGGCGTCGATGGCCCGCAGCGCCGTGCCGATCTCGGTGTGATCCCTCGGCCTCTCGATGACGGGCGGGATGCCGACCGTCTCGAGGAGGGTGAAATCGGCCTCGCCGCCGGGCGGGACGCCGTCCTCGACGACGTTGGGCACGGCCAGGTGCGCCTCGCGCAGGGCGGCATCGGCGGCGGCCTGATCGACCTCGGCCGCCTTGACCTCGTCGGCAAGGTGCTTGGCACGTGCGAGCACGGCGGGGCGGTCCTCGGCGCTGGCCTGGGCGACCGAGCGGCTCAGCGCCTTCTGCTCCCCGCGCAACGAGTCGGCGCGCGCTACGGCAGCCCGCCGCGCGTCGTCGGCGGAGAGCAGCGCATCGACGAGGGATTCGTCGGCGCCGCGGACACGCTGAGACGCGCGCACCCGGTCGGGGTCGTCGCGCAGCAGTCGCAGGTCGATCACCTGTTCAGGCTACTGAGCCGCCCCGCTCGACCTGCCACTCCCCGCAGGGACGTTGTGCGTTGAGCTCGGCCAGCACCGTGAGCACTGCCTCGACGCCGACGATGGCGGGGCTGAGCGCCTGGATCGTCACCAGTCCGCCGTCCGTGAGACGGGCGATACCACTGGCGTGGACCCCGGGGCCGCGCGCGGGCCGGAGCTCGAAGCGGTCGATCTGCGACCAGGCGACGTGCCGGGTGCGCAGCATGTTGCGGATCAGCGCGCCGTCGGCGTCCACGCAGAGCCCGATGCGCACCGAGCGAGTGAGCAGGATCGCGGAGCCGACGCCGAACACGGCGCCGACGATCTGCATGCCGATCCAGGCCTCGTGGGTCGGGTCGACCGCCACCAGGGCGGAGCAGACGAGGCAGATCGTCCACAGCAGCGCGACCCAGAGCGTCTGCTCGAGCTGGCGAACCAGGTACGGCTTCGAGCCTTCGGCTGCGCTCACGCTACCCAGGCTAACGAGCGCTCGCCGGAGTTATCCACAGGTTGGCGGCGACCCGCGCGGAGGGGCCGCGGCGCGTCCTAGGCTCTCGATCTGACGTGAGGGGGGTGGGCGCTTTGCCCGGTTTCAACGTGACGCCCGTCGAGTTGCAGGCCACCGCGGTGCTGCTCAACCAGATCGGCGACGAGGTCCGATCCGAGCTGTCTCGGCTAGGTGCTGACGCGGACGGCCTGCTCGAGGGTGGCTGGCGGGGGCCGGCCGCGGTCACCTTCGGGCGCGGCTGGCAGCAATGGAGCGCCGGCGCAACCGAGGTCCTCGATGCCCTCGAGGCGATGGCGCATCTGCTGGGGGTGAGCGGTGCGGGCTACGGCAGTGCCGATGCCGACTCCGCGCGGGCGCTCAGCCGTGTCGGGCAGCCGTAGATGTCCTCGTCCTTCGCCGTGGATCTGGAGATTCTGCAGGACGTCATCGACCGGATGTCCACGTTCGAGCGCGTTCTCGAGGAGCGGCTCGACGACGTCGACGGACGGGTTCGCAGGCTGCATCAGGCGTGGGCCGGTGCCGCCGCCGACGAGCACGTCCGAGCACACCAGGAATGGCTGGCCGGAGCGCAGCAGATGCGTACGGCGATCGCGACGCTGCGCCGGATCGGGGCGACGGCGCACGCGAACTACGCAGCCGCCATTGCGGCCAATCGCCGGATGTGGGGCTGAGACGTGGGTCCCAGAGTGGACGTCGATCCAGCCACGTACGAGGCGGCGAGTACGGCCTTCGGCGTGGGGGTCGCGACGGGCGTGCAGCGGGCAGCGTTGGGTCTGGACGGCGGATTGGCTGGCTGTGCCGCCATGGCCGGTTGGGATCCGGCGGGCGCCACGTGGTCCCGGGCCTACGACGAAGCCGCCGCGACCACGACCGGTGTCACCCAGGACGTGATCAACGGCTGTTTCCAGCTCGCCGCCCTGCTGCGACAGACCGGTTTCAACTACGGCCGGGCCGAGTCGTCCTCGACACCCGGCGGCACCAAGCGGGTGTCCGATCCGGCGAACTACGCGACCAGTTCGGTGCAGCTGAGCGCACCGCCGTCGGCGGCCGGCTCCGTGGACAGCTGGGGGCCGGCCGGCTGGTGGTTGATCGAGCACAGCGTCGGTTACGTGTGGCCGAACGGGTCTCAGGGTCGGCTGCGTGATGCGGCGGCAGCCTGGACGCAGGCGGCTACCGGGATCGGCGATGCCAGGGTCTACATCGCCGATGCCCTCAAGTGCATCGCCGCCCAGGTGTCGCCCGAAGTGGACGACGCGATGACCGCCTGCCTGGCGATGGACCAGCACCTCGGGGACCTCGCGGCTGCGTATCGAAGCCTGGCCGGCGCGTGCTCGGACTTTGCGGGTTACCTCGACAAGGAGCACTCCGAGGTCGAGCACGAGCTGGCCAGTCTCCTCGAGTGGAGTGCGGGCATCCAGGTCGGCGGCGCGGTGCTCTCGTACTTCACCGCGGGTATCAGCGAGGCCGCGGCCCAGCAGGCTGAGCAGGGCCGCATCCTCGCCACTGCGACCCGCGTGGCGATCATCATCGGACGCCTCATCGACGCCGCGGGAACGGTGGGCGAGATGCTGGCGAGCGCCTCGGCGAGGGTGGTGCAGGTCAGCCGCAACCTGAAGACCCTGCTCGGCGCCCGCCTCAGCGTGGCCACCGCCGAGGAAGTCGGCCAGCTCCCCGAGATCACCAAAACCGCCGAGCAAGTTTCCGTTGGCCGGATGAACGTGGTGGCGGCGACGCGAGGGCCCACGTTTGTCAGGATTGGAGGGCCGCGTGAGTTCGACCCATACGTACTGAAGGGCATGACGATCGATGACCTCCGCGCCAGCATGCCGTCCAGCTGGAGTCGCGAGACATCAAAGAGTGGTGGCGGTGAGATCTATATTGACCCGGCGAACAAGGGCAGACAGATACGAATCATGCCCTGGATACCCATCAGGAACTCGCGGCGATCCGCTTACCCTCGGCCCTTACGCGGTTATCTCGCAGAACGGTGGAACTATGAAAATCCCGCTCTTCGGCAACCCAACGCTGTCATGAGCGCTGACCTTGTCGAGTGGCTGGTCCAGGAGGTCGAGGACCTCCTGGACGTATCAGCCGTTGGACTGTACGAGTTCGTGTGGTTGCAACGCGGCAGGGACGCGAATGCAGGTGAGGGAGAGATGCGGCGGCATGCGGCGCAGGCGTTGGGGCGCCTCTTGCAGGACAACCGTGTGCATTTGGTGTGGCTGAGGTGGCCCTCTGCGGAGCCCGTCGAAGGTCCCGCGATTGGCAATCCCGGCCCGTCGGACTGGGACGACGTAGGCAGCGGCCCATATCTCGCACTCAAGCGAGATTGACCGAGGAGCACGTGTGTACGGACTCCCGCCTGACGTTGATCTGTCCTTTCTCGATGGCGCGACGCTCATCCAGGTGTGTGTTGGCGAGAACGAGGTGATCCTGAATTTCCATCCCGACAGTTCGATCATGATTGCGTCATCCGTCCAACTCACCGGGCCCGAGTACGCACCGCGACTGATCGAGAGCGCGCGAGACACCGGGACCGCTCTTCTCGAGGTCCTCGGCGGCATCGTGAGCCGCGCGGCGGCCCTGCCGGCTGGGACAACCACGATCACCTGGACGAGTGGCCACGAGTTGCAGATCTTGGACACCTGGCCCCAGTACGAGAGCTACACCATCAGCCACGACGATGTAGTGATCGTTGTCTAAGCGGCCGGGCGATCCGTGAACTGCCGGAGGAGTGAGACGGGCGCTTGGTCCGCTCCGCGAGCTGATCGCGTGGTTTGCCACGGCGGCGGTGAGTCGTCAGGTCACGGGGCCTTCGACGCCGATGAAGCGCCGGCAGGTGTCCTCTCCGGCTCGTGGTACAGGTGGCACGACACCTCTACCTGGGTGCCCACCACGGGCAGCAGCCGCGGTACGGCGCGCTCGGCGAATTCGATCCGCACGTCTCTGCCGTTGCTGGCCATGCCCTGCACGCCGTTCCACAGCGGCTCGGCGGGATTGGCGGCGCGCTCGGTCTCGAGCAGTGCCAGCAGCTGCTCAGCCGATCCACCGGCCGGGCGCAGGACACCCACGCCGCGTGACGGTTCGCGCGCGTTGAACCGCTGCTCGTCGCCGACCAGCCGAGCCTCCTCGGAGTACTGCTCCGGGTCGATCGCCGTCCAGCGCTGCTCCAGCACCATTCGCACATCGCGCATTTGCCATCCGCAGTGCGGCACCGCCTCCGGACACCGCGGATGGAACGGGCAGCCCGGCGGCGGGTCCGACGCGTCGGGGATCTCACCGCGCGGCAGGTCGCGCGGAATGTCGTGCGACGGGTCGGGATCGGGCACCGCGCGCAACAGCGCCTTGGTGTACGGGTGGCGCGGATTGTCGAAGATCTCGGCCACCGGGCCGGTCTCGACGATCTTGCCGAGATACATGATCGCGATCCGGTCGCAGAAGAACCGCGCGCTGGCCAGGTCGTGGGTGATGTAGACGTAGGTCAGCCCCAGGTCCTGTTTCAGCTCGGTGAGCAGCCCCAGGATCTTGGCCCGCACACTCATGTCCAGCATCGAGATGGGCTCGTCGGCCACCAGCAATTCGGGCCCCAGTGCAATCGCGCGGGCAATGACCGCGCGCTGCTTCTGCCCGCCGGACAGCTCCCCCGGGTACTTGTCGATGAACCGCGATGCGGGCGCCAACCCCACCCGTTCCAGCGCATCAGCCACCGCGCGTCGCCGTTCATCGCTACCGGGATGCAGACCGTGGATGCGCAGCGCATCGCTGATCGCGCGCCCGACGGTCATGGACGGGTTGAGCGACGCGTGCGGGTCCTGGAACACCATCTGCAGCTTGCGCCGCAACGGCCGCAGCTTCTTTTCGGACATCCCGGCCAGATCCTGGCCCCGGTAGCGGATGCTGCCGCGGCCCGGCCGCACCAGGCCGAGCAGTGCGCGGCCGAGCGTCGACTTGCCCGAGCCGGACTCACCGACCAGGCCGAGCACCTCACCCTCCGCCAGTTCAATGTTCACGCCGTCCACGGCGTGAACCGTGCCCGACGAACCGCCGAGCAGCCGCGAGACGGCATTCTTACGCAGCGCGAAGTCGACGTGCAGGTCGTCGATCACGACCAACGGCTCAGGCTTCGTCGGCAACGGACACCTCCTCGCGCTGCCGTGGCCGCCGCTCTGCCTCGGTGAGCGAGGACGCGAGCAGCCAGCATTCCGCCTGCTGCACGCCCTCGACGATGAGCGGCGGCAGACGGTCGACGCAGACCTGCATGGCGTGTTCGCAGCGGGGGTGGAACCGGCAACCCGACGGTGGCTGCACGAGGTCCGGCGGCGCGCCAGGAATGGAGTTCAACTCCTGCGTCTTCAGCGAGATCGTCGAGCGCAACAACGCCTGCGTGTACGGATGGCGAGGACGAGCGAAGACCTCGCGAACCGGTCCCTGTTCGACGATGCGCCCTGCGTACATCACCGCGACCCGGTCACACGCCTCCGCAACGATGCCCAGGTTGTGCGTGATGAGCAGGATCGCCGGCGCGTACGTCTGGCGGATGTCGGCCAGGATGCTGAGGATCTGCGCCTCGACGAGAACGTCCAACGCGGTGGTCGGCTCGTCGGCGATGATGAACTTCGGCCGTAGCGCCAGGGCGAGCGCGATCATGATGCGCTGCCGCATGCCGCCGGAGAACTCGTGCGGGTAGTTGTCGTAGCGCGTCGGCGGAATGCCCAGCGAGCGCAGCGCATCGAGCGCCCGATCGCGCACGTCGGACTTCGAGAGCTTCGGCTCGTGTACGTGCAGCACCTCGGTGAAATGCGCGCTGACCTTCATCAGCGGATCGAGGCGGGTCATCGGCTCCTGGAAGATCAAGGCCATTCCGGCACCGCGGATCTTCTCGCGCTCCTTCTTCGGCAGCCCGAGCAGAGCACGGCCGTCGAAGTCGACGTTGCCGTCGATTGCGGCGCCGCGCGGCACCAAGCCCATCAAGCCGCGCCCGAGCGTGGACTTGCCGCAGCCGGATTCGCCGACGAGCCCGAGCACCTCACCAGGACGTAGCGCGAAGCTCACCCCGTCGACAGCCTGTACCGGGCCGTTGGGTCCGGCGTACCAGACCCGCATGTCGTGGACGTCGAGCACTGGTGAGGTCATGCCGGCTTCTCCATCGAGACACCCGTGTCGCGCGGGGGCAGGACGACGTGGGTGAGCTTTGTCGTTCGCAGCAGGGGGTTGAGCACGTCGTTCAAGCTCTCCCCTACCAGCGTCACGCCTACCACCAGGAGAACGATCGCGAGGCCCGGGAACGTCCCGGTCCACCAAATCCCGGCCGCGGTGTCCGATATCGCCCTGCTCAGTTCGGCGCCCCATTCGGCACCCGAGGACGGCTCGATGCCGAAGCCGAGGAAGCCCAGACCGGCCAAGGTCAGAATGGCGTCGCCGGCATTGAGCGTCGCGATGACCGGGACGGTTTGCACGACGTTTCCGAAGACGTAGCGAGTCATGATCGCAAAGGGCGAGGCACCGAGCGCGCGGGCGGCCTCGACGTAGGGCTCTTCGCGCGCGGCCACCGTCGCGTTTCGGACCACTCGGAAATATTGCGGCACGTAGACGACGGTGATCGCCACCGCCGCGGCGAAAATGCCGCCCGACTTGCTGCTCGATCCGTTCGACACGGAGATGTCGATGACGATCGCTAACAGGAGGGACGGGAAGGAGAACAGCGCATCGGAGACGAGCACCAACACGCGGTCCAGCCGTCCGCCGAAGTAGCCCGAGAGCAGGCCCAGTGGAACGCCGACCACGATCGATAGCGCGACGGCCAGGACGATCACTTCGAGCGCGGTCTGGGCACCATAGACAACCTGCGAGAACACATCCTCGCCACCGACTGCGGTGCCGAACCAGTGTTTGGATGACGGCGGCTGCAATGTCTTGAAGTCGACGCCTCCTGACTTCGCGTCGTTGAAACCGTAAGGCGCGATAAGCGGCGCGAACACGGCGACGACGAAGAAGAAGGCGACGATGACTATTCCGGCGAGCAGCATGCCGCGTTGGAATCCCGAGGTGGCGCGCATCGCATTCAGTCCGGGGATCCGGCTGTGCCGCGCGCCGACCTCAAGTTCGGTCACTTCCAGTTCGGGGAGGGACGCGGTCATCAGTACCTCACTCGGGGGTCGACGACAGCTGTGATCACGTCGATGAGGAAACTGACGATGGCCACGATGACGGCGATCGCTGTGACGATGCCCTGCACCGCGATGAAGTCACGGGCCAACAGGTAGTGGGCCAGCGTGTAGCCGATCCCCTGCCACTCGAACGTCTCCTCGGTCAGCACCGAACCGGCGAGCAGCGCCGCGACCTGCAGCCCCATGACGGTGACCACTGGGATGAGTGCATTGCGGAACGCGTGCTTGCGGATGACGCGCCGCTCGGGGACGCCGCGGGCCCGCGCCGCTTCGACGTAGTCCGAGCGCATTGTCTGCAGCAGGTTGACGCGCACCAGCCGGATGAAAACCCCGCCGATGTACAGACCCAACGTAAGCGCGGGCAGGACGGTGTGTCGCAGCACGTCGCTGATGTCGCCCGAGTCGCCGTACAGCAGAGCGTTGAGGATGTAGATGTGCGTGTCATGCGGAACGTTGCTGCCGGTGATGCCCAGTTCGATGTCCGGGCTGGCCCGCCCGGAGGAGAAAAACCAGCCCAGCTTGATCGCGAACAGCAGCTTGAACAGCAGCCCGAGGAAGAACACCGGCGTCGCGTAGGCGAGTACGGCGAACAGTCGCAACCCGACGTCGGGTAGCCGGTCGCGATAGCGTGCCGCGAACCGGCCCAGTGGGATGCCGAGGGCGAGCGCGATGAGGAAGGCCCAGGTCGTCAGTTCGAGTGTCGCCGCGCCCTTGACGATCAGCTGGTGGCTGATCTGCTGCTTGTCGGTTAGTGCTTGACCGAAGTCGAGGTGAGCCACGCCGACGAGGTAATGCCAGTACTGCGACAGCAGCGGCTTGTCGAGTCCTGCGTTGTGCCGTCGAATCGCGATCTGGTCAGGTGGCAGTCGACCGCCGAAGGCAGACTGGATTGGGTCACCGATCACCCGCATGACGAAGAAGACCATCGTCACGAGCACCCACACCATCGGGATGATCAGCAGTAACCGGGTGAGCAGGTAGGTGCGCAGTGAACCGGAGGAACTCTTGATAGCGGTGGCCATCGGGACCTTCCAGTCTGTTCAGCCCACGACGCCGGGCATACGCGCCCTAAATGAGCGGGGCGCAGCCCGGCGTCTGCCGGCCTCAGGTTCGGACGGTCAGCTCTTGCTGAACAGCCAGAACCGGATGAGGTAGGTCGGATCCAGTGTCTCCTGGACGCCGCTTACGTTGGACCGCACGACCGCGACCTGGTTGCCCGACAGCAGCGGCAGGTACGGCATCTCGCCCGTAGCGAGAACCTTCTGGATCTGCTGCAAGGCTGCCGTTCGATCGGCGCCGGGCTTGGTCTCCTCTGTCGTCAGCAACGGCAGGACGCCGTCCTTGTCGCACGGACGGTTCTTCGCACCGGGGTCGCAGTAATGGACGTGGACGAAGTTCTGCTCGCTGAGGAAGTTGAACAGGTAGTTGTCCGCGTCGACGAAGTCAGGGAACCAGCCGAGCTGGAAGATCGGGTAGGTGTCCTTGACCCGCTCCTTCGAGTAGGTCGGGTACTCCGTCGACTGGATGCTCACCTTGAACAGACCGGTCGCCTCGAACTGGCGCTTCAACTCGTTGTACTCCTGGTCTGACACCGGGCCGTAATGGCCGAGCGTGTACTGCAGGTTCAGCTTCACCGGCGTCTTGACGCCAGCCGCCTGCAGCGCCGCCTGGGCCTTCGCCTTGTCCGGTGCCGAGCCGAAGGCGTCCTTGAACGCCTCGGACGCATCGGCGATGCCGTTCGGCACCATCGAATAGGCGGGCTGGTAGGTGCCCTTGAACACCTTGTCGGCGATCGCCTGCCGGTCGACCGAGTAGGCCATTGCCTTGCGAATCGCCAGCTTCTGCGCGTCGTTGCTGCCAGGCATCGTCTTGAAGTCGAAGACGATGTATCGCAGTTCGCCGCCAGCGCCGGTGAGCACCTTGACGCCGCTCGCGCTCTTGAGGCTCCCGATATCGGTAGGCGTAAGACTACGCAAGGCAACGTCGATAGCGCCCTGCTGGATGTCCAGCTTCATGTTGGACGCCTCGGTGTAGTACTTCAGCGTGATGTTGCCGGCCTTCGCCTTGTTCGGGCCGGAGTAGTTCGCATTGGTCTTGAGCGAGACGAGTTGGTTCTTGTTGTAGCTGGCGAGCGCGTATGGACCGGAACCGATGACCTTGTCATCCGCAAGAACCTTGTCCGCCGGGAAGACCTTGCTGTCTACGATCGGGCCGGCCGATGTGCCGAGTACGAGCGGCCAGGTCTGGTCATTCGCGTTCTTGAGCGTGAAGACGACTGTGGAGGGGTCGCTGGCCTTGACGTCGACCATGTTCCCGATGAGCGACGCTGGACCGTTGGGGTCGTTGATCTTGACGACGCGCTTGTAGGAGAACACGACGTCGTCGGCGGTGAGGGGGTCGCCGTTAGAGAACTTCTGCCCGGCCTTCATCTTGCAGGTGTACTCGGTGGGCTTGGTGAACGAGCAACTCTCGGCGGCGTCCGGCTCCGGGGTCTTCTTGCCGGCCGGGACTTGCATCAAGAACTGGTACACGTTGACTTCGAGCATTAGCGAACCGAAGTCGTATGAGGCGGCGGGGTCAAGCGCCACGACCTGGTCAGTGGTGCCGAGCGTCATCGGCTTACTCGTCGAGCCGGTGCCGCCGCCGCCGCCCCCGGACTTCTTCTTCGAGCCGCATGCGGCCAGCGATACGGCAAGCAGAACTGCGGCCGTGAGGGCCAGCGCCTTGCCGGTTGTGCTCTTTGTGAACGCCATGTCGTCCTTTCTCCGGCGGACAACCCTGTCCGCGCAGCCTCGTGCGGCTCGTGGTCGCACGTGAAGGTCCCCGAGCCTAGCGATATGAGCCTTCCTGCGGGGAGGTCGTCCGACGGACCGTCACCGACCTGTTGCACGGGCCAGGTGGCGGTTTGTCCCGATCGCGTAGAGCGACGCAGCCCGTACGCTGGCGCTGTGACG
>QHCC01000076.1:7221-17180 GCA_003243915.1 Pseudonocardiales bacterium | reverse complement strand
CACGTCGTCCAGGGCCATGTCGACGGCACCGGGGTTGTCCTGTCCCGGCAGCCCGGCGACGCATGGGAGGCGGTGCGCTTCGGCCTGCCGCCGGAGCTGAGCCGGTTCGTCGCCGAGAAGGGTTCGATCGCCGTTGACGGGGTCTCCCTCACCGTTTCCGCCGTCGGCCCGGACTGGTTCGAGGTCGGGCTCATCCCGGAGACACTGCACGCGACCACCCTGGGCACCAGACAACCCGGCGATCCGGTGAACCTCGAGGTCGATGTCTTGGCCAAGTACGTGGCCCGGCTACTGGAGACAACGCCATGAGCGCCCATGATGACCGCGCCGCGATGAGCGCTTGCGCGAGGAGCATCTCGACGATGCACCGAAGGGGCGCGGGCCGCGTATCCGCCCGGGCTTGCGAGCGGCGGGCCGCGCGGTCCGCGCGGTCCGCCCGACAGCGGGACGCCCGATGACCTTACGGTTGGACACGATCGAGCGGGCGATCACCGACATCAAGGCGGGCCGGGCCGTGGTGGCGGTCGATGACGAGGACCGCGAGAACGAGGGCGACCTGATCTTCGCCGCCGAGTTGGCCACCCCCGAGCTAGTCGCATTCATGGTGCGTTACACCTCGGGCTACATCTGCGTGCCGATCACCGAGCAGGAGGCCGACCGTCTCGACCTGCCGCCGATGTTCCGCGTCAACCAGGACCGCCGCGGCACCGCGTACACGGTTACCGTCGATGCCCGGGAAGGCGTCTCGACCGGCATTTCCGCGGCCGACCGCGCGCACACCATCCGGCTGCTCGCCAATCCAGCTGCGACGGCCGCGGACTTCTCGCGCCCGGGGCACGTGGTGCCGTTGCGCGCCAAGGACGGCGGCGTGCTGCGCCGGCCGGGACACACCGAGGCGGCCGTCGACCTCGCCGTGATGGCTGGGCTCTCGCCCGCCGGCGCCCTGTGCGAGATCGTCAGCGAGAAGGATCCGGCCGGCATGGCGCGGGCCGAGGAGTTGCGCGTCTTCGCCGACGAGCACGACCTCGCGCTGATCTCCATCGCCGATCTCATCGCCTACCGGCGCCGTTTCGAGCGGCTCGTCGAGCGGGTCGCCTCGGCGCGGGTGCCGCTGCGCTACGGCGAGTTCACCGCGGTCGGCTACTCCTCGAGCTACGACTCACGCGAGCACGTCGCCTTCGTCTTCGGCGACCTGGGCGACGGCGAGGACGTGCTGGTCCGGGTGCATTCGGAATGCCTGACCGGTGACGTGTTCGGATCGCTGCGCTGTGACTGCGGGCCGCAGTTGGATGCCGCGCTGGCCACCGTCGCCCGCGAAGGGCGCGGGGTCGTGCTGTACATCCGCGGCCACGAGGGTCGGGGCATCGGCCTGCTGCACAAGCTGCAGGCCTACCAGCTGCAGGACTCCGGCTCGGACACCCTGGACGCGAACCTGGAACTCGGCCTGCCCGCCGATGCCCGCGACTACGGCACCGGCGCTCAGATCCTCGTCGACCTCGGCATCCACTCGATGCGGCTGCTGACCAACAACCCGGCCAAGCGCGCGGGCCTCGAGGGCTACGGTTTGCGGATCACCGGCCGCGTCCCGCTGCCCGCGCACGTCAACCCGGAGAACATCCGTTATCTGCAGACCAAGCGCGACCGGATGGGTCATGAGCTGGAAATCCAGGGTGACGGCGGGTGACCGGGAAGGGGGCCCCGGAGCTGACGATGGTCGAGGGCGCCACCGGCCTGCGGGTCGCGGTGATCGCCAGCGAGTGGCACCCGGCGGTGATGGCCGGACTGATCGACGGTGCCCACCGAGCCCTGCGCGACTCGCAGGTCGCCGACATCACCGAGGTGCGGGTGCCGGGGACCTTCGAGCTGCCGGTGGCCGCCGCCCGGCTCGCGCAGGCAGGCTTCGACGCGCTCGTCGCGCTGGGTGTGGTGATCCGCGGGGCGACGCCGCATTTCGACTACGTGTGCCAGGCGGCGGCGACCGGTCTCACCCTCGTCGCCCAGCGCACCGGAGTGCCGATCGGCTTCGGGGTGCTCACCTGCGACGACGACGAGCAGGCGCTGGACCGGGCCGGGCTGCCCGGCTCGAGTGAGGACAAGGGCTACCAGGCGGCAGCCGCGGCACTGGCGACCGCGGTCACGCTGTTGCCCTACTCACGCTGTCCGTAGTAGGTCGAACGGGTTCGGGACCCGCCCCTGCCGCTAAGGTCGCTCACATTGGCTATCCCGGTTCGGAAGGTGGGGGCACATGGGCGCGTACCAGACCGTGGTCGTGGGAACCGATGGTTCCGAGACGTCGTTTCGGGCCGTCGACCGCGCAGCAGCGTTGGCGCGCGACGCCGGTGCCACCCTCGTCATCGCCTGCGCGTACTTCCCGTCGCACGACAAGAATCTCGCCCACGACCAGGACGTGCTGGGCCCCGACGCCGCCTACCAGGTCGTCGGCTCGGCCCCGGCCGAGGACACCGTCGGCCGCGCGCGGGATCGCGCCGTCAAGGCGGGTGCCACGAACGTCGACACGGTCGTCGTGCAGGGCAAGCCGGCGGACACGCTGCGCAAGGTCGTGACGGACCACAGTGCGGATCTGCTCGTCGTAGGCAACCGCGGGCTGAACAGCCTGGCCGGGCGCATCATCGGATCGGTGCCCCTCGACGTGGCACGCCACACGCCGGTCGACGTGCTGATCGTGCACACCACGTAAGCGGGCACGATGACCGAACCCGACGACGCCGAGCCGGCCGCCGCCGACCCCACCGACCTCGACCTGGCCGGGCTGTTCGAGCGGCTCGAGAGCACACTGCTCGGCGGCCCGCGCAGGTACACGCGGGTGGAACTCAGCCAGGCCGCCGGCATCGAGGCGGACGAGGCGCGAAAGGTATGGCGCGCGCTGGGGTTCGCGACCGTCGGCGACGACGACGTGGTCTTCACCGACGGCGACCTGACCGCACTGCGGCATGCGAGGTTCCTGTCCGAGCACCTGGTCATCGAGGACGAACTGCGCACCGCGATGACCCGCATGCTGGGCCAGACCTTCTCCCGGCTGGCCGCCTGGCAAGGCCAATTGCTGATCGAACTCATCTCGAACCGTCCAGACCTGCTGGCCTCTGAGGCGGCCATCACACAGTTCGTCGACGAGCTGCTGCCGGTGATGCAGGACATCCAGACGTTCGTGTGGCGGCGCCAACTAGCGGGCTACTTCTCGCGCGTCGTGTCGCACGCCACGGCCGAGGTGGCAGCCGCGGGCATTATCACTACGGTGGTCGGTTTTGCCGACATGTCCGGCTTCACGACCCTCACGCGCAACGCGACCGAAGCCGAGTTGCGCGGGGTGCTCGAGGCGTTCGAGTCCGCCACGACGGACATCGTCGGTGCCCACGACGGCCGCATCGTCAAGACGATCGGCGACGAGGTGCTCTTCGTCGCCGATTCCCCCGACGACGGTGCCCAGATCGCGCTCGACCTGCACGAGGCCTCGGCCGCGGACGACCGGCTTCCGGCCCTGCGCGTCGGGCTGGCCGCCGGCCCGGTCGTGAGCCGCCTCGGCGATGTGTACGGCTCGACGGTGAACATTGCCAGCCGGCTCACGTCGATCTGCCGGCCGGGGTGGGTGCTGGTCGATCGGGTGATGGCCGAGTCGCTGCGCGATGACCCGCGCTTCGTCCTGCGGCCCCGCCGCCCGGAGTCCGTGCGCGGGTTCCACCACCTGCGGCAGTGGCGGCTGCGCCGGGCCGGCACGGCGCGCCCGGGCGCCCGCCACGACGAGCGCCGGGCGCCGATCCGCGGCCGGGTCGGGGGCATCGTCGAGCGGGCCGGCGAGCAGTTGCACCACCGGGTCACCTGAGCGACGCCCGGTAGGCTGCGGCACGCGATGAAGACCTTCGACCAGCTGTTCGCAGAGCTGACCGACCGGCAGCGGGTCCGGCCGGCCGGCTCGGCCACGGTCGCGGCGCTCGATGCCGGGGTGCACGCACAGGGCAAGAAGGTCGTCGAGGAGGCCGCCGAGGTGTGGATGGCCGCCGAACACGAGTCCGCGCAGCGCACTGCCGAGGAGATCAGCCAGCTGCTCTACCGGGTGCAGGTGATCATGATCGGCAAGGGCATCGCGCTCGATGACGTCTACCGACATCTGTAGGCCCGCTGCGATTCCCATCACGCCTGCAGACAGGTAGACCATGCTCAGAATTGCCGTTCCGAACAAGGGCGCGCTGGCCGAGCCCGCCAGCCAGATGCTTGCCGAGGCCGGCTACCGGCAGCGCACCGACAGCCGCGAACTCGTCCTCGTCGACGCCGACAACGACACCGAGTTCTTCTTCCTGCGCCCCCGCGACATCGCCATCTACGTCGGCTCCGGCCGCCTGGACGTCGGCATCACCGGCGAGGATCTGCTCCTGGATTCCGGCGCACCGGCGCAGGCCATCCTGCCTCTCGGCTTCGCTGCCTCGACGTTCCGATTCGCCGGCCTGGCCGGCGTGTCGACGAGCGTCGAGCAGCTCGAGGGCAAGCGCGTCGCCACGGCCTATCCGGGGGTGGTGGCTGCCCACCTCGCCGAACACGGCGTGCGGGCCGAGGTGATCCGCCTCGACGGGGCGGTGGAGACCGCGGTGCGCCTCGACGTCGCCGACGTGATCGCCGACGTGGTGTCCACCGGGACCACGTTGCGCAATGCCGGTCTTGAGATCTTCGGTGAGCCACTGCTCACCAGCCAGGCCGTGCTGATCCGCCGTCAGGATGCACCGACGACCCCGCGGGTCGAGCAGCTGACCCGCCGGCTGCAAGGAGTGATCATCGCCCGCCAGTACGTGTTGATGGACTACGACATCATCAATGACCTGGTCGAGAAGGCGGTCGCGATCACGCCGGGCATCGAGTCGCCCACCGTCTCGCCGCTGCACGAGCGGGGCTGGTCGGCGGTGCGCTCGATGGTCAAGCGCAAGGAGACGAACGCGATCATGGACCAGCTCTGGGACCTCGGTGCCCGCGGCATCATCGTCACCGACATCCACGCGTGCCGGCTGTGAACGACGCGACGAGCGCGCCCACGGGTGATCCACGACGCCGCGAGCGACCGGGAGGTAGACCCGGGCGACCAGCTGAGGACGTGCGGGCCCGGCCGGTGCTGATGTCGCGGATCGGCTACGCCAGTGCCTCGATCGTGCTCGCGATATTCCTGATCGTCGCCGTCGTGATGCCGCACGCGAATGCCGGCGCGCATTTCGGGGTCAAGGACCAGATAGCCACCGCCGCGATAGGCGTGGTCCTGGGCGGGTTGTTCCTCACCCTCACCCGGCCTCGGTTGCATGCCGACCGTGACTCGTTGCGGCTGCGCGCGTTTCTGGGCGGATGGCGCACGGTGCCGTGGGATGTCGTCGTGGGCGTCGAGTTTCCGAGCCGGGTGCGCTTTGCGCGCATTGTGCTGCCGGGGGAGGAGACACTGGCGATCTATGCTGTGCAGCGCCTCGACAGAGACCAGGCCATCGACGTCATGCGACGGTTGCGCGCGCTGTTCGCGGCCACCCACCCGACCCGATAGGGGACGGGTGGTGGACGCCGTCCCAGGTCAGTGGCACGGTTGGGTGAGTACCCCGGGATGTCGGTCCAACAGTCGGGCCCGCCCGCTCCTCGGAGAGGAAGCCGTCAATGACCACGACGCAACGCGACGACGTCGCCCCCACCCCAGCCCCGGCCATCAGTCGGGTGGCCGATCCTGCCCCACTCGGACTTGCCGCCTTCGCCGGAACGACGTTCTTCCTTTCCGTCGTCAACACGCACATGCTCTCGGCCACGGTGACCGGCGCCGTGCTGGGACTGGCACTCTTCTACGGCGGCCTGGCCCAGTTGCTAGCCGGCATGTGGGAATTCGCCAGAGGAAACACGTTCGGAGCGCTCGCCTTCAGCTCCTTCGGCGCCTTCTGGCTGTCGTACTGGTACCTGGTCGACCACGTGGTGGCGAAGTTGGTCGCGGCGAAGGCGGACCCGAAGGACATCAGCCACGCCGTCGGTCTCTACTTGCTGGTCTGGGCGATCTTCACCGCCTACATGACGATCGCCGCCACGCGGGTGTCCGGTGCGGTGCTGGCCGTATTCGCGTTCCTTACCCTGACGTTTGTCGCGCTGTCGATCGGTGAGTTCGCCACCTCGACCGGTTGGACGAAGCTGGGCGGCTGGCTCGGTCTGATCACCGCCGTTGTTGCGTGGTACGCCTCGCTGGCCGGCGTCATGAATGACACCGCCAAGCGCGTCGTCTTCCCAACGTTCCCGCGCTAGGTTCGAGCCTGTGAGCGAGACACTCTCCAATCTGTCCCACGAGGAACGTCGTTTCCCGCCGTCCGCGCAGTTCGCCGCGGCGGCCAATGTCGGGGCTGCTGCGTACGAGCAGGCCTCCGCAGACCGGCTGGCGTTCTGGGAGCAGCAGGCTGATCGGCTGACCTGGACGACCCGCTGGACGCAGGTGCTCGACTGGTCCGCTGCCCCGTTCTCGAAGTGGTTCGTGGGCGGCGAACTCAACGTCGCCTATAACTGCGTCGATCGCCACGTCGAGGACGGGCACGGCGACCAGGTCGCGTACCACTGGGAGGGGGAACCGGGCGACACCCGATCGCTCACCTACGCCCAGCTCAAGGACGAGGTGTGCAAGGCCGCCAATGCGCTGATCGAACTCGGCGTGAAGTCCGGCGACCGGGTCGCGATCTACCTGCCGATGATCCCCGAGACGGTGATCTCGATGCTGGCGTGCGCCCGCCTGGGCGCCCCGCACACGGTGATCTTCGGCGGCTTCTCGGCCACCGCGCTGTCAGACCGCATCACCGACTGCGACGCCCGCGTCGTGATCACCGCCGACGGCGGCTACCGGCGCGGTGCCGCCGCGGCCCTCAAGCCGGCCGTCGACGAGGCGCTGGTCAAGTGCCCGGATGTGCGCGCGGTGCTGGTCGTGCGGCGTACCGGGCAGGACACCGCGCTCACCGAGGGCCGCGACTCGTGGTGGCACGACGTCGTCGGCAGGCAATCCACCGAACACAGCCCGGAGTCCTTCGACGCCGAGCACCCGCTCTATGTCATGTACACCTCGGGCACGACCGGCAAACCCAAGGGCATCCTGCACACCTCCGGCGGCTACCTCACCCAGGTCGCGTACACCCATCACGCGGTGTTCGACCTCAAGCCGGACTCGGACCTGTACTGGTGCGGCGCCGACATCGGGTGGGTCACCGGGCACAGCTACATCGTGTACGGGCCGCTGGCCAACCGGGCCACGTCGTTCATGTACGAGGGAACGCCGAACACGCCGGACGAGAGCCGCTGGTGGCAGATGATCGAGAAGTACAAGATCAACATCTTGTACACGGCGCCCACGACGATCCGCACCTTCATGAAGTGGGGCGAGGACATCCCGAACAAGCACGACCTGTCCTCGCTGCGGCTGCTCGGCTCCGTCGGCGAACCGATCAACCCCGAAGCGTGGATCTGGTACCGCCGGGTCATCGGCGGCGACAACGTTCCGGTCGTCGACACCTGGTGGCAGACCGAGACGGGCGCGATCATGATCAGCCCGCTGCCGGGGGTCACCGAGGCCAAGCCGGGCTCGGCGACGAAGGCGTTGCCGGGCATCAGTGCCGACGTCGTCGACAATGAGGGCAGGTCGGTGCCCAACGGCGGCGGCGGCTTCCTGGTGCTGACCGAGCCGTGGCCAGCGATGTTGCGCGGCATCTGGGGCGACCCGGAGCGCTACCAGGAGACCTACTGGTCGCACTTTGCCGACCAGGGCTACTACTTCGCCGGCGACGGCGCCAAGAAGGACGACGAAGGCGACCTGTGGCTGCTCGGACGCGTCGATGACGTCATGAACATCTCGGGGCACCGCATCTCGACCACCGAGGTCGAGTCGGCGCTGGTGTCGCACCCGTCGGTTGCTGAGGCGGCCGTGGTCGGCGCCACGGACTCGGTGACCGGGCAGGGCATCGTCGCGTTCGTGATCCTGCGCGGCGGTGGGCCGACCGAGGAGGCCGAGGGCGCCGAATTGGTCAAGACATTGCGCAACCACGTAGCCAGTGAGATCGGCGCCATCGCCAAGCCCCGGCAGATCATGATCGTGCCGGAGCTGCCGAAGACGCGATCGGGCAAGATAATGCGCCGGCTGCTGCGCGACGTGGCCGATCACCGCGAACTCGGCGACGTCACCACCCTGACCGACTCCTCGGTGATGGATCTGATCGGCGAGAGGCTGCCCACGGCCCCCGCCGAGGACTGAGCGCTCCGCACGAGCTGACTGCGATCGTGGTGGCAACGCGGTCGCATCAGCGGTGCCGAAGTGTTCAGGCGAGCCGGCGCGCCAGGGCCAGCGCATCGAAGGGCGCCCGCACCTTGACGTCGTTGTCGAAGTAGACGTACACGTCGCAGCCCGACCCGGCCCACCCCCGGATGTGGGCGGCCCAGGAGTCCAGGGCCTCGTCGGAGTACCCGCTCGTGTACAGCTCCTTGTCGCCGTGCAGGCGCACATAGACGAAGTCCGCGGTCACCTCGCGGATCAACGGCCACTTGCCCGCCGTGTCGGCGACGACGAGGCCGATGTGGTGCTCGCGCAGCAGGTCGGTGAACGCCGGTGCCTTGAAGCTGACGTGGCGTACCTCCAGCGCGTGCCGCAGTGGCCGGTCGGCGTCGGTGTCGGTCAGGGCCCGGTCCTCGAGGCGCTCGTCGTGGTGCCGCGCCAGCCAGGCCGCCTCTGCCGTCGAGCGGGGCAACCGGGCGAAGAAGGCGGCCAGCCGATCGGCGTCGAACCCGAGGCTCGGGGGCAGTTGCCACAGGATCGGGCCTAGCTTGGCACGCAGGGCCAGGACGCCGGAGGCGAAGAAGTTGGCCAGGGTGATCTCCGGATCACGCAATTTCTTCATGTGGGTGATGAAGCGGCCACCCTTGACGGAGAACACGAAGTCATCCGGTGTCTGGTCATGCCAGGCGCGGTAGCTGCTCGGCAGCTGCAGCGAGTAGAACGAGCCGTTTATCTCGATCGTGGACAGCACGCTTGCGGCATAGCTGAGTTCGCTGCGCTGGGCCAGGCCCTTGGGGTAGAACACGCCTCGCCAGGGCGGATACCTCCACCCTGAGATGCCGACTCGCATCGTGCCTACCACGTCTGAGAAATCGTCAGGGCACCAAGTCCTCGCCCGGTCCCTGGCCAGGCTCGACCGGGACCGAGGACGCCTCGCGGAACCCCTCCTGCAGCGTGCGCAGCCCGTCGCGCAGCGGTTGGCGGTGCGGCCCCAGGTGCTCCTGAGACGCCGCGACCAGCCCGGCCAGGGCGGTGATCAGCAGGCTTGCCTCGTCGAGGTCCAGCTCCGGCTCACCGTCCGCGGCCAGACCGAGCTTGCGCGCCGACGCGGTCATGAGCATCACCCCGGCCGCGGTGACCACCTCGGCTGCCGGTACCTCGACGACGTCGTCGAGGGCGACGTCGTCGAGGGTGGCGAAGCCGTGCGCAGGCAGCGGGATGGCAGCGGTGGGATGTGCGCTCGAGGCGCTGCCGGGAATCCCGATCGACGCCGCGGTGTCGATAGTCGCGGTCGCGGGTTTTGAGTCGGTGTCAGCCACGCTGCTACCCTGTCATTGCGACCAGCCTCCGCCACCGGCGGGGGTGTGCAAGCGGAAGCCGCTGGACACCCAGCACAGCCTCCCACCCGAGCCACCAGCCCCATCCGGTGCGCCGGGTCCGGTCCGTGACGTTCGGCCCTCGGCCGGGCGCCCGTGGTGCTTGGGCACGCGGGGACGGACTGGTCGGCAGGCAACGGCCCCGTGCGCACAACAGCGCAGCGGGGCCCTTCGTCTGTCGGGTGGTGCCGCGGAATCAGCAGAACCGACCAAGGAGGTCCCATCAGCTCTGAACCAAGGATCAACGACCGGATCCGCGTACCTGAGGTGCGCCTCGTCGGCCCCGAGGGCGAGCAGGTCGGCATCGTGCCGATCGGCAAGGC
>QHCC01000076.1:0-7191 GCA_003243915.1 Pseudonocardiales bacterium | reverse complement strand
TACGGCAAGTTCAAGTACGAGAGTGCGCAGAAGGCTCGTGAGGCCCGGCGCAACCAGGCCCTCACCGTCATCAAGGAGATGAAGCTGCGTCCCAAGATCGACTCGCACGACTACCTGACCAAGAAGGGTCACGTCGAGCGGTTCCTCAAGCAGGGCGACAAGGTCAAGGTCACGATCATGTTCCGCGGACGGGAGCAGTCCCGGCCCGAACTGGGCTTCCGGTTGCTGCAGCGCCTGGCCGACGACATCCAGGAGCTGGGTTTCGTAGAGGCTTCGCCGAAGCAGGACGGTCGCAACATGATCATGGTGGTCGCGCCGCATCGCAGCACGAAGATCACCCGCGTCTCCCACGATGCCCCTGCCCCTCCGGCGTCCGACGCCCCCCAGTAGCCCTGCACCACGACGAAGAGGACCTCCGATGCCCAAGATGAAGAGCCATAGCGGGATGAAGAAGCGCGTCAAGGTGACCGGCAGCGGCAAGCTGCTGACCCAGCGCGCCGGCATGCGTCACCAACTCGAGCGCAAGCCCTCGCGACTCACCCGGCGCCTCACCGGCACCGAGGAGGTCTCGAAGGCCGACCGTCCGCGTGTGAAGAAGCTGCTCGGGCGCTAGCCCGCCGCCCCGTCCCGTTCTCCGTCTCGCCGCCCTGGCTCACGCCGGCGGCCCGAACACCCAAGGATCCACCGTGGCACGCGTCAAGCGGGCAGTGAATGCCCATAAGAAGCGCCGGAGCACCCTCGAAGCCGCAGCCGGCTACCGAGGGCAGCGTTCGCGCCTGTACCGCAAGGCCAAGGAACAGCTGCTGCACTCGGCGACCTACCAGTACCGCGACCGCAAGAAGCGCAAGGGCGACTTCCGTCAGCTGTGGATCACCCGCATCAACGCGGCCTGCCGGGCGAACGACATGACCTACAACCGCTTCATCCAGGGCCTTCGGTTGGGCGGGGTGACGGTCGACCGCAAGGTGCTCGCCGACCTGGCGGTCAACGACGCGCCGGCCTTCGCCGCGCTGGTCGACGTGGCTCGCACCGCCGTCGCGGCCGAGGGCATCGGCGGCGCCGCTGCTCAGTCACCGGCTGCCTGAGCTCCACCCCACGAAGTCGGCGAAAAGCGTGCCGACTCCGCGGGGACCCCGGAAGCTGCTCAGCTCCCAGAACGCCCGGCTTGCGGCGGCCCGGCGACTCACCGTCCGCAAGGACCGCCGCGACGCCGGGCGGTTCCTCGCCGAGGGGGCGCCGGCCGTCCGGGAAGCACTGCGGGCCGGTGCCGTCCTCGAGCTGTTCGCGACCGAGGACGCCATTGCGCGTCACGCCGAGCTGTTCTCCGACGTGACCGTCGAGGAGATCAGTGCGAAGGACGCTGCGGCTCTCTCCGAGACGGTCACGCCGCAGGGCCTCGTCGCGGTGTGCCGGCGTATCGACGTCTCCCTCGCCACCGCCTTGGGCCGTCCACCGCGCCTCGTCGCCGTGCTTGTCGAAGCCAACGACCCGGGCAACGCCGGCGCGATCCTGCGCACCGCCGATGCCGCGGGCGCCGATGCGGTCGTCTTCGCCGGCGGCGTGGACGTGTACAACGGCAAGAGCGTCCGGGCCAGTGCCGGCAGCATGTTCCACCTCGACGTCGTCGTCGACGAGCAGGTCGACGAAGTCCTGGATGCTGCCCGTGAAGCCGGCCTGGCATCGCTGGCGACGACGGGGGCCGGCGCCAGCGACCTCGACGAACTTGCCGACAGCGCGGCCCTGACCGGGCCGACGATGTGGCTGTTCGGCAACGAGGCCCACGGCCTGCCCGAGCGGGTCCTGGCCGCCGCCGACACCACCGTCCGGGTGCCCATCCGCGGCGGCGCCGAGAGCTTGAATCTGGCCGCGGCCGCTGCTGTCTGCCTGTACGCCAGTGCCCGCGCACAACGCGCCGCGCGGTAATGCTGTCGAGCCGCGCAGGCCGCCCTCCTAAACTCGGGCGGCAGGCCCAACCGACTGGAGACGTGCACGCATGCCCAATCCGAACTTCGACCCCGTCGAGGTGAGCGCGCTCCAACCGGAGACGATCGAGGCCGCAGTGTCGGCTGCCCTGGCCGCCTTCACAGCGGCGAGCACCCTCGACGAGCTGAAGTCCCAGCGGCTGTCGCATGCCGGCGACCGGTCTGGGCTGGCTCTGGCCAACCGCGAGATCGGCGCGCTGCCGCCGGCGGCGAGAGCAGCCGCGGGCCAGCGGGTCGGGGCGGCCCGCGCGCAGGTAGACCGGGCCCTCGCTGCACGCCAGGCCGAGCTCGAGATCGAGCGCGACGCGCGGGTTCTGATCGAGGAGGCCGTCGACGTCACCCTGCCGAGCGACCGCCGCGCGGCCGGTGCGCGGCACCCGCTCACGACGATCCAGGAACGCATCGCCGACGTCTTCACCGCGATGGGCTACGAGGTCGCCGAGGGCCCTGAAGTCGAGGCCGAGTGGTACAACTTCGACGCCCTCAACATCGGCGTCGACCATCCGGCCCGCTCACTGATGGACACGTTCTTCCTCGGCTCGCCCGACTCCGGACTGGTGCTGCGCACGCACACGTCACCGGTCCAGGTCCGCACCATGCTGTGGCGCGAGCCGCCGATCTACGTCATCTGCCCGGGCCGGGTGTATCGCACCGATGAGCTGGACGCAACCCACACGCCGGTGTTCCACCAGGTCGAAGGCCTAGTCATCGACGAGGGCATCACGATGGCGCACCTCAAGGGCACGCTCGACCATCTCGCCGCGGCCATGTTCGGCCCCGGCATCGTCACCCGGTTGCGCCCGGCCTACTTCCCGTTCACCGAGCCAAGTGCCGAACCGGATCTGCTCTGCTTCGTGTGCCGCGGCGATTCGGTCGGGAACCCGGCTCGGCCCTGCCGGACCTGTGACAGCGAGGGCTGGATCGAGTGGGGTGGCTGCGGCATGGTGAACCCGCGAGTGCTGGTCGCGTGTGGGATCGACCCCGAGCGATACTCCGGCTTCGCGTTCGGCATGGGCATCGACCGCACACTGATGTTCCGCAACGGCGTCGAGGACATGCGCGACATCGTCGAGGGCGACGTCCGCTTCACCGCCGCGTTCGGGGTGCAGGGCTGATGCGAACCGTGCGGACCACCGCGGTGGCCGGGGTTGAGAGCAAGCAGCTCATCGCCGTGCGGAGCACCGCGAGGGCTGGAGTTGAGTCGTCATGAGGGCACCCGTCAGCTGGGTGAGCGAGCACGTCGATCTGCCCCAAGGGATCTCGCCGCGCGAGCTCGGCGATGCGCTCGTCCGGGTCGGGCTCGAGGTCGAGCGCGTCGACTCGGCGGCCGACGGCATGTCCGGGCCGATCGTGGTCGGCCGGGTGTCGTCCTTCGAGGACGAACCGCAGAAGAACGGCAAGAGCATCCGGTGGTGTCAGGTCGAGCTCGGCGAGGACCAGCCGCGCGGCATCGTCTGCGGTGCCTCCAACTTCACGGCCGGCGACCTCGTTGTCGCTGCGCTACCCGGTGCCGTGCTGCCCGGGGGGTTCGCCATCGGCGCCCGCAGGACCTACGGCCACCTGTCGGACGGGATGATCTGCTCGGTTCGCGAACTCGGCATCGGCGACGAGCACGCCGGCATCCTGGTCCTGCCGGCCGGGTCTGCGACGCCAGGCGATGACGCGCTCGACGTCCTCGGCCTGCGCGATGCCGTGCTCGACATTGCCGTAACCCCCGACCGCGGCTACTGCCTCTCGGTTCGCGGGCTGGCGCGCGAGGCCTCCGCCGCGCTGCGGGTCGCGTTCCATGACACCGATGTCGTGCTGCCCGCCGTCGACGGCGGCGCCTACGACGTCCGCGTCGAGGACCCCGCCGGCTGCGACCGGTTCTCCGCGCGGGTGATCACCGGCCTCGATCCGAGCGCGCCGACGCCGGGGTGGATGGCGCGCCGGCTGCGGCAGTCCGGTGTGCGCTCGATCTCGCTGGCCGTCGACGTGACGAACTACGTCATGCTCGAGACCGGCCAGCCACTGCACGCATTCGACCGGGCCAAGCTGTCGGGCCCGATCGGGGTGCGGCGGGCCAGGCCGGGGGAGAAGCTCACCACACTCGACGATGCCGTTCGGGCCCTCGACCCCGACGATCTTGTCGTCACCGATGAGTCCGGCCCGATCGCCCTCGCGGGCGTGATGGGGGGCGCCGGCACCGACATCGATGCCGCGACCACCGACATCGTCCTCGAGGCAGCACACTGGCAACCGGCGTCGATCGCGCGCGCCGTACGCCGGCACAAGCTACCCAGCGAGGCGGCCAAGCGCTTCGAGCGCGGCGTCGACCCGGCCATCGCGGGCGTCGCCCTGCAGCGCTGCGTGGATCTGCTCGTCGAGCACGGTGGCGCCACGGCAGCGGCCGGGTACACCGTCGTGGGCGACGGGCCGCCGTCCCCGCTGATCACCCTGCACGCGGCGCGCGCCGGTGCGCTGGCCGGGATGCCGATCGCCCGCGACGTCGCGGTGAAGCGGCTGATCGAGGTCGGCTGCACCGTCGACGGCGGTGACGTGCTGCAGGTGTCGCCCCCGACCTGGCGCCCCGATCTCACCGATCCGGCGGACCTGATCGAAGAGATCGTCCGCCTCGAGGGCTACGACAAGATCCCGTCCGTGCTGCCGACGCCGCCCCCTGGCCGCGGGCTCACCCCGATGCAGACCCTGCGGCGCGGCGTGTCACGCGCGCTGGCCGCTGCCGGCTTCATCGAGGTGCTCACCTACCCGTTCGTCTCGCCCGCGGTGCACGACGCGTTCGGCCTGGCGCCCGAGGATCCGCGCCGGATCGCCGCCCGTCTGGCCAACCCACTGTCCGACGCCGAGCCCGAGCTGCGCACCTGCTTGCTGCCGGGGTTGCTCGCGACGCTGCAACGCAACGTGGGCCGTGGCATCCGCGACCTGGCGCTGTTCGAGACGGGCCTGGTGTTCCTGCCGCGGCCCGACGCCCCCGTGCCACCGCGGCCGGGAGTCGCGCACCGCCCGAGCGACGGCGAGCTCGCCGCCCTGGATGCAGCCCTTCCCGACCAGCCGCGGCACGTGGCGGTGGTGTTGTGCGGTGACATCGAGCGCAAGGGCTGGTGGGGGCCGGCGTGTGCGGCCACCTGGTCCGACGCGATCGATGCGGCGCGGGTGGTCGCTGCGGCTGCCCGCGTAGAACTCACCGTCCGCGCCGGGGATACCGCGCCGTGGCATCCCGGTCGGTGTGCCGGGCTGCTGCTGGGCGAGCGCACCGTCGGGCACGCCGGCGAGCTGAACCCGCGCGTGATCGCCGCGCTCGGGCTGCCCGAACGCACCTGCGCGATGGAGCTCGATCTCGACGCGTTCAGCCCGCCGCCGCCCGTCCTCGCGCCCGCGCTGTCCACGTACCCGCCGGTGCTGCTCGACATCGCCCTGGTGGTACCGGCCGGCGTCGCGGCCGCGGATGTCCTGGCCGCCGTTCGTGCCGGAGCAGGTGAGTTGCTGGAGTCGGTGCGCCTGTTCGACGTCTACGACGACGACGCCCTGCGCCGTGCTGCCCGCAAGTCGCTGGCGTTCGCGCTGCGGTTCCGGGCGCCGGATCGCACGCTGACCGTCGATGAGGCGTCGCGCGCTCGGGACGCCGCGATCGCCCGCGCCGGCCTGGCCACCGGTGCGGTGCTGCGCGCCTGAGGCCACCCGCGCTGACGGTGCTGCGCGCCTGAGCCACCGGCGCCGGGCACCCCACTTCCGCGTGATCACGTCGCGTGGAGCAGCTGCTACCCACTGCAGAAGGGGCCGTTGCCTTCACGCTCACCGTCTCGCGCGCACCCACCCGACCCCTCTCTGTATCAAGTTGCGCCATGGTGCATAATCGTGCACATGGGTTACCGGGTCGGCGTCGCGGGCGCGAGCGGGTACGCGGGTGGCGAACTGCTGCGGCTGGTGTCGGGCCATCCTGATCTCGACCTGATCGCGGTCACCGCCCACGGCAGCGCGGGGCATCGGGTCCAGGACGTGCATCCCCAGCTGCGCTCGCTGGCCGGCCTCACGTTCGCGGAGCTGAGCCCCGCCGCACTCGACGGCGCCGATCTGGTGTTCCTCGCGCTGCCCCACGGGGCGTCCGGACGGTTCGCGGCCCAGCTGCCGGCCGGCCAGAAGATCGTCGATCTCGGTGCCGACCATCGGCTGGCCGACGCTGCCGCCTACCGCCGTTACTACGGGCCGGAGCACCCGGGCGCCTGGACGTACGGGCTGCCCGAGCTGCCCGGCGCCCGCCGGGCCGTCGCGGCGTCGGCTCGGGTCGCCAACACCGGCTGCTATGCCGTCGCGACGATCCTGGCGCTCGCGCCGCTGATCGCCGCCGGGATCGCCGGGCCGGACGATGTCGTCGTGGTGGCGGCCAGCGGCACGTCCGGCGCAGGCCGCTCACCCAAGATCAACCTGCTGGCCAGTGAGGTGCTCGGCGACCTGTCCGGCTACCGGGTGGGCTGCCACCAGCACGTGCCCGAGATCAAGCAGGCCACCGGCGCCACCAGCCTGTCGATGACCCCGGTCCTGGCGCCGATGCCGCGGGGCATCCTGGCCGCCGTCACGGCGCGCCCGGTCCGCACCACCACCGCCGCGGACGTGCGAGCCGTGCTCGCCGCCGCGTATGAAGGCGAGAGGTTCGTGCATGTCCTGCCCGACGGGCAGCAACCCCGCACGGCGGCCACCGCGGGATCCAACTCGGCGCACCTGCAGGGCACTGTCGACGTCGACTCCGGGCGCATCATCGTCACCTGCGCCATCGACAACCTGGGCAAGGGCGCCGCCGGGCAGGCGCTGCAGAACGCCAACCTGATGCTCGGCCTGTCCGAGACCGCGGGCCTCGCGATCGACGGGATCGCGCCGTGAGCGTGACCGCCGCGCGCGGCTTTCGGGCCGCAGGGGTGGCCGCGGGCCTGAAGTCGGGTGGGGGGCGCGACGTGGCCCTGGTCGTCAACGACGGCCCGAGCGACGTCGCCGCTGCGGTGTTCACCGGCAACCGGGTGAAGGCGGCGCCTGTCCGCTGGTCGCAGCAGGTGATCGCCGATGCACGCTTGCGCGCCGTCGTCCTGAACTCCGGGGGCGCAAACGCGTGCACCGGGGCGGCCGGGTTCGCCGACACGCACCGTACGGCCGAACACGCCTCGGCCCGGCTCGGCTTCGGTGCGGGCGAGGTGGCGGTCTGCTCCACCGGCTTGATCGG
>QHCC01000075.1 GCA_003243915.1 Pseudonocardiales bacterium | reverse complement strand
GCGTTCTTCTACGGCGGCATGGTGCGGGCCAAGCACGTGCTGGCCATGCTGATGCAGAACTTCACCGCCATCGCGATCGTGAGCGTGACCTGGGTGGTCCTGGGCTTCAGCTGGGCGTTCGGCGGCAATAACCAGTGGCTGGGGGATCTGCACTACTTCGGGCTGCACAACATCAACGACGTAGTGCCGGCGCTCGGCACGGCCCAGACGACGCCGACCATGGCGTTCGTGGCCTTCCAGGCGACGTTCGCGATCATCACACCCGCCCTGATCACCGGCTCCACCGCCGACCGCTGGAAGTTCGGGGCGTTCGTGGCGTTCGTGGCAGCGTGGTCGTTGCTCATCTACGCCCCGGTCGCCCACTGGGTCTTCGACGGCTACGGGTGGCTGAACCGATCCCTGATCCCGAGCTCCGGCGGGCACTTCTTCGCGCAGGACTTCGCCGGTGGCACCGTCGTGCACATCAACGCGGGCGCTGCCGGGCTGGCGATGGCCTTCGTCCTCGGCCGGCGCAGGGGCTGGCCGAAGGAGGCCATGCGCGGGCACAACATCCCGTTCGTGCTGCTCGGTGCCGGCCTGCTGTGGTTCGGCTGGTTCGGCTTCAATGCGGGCTCCGCGCTGGCGGCCAACAACCTCGCGTCCTACGCGTGGGTCAACACCAATACGGCCACGGCTACTGCCCTGCTGGGCTGGATCGTCGCCGAGAAGCTGCGCTACGGCAAGTCCACGGCGCTGGGTGCCGCATCGGGCGCGGTCACCGGACTGGTCGCGATCACCCCTTGCGCGGGATGGGTGACCCCGCTCGGATCGTTGTTCATCGGCTTCGGCGCCGGGTTCATCTGTGCCTTCGCCATCAGCCTGAAGAACAAGCTCGGTTATGACGACTCGCTCGACGTGGTCGGGGTGCATCTCGTCGGTGGCTGGGTCGGCACGCTCTCGGTCGGGTTCTTCAGCTCCAAGGCCGTCAACTCCTTCGGCAACGACGGCATCTTCTACGGCGGCGGCGGCAAGTACGGCGGCTGGAGCCTGCTGCTGCACCAGGGCGTGGCGGCCGGCGCGGTCACCGTGTTCTCCTTCGTCGGAACGTTCGTCATCGCCAAGGTGATCGGCCTGGTGATGAAGACGCGGGTGACCGAGGAGGATGAGCTCACCGGCCTGGACGTGTCCATCCACGGCGAGAGTGCGTACGAGTTCGGTCCAGTCGGGGGGAGCGGGTTCCTGCCGCAACATTCCAGCGCAGCCAAGGAGAGTGTCGGCACATGAAGCAGGTAAGCGCCGTCATCAAGCCGTTCAAGCTCGACGACGTCAAGGCGGCCCTGGAGGTGCTGGGTGTCCAGGGGTTGACCGTGAGCGAGGTGCAGGGATTCGGCCGCCAGCGCGGTCACACGGAGGTCTACCGGGGTGCCGAGTACACCGTCGACCTGGTGCCGAAGGTACGCGTCGACGTGCTCGTCGACGAGCCTGATGCCGACAAGGTGGTGGAGGCGATCGTCGAGGCGGCCCGCACCGGCAAGATCGGCGACGGCAAGGTGTGGGTGACCTCGGTCGAGACGCTCGTCCGGGTACGCACGGGTGAGCGCGACGCCGACGCCATCTGAATCGCTGGGCGAAGTCCGGGCCGACGTCCTGTGTCGGCCCGGACTCGTCGGCGTGGAGCTGCGCCTGGCGCTGTGCGATGCCTACGATGACTGGCTGCGGACGCTGGTTCCGGCCACCGCCGGGGTGGCGCTGATCGCGGTCGGCGGGCTGGGCCGCTCGGAGCCCGCGCCGTACTCCGACCTCGACCTGGTGCTGGTGCACGACGGCAAGGTCGATGGTCTCAGCGCGCTGGCCGACTCCATCTGGTATCCGATCTGGGACAGTGGTATCGCGCTGGACCACTCGGTGCGCACAGTCGACCAGGCCGTCGCGGTCGCCAAGGATGACCTCAAGGCAGTGCTGGGACTGCTCGACGCGCGTCACATCGCCGGCGACTCCGCGCTGTGGGGGCCGATGCGGGCGCGCATCCTGGACGTGTGGCGGGCCAGCGCGGGCAAGCGTGCCGCCGAGCTGCACGACCTGTCGCGCGCGCGGTGGGCGGCGGCCGGCGACGCTGCCTTCCTGCTCGAACCCAACCTCAAGGACTCCCGCGGAGGTTTGCGCGACGCCCAGTCGCTGCACGCGCTTGCCGCCGCGCAGCTGGTCGACTTCTCCGCGCCGGTCCGCGCGGCCTATCCCGTCCTGCTCGACGCGCGCGGGGAGCTGCACCGGCGCAGCGGCCGTGCCACCGACGTGCTGCGGCTGCAGGAGCACGACGGGGTCGCCACGGCGCTGGGCATTCTCGACGAGGTGGGCAGACCGGACCGCGATGCCATGCTGCGCAGCGTCAACGACGCGGCCCGGACCGTCGCCTACGCGCTGGATATCGCCTGGCGGCGGATCGAGGCGACGGTGCGGGCCCGCGCGCCGCGCCGGCGGCTGTTCGGCGCGTCGGCGCCGCCCGGGCCGGACCGGATCGGCCTGGCCAAGGATGTCGTCGCCCAGGACGGCGAGGTGGTGCTCGCCCGCGACGCGGACCCGCGCACCGACGCGGGGCTTGCCGTGCGTGCTGCCCGCGCCGCGGCCGAGAACGGCTTGCCGCTCGGCTCGTTCACCCTGGAGCGGCTGGCTGCCGAGGCGCCTCCCGTCCCGGTCCCGTGGCCGGCCCAGGTCCGCGACGACTTCGTCTCCCTGCTGGGCGCCGGGGCACCGGCCGTCCAGGTGCTGGAATCCCTGGACCACGCGGGGCTGCTGGCCGAGCTCATCCCTGAATGGGACGCCGTGCGCTGCAAGGCACAGCACAACCCGGTGCACCGCTTCACCGTCGACCGGCACCTGCTCGAGACGGCTGCTCAGGCCGCCCGGTTCACCCGGCAGGTGTCGCGCCCGGACCTGCTGCTGCTCGGCGCGCTGTTGCACGACATCGGCAAGGGTTACCCGCCCGGGGACCATTCGGTCATCGGGGCAGTGCACGCCCAGCGCATCGTGCGGCGGATGGGCCTGGTTGCCGACGACGTCGCGACGGTGACAGCCCTTACCCGCCACCATCTGCTGTTGCCCGACACCGCGACGCGCCGTGACCTCGACGACCCGAAGACAGTCACCCTGGTCGCCGACGCGGTCGACGGATCGGGGGAGTTGCTCGACCTGCTGCACGCGCTGACGATCGCGGATGCGGCGGCGACGGGTCCGGCGGTCTGGAGCGACTGGAAGGCCGGTCTCATCGCCGATCTTGTGTCCCGTGCTCGGGCGGTACTCGACGGTGAGGTACCGGCCCGGCAGGCGCCGATCGACGACGGGGCCCGCGCGCTGGCCGAAGCCGGTCAGCTCGCCGTCGAGATCCGCGGGGACGAGGTGATCGTCGCGGCACCGGACGTGGTGGGCACGCTGTACCGCACCGCTGGCGTGCTCGCGCTGCACGCGCTGGATATCCGTGCCGCATCGATCCGCACGCACGCCGGCATGGCGGTGAACACGTTCCTCGTCGAACCGCGCTTCGGCCGGCTGCCCGACCCGGCGCTCGTGCGTGGCGACCTCGCTCGCGCGCTGGACGGGAAGCTCGCCCTGGCCGATCGGCTCCGGGAAAAGGAACGCTCCTACGCCCGTCGCGGGGCGGCCGGTGCAGACCAGCCGCCGGCGGTGCACTGGTTCGACGACGAGGCGACCGACGCGACGGTGGTCGAGTTCCGCGCGGCCGACGCGATCGGGCTGCTCTGCCGCGTCACTGCCGCCCTGGAGCGATGCGGAGTCGACGTCCGCTCAGCGCGCGTCTCGTCGATGGCCGGCGTGGTCGTCGACGCGTTCTACGTCACGACCCGCGACGGCAGACCCATCCCGCCCGACGCCCGCGCCGACATCGAGGCTGAGCTCGTCCGGGTCTGAGCTGCGGTCGGCGGCTTGCCGCACCACCTCGGGTGCTCGTCGACCTGACCGCCGGGCCTTCCGCCTGTTACCACCAAGAGCGGCACCGCACCGGCACAGGTCGTCCTCAGCAGCCGTCCGGACCCGGAACCGGAAAGTCGTCCCCCCGCCCAGCCGCAACAGCACGGGCAAGTACCTGGCTGACCGCAGAGGTGAAGGGCGCGCTGTAGGACGTGTCAGGCGAACATCCGCCTTGGTGCAACCCGCCGATCACGGCCATGATCGTTCCCGCTCGGCGGGACGCGTCCAAGCCGGCAATCCACGGCGCTCCGCTGGTGCCAGCGACGTAACCGGGACAGTGGAAACTTGGATATCCCTGGGTCGTGTAGACGGTCGTGTTGCAGATGAGCGGCGGGTCATCGCGGCCGAACCGATAACCGGCCACCGTGACCTGCGCGCCCACCGCCGGGGGACGGGCAGCGAGTGCATTGGCCCCGACGACAGACTGCACGGACCCGGGCGTGCGATTCGTGCCCACCGGTCTGACGACCAGGAACGCATAATCCAGTTTCGGATTCTGCCCGCTTTTCCAACCACCGGCGCTGTAGGCCCTGGTCACCGTCCAGGAACCATACGGCGCCCTGCCGTTGTCGTAGCCGGGAACGAACAGCAGTCCAGCGCCACTGCCCGACACGCAATGCGCGGCCGTCAGGATGACGTTGCCGGCCGGACTGGTCACGACGGCGGCCGTGCACGTGTGAGCGGAGGTCACACCCGCGGGGAACAGGGCCCCGACAGTAGCTATCGTGTGCGGATCGGGCGCTGGCCTGACGGTCGGTTCGACGCGACCGGCCGACGCCGATGCCGGCGCGGACGTCTGCTCAGCAGAGATCTTCGCCGCGGACGTGGTGACGGACCCAGTGTGCCCGGAGCAGCCGGCCAGCCCCATGACCGCCACGACCACGCCGCCGGATAGCAGAGCACGCACGCGTCGGTACGGCATCGATCGAGCGTATCCGTCGAAGGGTGGCGGCCGGGTCGTGACGCTATGTGCCGTTACGTTGGCGGGCATGGCCGAGACGCAACGTGAAGCGGTTCCCCGTAACGACGGCGGCGAACTGGACACCGCAACGGCATTCCTGGGGTTCGCGCGGCACTGCCTGATCAAGAAGACGGAGGGACTCACCGATGAGCAGCTGCGGCGGGTCCTCGTGGACAGCGGCACATCGCTGCTCGGACTGATCCAGCACTCGGCGGTCGGTGAGCGGTGGTGGTTCGGCTACCACCTTCTCGGCAGCGGTTCAGCCGACGGCTGGGACTGCACCTTGGAGGTTGTTCCGACCGCGCGCACCGCCGACGTCCTGCAGGACTACCGCGACGCCGTGAGCGAGAGCGACGCCGCGATCCGACGCATCGGCGATCCCGAAGCGCTCACTGCCCGGCCGATCGATGGCAAGCCGCGCAGCCTGAGATGGGTGCTGGCGCACATGACGAGTGAGACGGCCCGTCACGCCGGCCACGCTGACATCCTCAGGGAACAGATCGACAACGTCACCGGCCGATAAAGACGAGCCGCTCGGCTGGCAACCCCGATATATGCATGCCGGTTCCTAGGGCGGCGCACGTCGACCACGAGTGGTGTGGCGAGTGCCGGTAACCTGATAGCTGCCTCACGGGCCGATGCCGTCCCGGTCCGGATGCGCCCGCCGTGTACTCATCGCGGCGCCGCGTCCGGAGCTAGCGCGCCGCCGACATCGAGAGGGCGACCGTGTGATTCCGTTCTCCACTGTGCCCCGCGCACAGGGCCTCTATGACCCCGGTTCCGAGTCGGATTCGTGCGGCGTCGCGTTCGTCGCCGATCTGCGTGGGCGCGCCAGCCACACCATCATCGCCCACGCCCTGACCGCGTTGCACAACCTCGATCATCGCGGCGCTGCCGGCGCGGAGCCCTCGTCCGGCGACGGGTCGGGTATCACGGTGCAGATTCCCGACGCATTCCTCCGGGCGGTATGCGGACTCGAACTCCCGGCGTCGGGTGAGTATGGCGTCGGCCTGGCGTTCCTGCCCGTGGATCCCGAGCAGGCCGAGATGGCGGTGGCTCTGGTCGAGCAGAGCGCCCTCGAGGAAGGTTTGACGACCATCGGTTGGCGCGATGTCCCGATCCGTCCCGATGATCTTGGGCCCACGGCCCGCAGCGTCATGCCGAGTTTCCGCCAGGTCTTCCTGCGCGGCGCGGCCGGCGAGTCCGGCCTGGTGCTGGATCGGCTCGCCTTCGCCACCCGCAAGGTCGCCGAGCGACGCGCCCGCGAGGCCGAGATCGAGCTCTATTTCCCGTCGCTGTCCTCGCGCACGCTGGTCTACAAGGGGATGCTGACCACCGACCAGCTCGGCGTGGTTTTCCCGGACCTCACCGACGAGCGCTTCGCCAGTGCGATCGGCTTGGTGCACAGCCGGTTCTCGACGAACACATTCCCGTCATGGCCGCTGGCCCACCCGTACCGCTACATCGCCCACAACGGCGAGATCAACACGATCCGCGGCAACCGCAACTGGATGCGCACCCGGGAGGCGTTGCTCGAGTCCGAGCTCATCCCGGGTGACCTGGCCCGCCTGTTCCCGATCTGCACGCCCGGCGTGTCGGATTCGGCGACCTTCGACGAGGTGCTCGAACTGCTGCATCTCGGCGGTCGCAGCCTGCCGCACGCGGTGTTGATGATGATCCCGGAGGCCTGGGAGAACCACGCCACGATGGAGCCCGAGCACCGCGATTTCTACCAATTCCACGCCTCGTTGATGGAGCCGTGGGACGGCCCGGCCTGCGTCAATTTCACCGACGGCACAGTCATCGGAGCGGTGTTGGACCGCAACGGTCTGCGTCCCGGACGCTGGTGGCAGACGTCGGACGGCCTGGTGGTGCTCAGCAGCGAATCCGGGGTCCTGGACCTCGACCCGGCGACGATCGTCGCGAAGGGACGTTTGCAGCCCGGCCGGATGTTCCTCGTCGACACCGCCCGCGGCGAGATCGTCTCCGACGCCGACGTCAAGGCCGCACTGGCGGCGGAGCACCCCTACGGCGAGTGGCTGCACGCCGGTCTGATGCAGCTGGAGGAACTGCCCGCGCGCGAGCACACCGTGTTCTCGCACGAGTCGGTGACCCGCCGTCAGCAGATCTTCGGCTACACCGAGGAGGAGCTTCGCGTCCTCATCACGCCGATGGCGACGTCAGGCGTCGAGCCGCTCGGTTCGATGGGCACCGACACACCCCTCGCCGTCCTTTCGCAGCGTCCGCGCCTGCTGTTCGACTACTTCAGCGAGCTGTTTGCCCAGGTCACCAACCCGCCGTTGGACGCGATCCGCGAGGAGATGGTGACCTCGCTGGCCGGGGCGATCGGCCCTGAGCTGAACCTGCTGGCCCCCGGCGCCGCATCCTGCCGGCAGATCGTCATCCCGCGGCCGGTGATCGACAACGACGAGCTGGCCAAGATCTGGCACGTCGACGCCGACGGCGACATGCCGGGATTCCAGTGCAGCCTCATCGACGGCCGGTATCGGGTCCACGGCGGCGGCGAAGCACTGGCCGGCGCACTCGAGCGGGTGCGCCGCGAGTGCTCCGACGCCGTCACGCACGGCGCCCGGATCCTGATCCTGTCCGACCGCGACTGCGACGCGGACCATGCGCCCATCCCCGCCCTGCTGCTGACCTCGGCCGTGCACCAGCACCTGGTTCGCACCGGGCAGCGCACCAAGGTCGGTCTGGTGATCGAGACCGGTGAGGCCCGTGAGGTGCACCACGTCGCGCTGCTCATCGGCTACGGCGCAGCCGCGGTCAACCCCTACCTCGCCTTCGAGACGATCGAGGACCTCGTCGCCACCGGGGCGATCACCGGCCTGACTGCCGAGGAGGCGATCGCGAACTACGTCAAGGCGGCGTCCAAGGGCGTGCTCAAGGTGATGTCGAAGATGGGCATCTCCACCATCGCGTCCTACACCGGGGCGCAGGTGTTCGAGGCGTTCGGCCTCGGGCAGCCGCTCGTCGACGAGTACTTCGGCGGCACCCCGTCGCGGCTGGGTGGGGTCGGCCTGGACGTCCTGGCCGCGGAGTCCGCAGCCCGCCATGCCAACGCCTACCCGCTCGTGCCGACGGCGCGCGCCCACCGCCGCCTGGACGTGGGTGGGGAGTACCTGTGGCGCCGCGAGGGCGAGCTGCACCTGTTCAATCCCGAGACGGTGTTCCTGCTGCAGCACGCCACCCGGCAGCGTCGCTACGAGCTGTTCGGCGAGTACACCGACAAGATCGAAGCGCTCAACCGGGCGGGCGGGACGCTGCGCGGGCTGTTCGAGTTCCGCTGCGACCGCCCACCGGTCCCGATCGATGAGGTCGAACCGGTGTCGGTGATCGTCGCACGCTTCGCGACCGGCGCGATGTCCTACGGCTCGATATCTGCGGAGGCCCACGAGACGCTCGCGATCGCGATGAACCGCATCGGCGGGCGCTCCAACTGCGGGGAGGGCGGCGAGGACGCGCGACGGTTCACGCCCGACGAGAACGGCGACCTGCGCCGCTCGGCGGTCAAGCAGGTGGCCTCCGGACGCTTCGGGGTGACCAGCCACTACCTCGTCAACGCCGACGACATCCAGATCAAGGTGGCCCAGGGCGCCAAGCCCGGGGAGGGCGGTCAACTGCCGGGTTACAAGGTCTACCCGTGGATCGCCGCCACCCGGCACTCCACGCCGGGCGTCGGCCTGATCTCGCCCCCGCCACACCACGACATCTACTCCATCGAGGATCTGGCCCAGCTGATCCACGACCTGAAGAACGCGAACGCGCAGGCACGGGTGCACGTCAAGCTCGTCGCCGAGTCCGGCGTCGGCACCGTCGCCGCGGGGGTGTCCAAGGCGCACGCCGACGTGGTGCTGATCTCCGGGCACGACGGCGGCACCGGCGCGGCACCGCTCACCTCGCTCAAGCACGCCGGCCTGCCCTGGGAGCTCGGGCTGGCCGAAACACAGCAGACGCTGCTGCTGAACGGGCTGCGCGACCGCATCACAGTGCAGGTCGACGGCGCGCTGAAGACCGGCCGCGACGTCATGGTTGCGGCGCTGCTGGGTGCCGAGGAATTCGGCTTCGCGACCGCGCCGCTGATCGTGTCCGGGTGCGTGATGATGCGGGTCTGCCACCTCGATACCTGCCCGGTCGGTGTGGCCACCCAGAACCCGGTGTTGCGCGAGCGGTACACGGGCCAGCCCGAATTCGTCGTGACCTTCTTCGAGTACATCGCCGAGCAGGTGCGCGAACTGCTCGCCGGCCTGGGCCTGCGTTCCCTGCAGGATGCCATCGGTCACGTCGAGCTGCTCGACACCAGCCAAGCCGTCGAGCATTGGAAGGCCGACGGGCTGGACCTGGGGCCGTTGCTGGCGGTGCCCGACATGCCCTACGGCACCTCCCTGGTGAAGATCCGCGAACAGGATCACGGTCTGGACGCCGCGCTCGACAACACCCTGATCCAACTGTGCGAGGGTGCCCTGCTCGACAGCTCGCCCGTGCGGCTGGAGCTGCCGGTGCGCAACGTCAACCGCACCGTGGGCACCATGCTCGGCTCGCTGGTCACCCGCCGCTATGGTGCCGACGGCCTGCCGCCGGGGACGATCGACATCACCTTCCGCGGCTCGGCCGGCCAGTCCTTCGGCGCCTTCGTGCCCCGCGGCATGACCCTGCGCCTGATCGGCGACGCCAACGACTACGTCGGCAAGGGCCTGTCCGGTGGCGTGATCGCGGTACGCCCGGACGAGGCGGCGCCGTTTGTGGCCGAGCACAACGTGATCGCCGGCAACGTGATCGCCTACGGCGCGACGAGCGGGGAGGTCTACCTGCGCGGCGTCGTGGGTGAACGGTTCGGCGTGCGCAACTCCGGCGCGACGATCGTCGCCGAGGGCGTGGGCGACCACGCGTTGGAGTACATGACCGGAGGCATCGGGGTGATCCTCGGCCCGACCGGCCGCAACGTCGGCGCCGGGATGTCCGGTGGGCAGGCGTTCGTGCTCGACCTGGACGCATCGCTCGTCAATCGCGACCTGGTCGAGGTCGAGCGGGTGTCGGCCGAGGATGGGCAGGTGCTGCGGGCTGTCGTGTCGCGCCACGCCGAGTACACCGACTCCGTCGTGGCGCGCGAACTGCTGCGGGACTGGACGGCGGCGCACATGCGGTTCAGCGCTGTCGTCCCGCGCGACTACAAGCGGGTGCTCGAGGCAACCCGCAGGGCCCGCGCGGCCGGCGAGGACGTCGACGCCGCCGTGATGGCTGCCGCGCGCACCTAGTGCCGCGGACCAGGCCGCGCGTCGTCCGACCCGCTGCTCCCCGAGTGGTCACGTGCGCGTCGAAGGTCACGTGTAGATGACCACTGTGCGAACACGTGACCACCCGGCGCGCGCCCGTGGTCAGGCGACCCACGAGTAGCCCATACGCTTGGCGGGTGACGCGACGCGCGAAAATCGTCTGCACTCTCGGTCCGGCGACCGACACGATGGAACGCTGCCGCGCGCTGGTCGAGGCGGGCATGGACGTCGCCCGGCTGAACTTCAGCCACGGTGAGCACGCCGAGCACGGCCGCCGGTTCCAGGAGGTGCGGCAGGCGGCGACGGCGGCTGGTCGTAACGTCGCGGTGCTGGCCGACCTGCAAGGTCCCAAGATCCGCCTCGGGCGCTTCGCCGAGGGGCCTGTCGAGTGGGCCGCCGGCGAGCGCGTGCGGATCACCATCGAGGAGTGCCCCGGCACCCATGACCGCGTCTCGACGACCTACAAGCAGCTGGCCGACGACGTGCGCCCCGGCGACAAGTTGCTGGTCGACGACGGCAATGTCGCGCTGGTGGCTGTCGAGATCGCGGACGGCACCGACGTCGTGTGTGACGTCACCGAAGGCGGCACGGTCAGCAACAACAAGGGTCTGTCGTTGCCGGGGGTAGCAGTGAGCGTGCCGGCGATGTCGGACAAGGACGCCGACGACCTGGAGTTCGCCCTTCGCCTGGGCGTCGACTTCGTCGCGCTGTCGTTCGTGCGCACCGCCGACGACGTCAAGCTGGTGCATCGCGTGATGGACGAGGTCGGCATCCGGCGTCCGGTGATCGCCAAGATCGAGAAGCCGGAGGCTGTCGACAGGCTCGAGGACATCGTGCTCGCCTTCGACGGCGTGATGGTGGCACGTGGCGACCTCGGCGTCGAGATGCCGCTCGAGCAGGTTCCCGTCGTACAGAAGCGGGCAATCCAGATCTGCCGCAACAACGCGAAGCCGGTCATCGTCGCCACCCAGATGCTGGAATCGATGATCACGCACTCGCGCCCGACCCGCGCTGAAGCCTCCGACGTGGCCAACGCCGTCATCGACGGTGCGGATGCGGTGATGCTCTCGGGCGAGACGAGCGTCGGGAAGTACCCGGTGCAGGCCGTCGCCACCATGAGCCGCATCATCACCTCGGTCGAAGCCTCGGGCACCCAGGTGTCCGCCCTGCAGCACAACCCGCGCACCTCCGGCGGGGCGATCGTCAAGGCGGCCATGGACATTGGCGACGCCTTGGGCGCCGTCGCTCTCGTCGCGTTCACGCAGACCGGCGACACGGCGCGGCGGCTGGCCCGGCTGCAGCCCAGCCAGCGGTTGCTGGTGTTCACGCCGGTCGAGCAGGTGCAGCGGCAGATGGCGCTGTTGTGGGGAGCCGAGGCGCATCTGGTGTGGACGGTGCAGACCACCGACGACATGGTGCGCCAGGTCGACTCGGCGTTACTGAACCGCGGGGTCTGTCGACCGCATGATCTGGTCATCGTCGTGGCCGGCACGCCGCCGACGACACCGGGTGCCACCAACACCATCAGAATCCACCGCATCGGAGACGTCCTCCGCCATGACATCTGAGTTGCCGCCGCGCGGGGTCTCGCGGCACAGCGGCAACGAGAGCGAGGACATCGGTACCGACTTCGCCACACCCGACACCTCCGACACATCCGCCCGCGGCAGCGATCTCGGCCAGCTTGCCGTCGACGGGCTGGTGCGCCTGCTCGACCTGGAGCAGATCGAGCAGGACATCTACCGCGGGGTGAGCCCGAAGGCTCGCTGGCAGCGGGTGTACGGCGGCCAGGTCGCGGGCCAGGCGCTGGTCGCCGCCGGCCGTACCGTGCCTGCGGACCGGCAGGTGCATTCACTGCACTCCTACTTCATCCGTCCCGGTGATCCGGCGGTGCCGATCATCTACGAGGTCGACCGGGTGCGTGACGGGCGTTCCTTCACCACGCGGCGGGTGGTCGCCGTGCAGCACGGCAAGGCGATCTTCTCGCTGTCTGCGTCCTTCCAGCTCGACCAGCCGGGCATCGACCACCAGTCCGACATGCCTGACGCGCCGGCTCCGGAGTCGTTGCCGACGCTGGAGCAGCGCTACGCGGACTCGCCCGAGGCCGCGGCGTTCTTCAGGCTGCTGCCCCGGCCAATCGACCTGCGCTACGTCGACGACCCGCCGTGGCAGCAGCACGCCCACGGCCCGCGCACCGGCCTGACGCGGGTGTGGATGCGGGCCGACGGGCGGCTGCCGGACGAGCCACTGCTGCATGTGTGCGTGCTGACCTTCGCCTCCGACATGACCCTGCTCGACTCGGTCCTCGTGCGACATGGGCTGGCCCCCGGCATGGATCCGCTCTCGATGGCCTCCCTCGATCACGCCATGTGGTTCCAACGCCCGTTCCGCGCCGACGAGTGGCTCCTCTACGTGTCGCAGTCGCCCTCGGCCTCGGGGAGCCGGGGGCTGGCCACTGGCCGGTTCTTCTCCCAGGACGGCCGCCACCTGGCCAGTGTCGTGCAGGAGGGCATGATCCGCGTCGGTGAGCCGACAGCCTCATCGGCTTGACAGTGCCCGCCAGGCGGCCTCGACGTGGCGGCGCTCGGTGAGTGGTGAGCCGATCGCCATTCGCAGTGCGAGGTTTCCGTTCACCGTCGTGTGCGTGAGGTACAGCTCGCCGGAGGCGTTGACGCGCTCCAGCATCGCCCGGGTGTCGTCGTCGCCGGCCCGCAGCCGGAAGGTGACGAGCGCGAGTGGGTGCGGCGCGACCAGCTCGAAACGCTCGTCGGCCGCCACCCATGACGCGAACTCCTGCGCCAGCGCGACGTGTCCGCGGATGTGGGCCCGCAGCCCTTCCGCGCCGTACCAGCGGATCACCGCCCACAGCTTCAACGCACGGAAGCGCCGCCCCAGCGGTACGTGCCAGTCGCGGTAGTCGATCACGGCGCCGGACTCGGTGGCGGCATTGCGGAGGTAGTCCGGCAGGATCGACAGGGCACCGACGAGGGCTGCGCGATCGGCCACCCAGAATGCGTCGCAGTCGAAGTTCGTCAGCAGCCACTTGTGCGGGTTGGTGCAGTAGGAGTCGGCGAGCTCGAGCCCGTCGTTGAGCCACCGAAGCTCCGGGGCCACGGCCGCGACACCCGCCCAGGCCGCGTCGACGTGCAGCCATGCGCCGTGTTCGTGGGCGATTGTCGCAAGCTCGCGTACCGGATCCAGGGCGCCCGTGCCGGTGGCGCCCACCGAAGCGACGACCAGCACCGGCGTGACGCTGTTGGCGACGTCGCGGCGGACGAGTTCGCGCAGGTGGTCCGGTCGTGCGGCCAGGGTGCCGGCGGCCACGTCGATCTTGCGCAGCGCCCCCGCGCCCAGGCCGGCGATGCGACAGGCCTTCTCGACCGAGGAGTGCGTCTGGGCGGAGGTGTAGACGGCGTAGCGCCCGGCGGCGACACCGGCCCGCTCGCTGCCGCCGGCGCTGGCGCGATGCAGCGCGGCGAGCACGGCGACCAGCGCCGCGTCGGATGCGCTGTGCTGGATCACACCGCCGCCCGCGCCGTCGGAACGCAGCCGAGCGGGCAGGTCGAGCAGGGTGGCCAGCCAGTCCAAGACATGTGTCTCGAGCTCGGTGGCCGCGGGGGAGGTGGCCCAGAGCATGCCCTGGACACCGAGACCTGAGGCCAGCAGGTCGCCGAGAATGGCCGGACCGCTGGCGTTCGCGGGGAAGTAGGCGAAGAACGACGGGTGTTGCCAGTGCGTGATGCCGGGCAGGATCACGCGGTCGAGGTCGGCGAGCACCTCGGCGAACGACTCGCCGTGCTCAGGGGGCTCGGCCGGCAGCGCGGCCCGCACCTGCCCTGGCGAGCTCTGCGACAGCACCGGGAAGGACTCGATGCGCTCGTAGTAGTCGGCGATCCAGTCCACGACCTGACGCCCGTACTCGCGGAACTCCTCCGGCGTCATGTGTCCGGTCACGCGCCCAGTCTGCCTGGCCGATCTCGGCGCCGGACACGGTGTGCCGTGAACGGGGCCGCCGGGTCCGGACCGGAGTCAAGCGCAGCACGTAGCGGTGTTGGGCGGGGTGTCCGCTGGTGCATCTGAGAGGCTGCCACCGTGTCGTCCAGGTCCGAGCTCGTCGCACGCGATCTGCGCGCGGTGTGGCACCCGTTCACGCAACACGCGCAATGGCCGGCCGACGACCCGCTCGTCATCGACCGTGGATCGGGCGTGTACCTCTACGACACCGATGGCCGGCGGTACCTGGACGGCGTGTCGTCGCTGTGGGTCACCGTCCACGGCCACGGTGAGCCCGCGATCAACGACGCGATTCGGGCCCAGCTCGACCGGCTCGAGCACTCGACGTTCTTGGGCCTGACGCACGAACCCGGCATCCGCCTCGCCGAGGAGTTGTTGCGGGTGGCCCCGGCGGGACTGTCGCGGGTCTTCTTCGCAGGCGACGGATCCTCGGCAGCCGAGGCAGCGATCAAGATGGCCTACCAGGCGGCGCTCCAGCGCGGCCGGGACCGCCCGCTGTACCTGCACGTCGCCGAGGGTTACCACGGCGACACCCTCGGCGCGGTGTCGCTCGGCGGCGTCGAGTTGTTCCACGCCACCTACCGGCCGCTGCTCATCGAGACCCGGATCGTCGGCTCACCCGGCGTGCTGGGGGTGGGGCAGACGCGGGCGGAGCGCGCGAACGAGGTGCTGGCCGAGATGCGCGCGGTGCTGTCGCGAGAGGGCGAGCGGGTCTGCGCGGTCGTGGTGGAGCCGATGGTCCAGGCGGCCGGCGGAATGCTCACTCACGATGCATCCTTCCTCGTCGGCGTGCGGGCGCTGTGCGACGAGTCCGGAGCCGCGATGCTCGTGGACGAAGTGGCCACCGGTGTCGGTGCGACCGGGACATGGTTCGGTGTCGATCACGCGGGGGTCGTGCCGGATCTGATGGTCGTCGGCAAGCGGCTGACCGGTGGAGCGTTGCCGCTGTCGGCGGTGCTGGCCCGCGAGTCGGTGTATGACGCGTTTCTCGGCACGCCGCTCAGCGGGCGGACGTTCTTCCACGGGCACACCTACACAGCCAATCCGCTCTCGTGCGCGGCTGCACTCGCCAACCTCGCGCTCATGCACGAGCGGGGGACGGTCGCGCGGGCGGGCGTCGTGGGCGAGCGGCTCGGTGCGGCCCTCGCGTCCGCTGCCGCGTATGACGGCGTGGCCGAGATCCGGCGACTCGGAACGATGACCGGCATCGAGGTCCACCCGGTCGGTCAGCGCACCGGCTTCGAGGTCTGCCGCGCCGCACGCCGCCGCGGAGTGCTCATCCGTCCACTCGGTGACGTGGTCGTGCTGATGCCGCCACTGGGCATCTCGGACAGCGAGCTGGACGAGCTGGCCCGCGTCGTCGACGCGTCGATCCGCGAGGTCGTGCAGTGACGCGCCCCCGACTGTGCACCTTTGGCACCCGTGAGTGGCGCGAGAATTGCCCGATCCGGCTGGGGCGCCGGCCGTGACCGCCGATCCGCTCGCCCGGATTCGCGCCGCGGTCGCCGCCCGCGAGGCTGCCGGGCTGCGGCGGGTGCTTCGTCCACGTGCGGCGGACGAGGACGTCCTCGAGCTGGCGGGCAACGACTACCTCGGGCTGGCGCGTGATCCGCGGGTGACCGCGGCAGCCGCGGACGCCGCCCGGGTGTGGGGCGCTGGTTCGACCGGCTCGCGGCTGGTGACCGGAACGACTGACCTGCACGTCGAACTCGAGCGGGACCTGGCGGGGTTCACCGGCGCGGCGCAGGCGCTGGTGTTCTCCTGCGGCTACCTGGCCAACCTCGGCGTGCTCACGGCGCTCGGTGGCCCCGACGTCACGATCGTGTCCGATGCCGGGAACCACGCCTCGATCATCGACGCCTGCCGCCTGTCCGGCTCGTCGGTGGTGGTGGTGCCGCATCGCGACCTCGACAAGATCGACGCAGCGCTCGCGGTGGTCGGAACACCCCATGCGCTCGTCGTGACCGACGCCGTGTTCTCCGTCGACGGCGATCTCGCACCGCTGGGCTCGATGCACGAGATTTCCCGGCGCTACCGGGCGATTCTGGTCGTTGACGAGGCGCACGCGCTGGGCGTCGTCGGCACCGGCGGCGTTGGTGGGCTCGCCGCCGCCGGCCTGGCCGGGGCCGCCGACGTCGTGTGCACGGTCACCCTGTCGAAGTCGCTCGGCTCGCAGGGCGGCGCGGTGCTCGCCGAGCCGGAGGTGATCGACCTGCTGGTCAACGCCGCCCGGCCGTTCATCTTCGACACCGGCCTGGCGCCGTCGTCGGTCGGCGCCGCGCTCGCAGCCGTGCGCATCCTGGCCGCCGAGCCGTCGCGGGCCTCGAGGGCCCGTGCCAACGCCGCCCGTCTGGCGGGCATCGTCCGCGATCTCGGTGTCGAGACATGCGAGCCCGCGGCGGCGATCGTGCCCGCCTACCTGGGCGATCCGCGCCGCGCCGTCGCCGCGGCGGCGGCCTGCCTCGAGTCCGGGGTCCGGGTCGGCTGCTTCCGGCCGCCCTCGGTGCCCAACGGACGGTCCTGCCTGCGATTGACCGCCCGCGCCGACCTCACCCCGGCCGATCTCGACCGTGCCGCCACTGTCCTGGCAGCCGTGTTGTCATGACCGTCCTCGTCGTCACCGGAACGGGTACCGGCGTCGGTAAGACTGTCGTCACCGCGGCTCTCGCCGCCTGCGCGAGCGGCAGCGTAGCCGTCGTCAAGCTCGCCCAGACCGGGGTCGAAGCGGGCCAGCCCGGTGACCTGGCCGAGATCACCCGGTTGTCCGGCTGCACCGACGTCCACGAGTTCGCGCGCTACCCCGATCCGCTGTCACCACATCACGCGGCGGCGGTGAGTGGCCGGCCCGCCCTGGACCAGGGCGAGGCCGTGCTGCGGATCGCCGACCTCGAGATCGATCACGACCTCATTCTGGTCGAGGGCTCCGGCGGCCTGGCGGTGCCCTATGCCGAGGACCGCTGGACGATCTACGATCTCGGCCTCGACGTGGGCGCGGGCTTCGTGCTGGTGACCTCTGCCGGCCTCGGAACGATCAATCACACTGCCTTGACCGTCCGGGCGTTGGCGGAGTCGTCGACCGTGCCCGCCGTCGTCATCGGCTGTTGGCCGCCGCAGCCGGGGCTGGCCGAACGGTGCAACCTGCTCGACCTGGCGCGAATGGCGAGCGGCAGCGAACTCGCAGGTGTGCTGCCACAGGGCATGCCGGGGATGACAGACTTCCCGCAGCGGGCGCGCACGGCACTGGCACCGCGGTTCGGTGGGACCTTCGACTGGCCGCGCTTTCGCGCGGCGGCGGGATCATAGGAGCAACTGCGTGGCACACATCCTCGACGTAGCGCGCACCCAGGTGCTCGAGCACGGCATCGGCCTGGACGAGGCCCAAGCCGTCCAGGCGCTTCGAGTGCCCGACGCGATGGTCGACGCGCTGCTCGATTTGGCCCATGAGGTCCGCCTGAAATGGTGCGGCGACGAGGTCGAGGTCGAGGGCATCGTCTCGCTCAAGACCGGCGGCTGCCCGGAGGACTGCCACTTCTGCTCGCAGTCGGGCCTGTTCGACTCGCCGGTGCGCTCGGCCTGGCTGGACATCCCGTCGTTGGTGCAGGCCGCCCGCGAGACGGCCGCGACCGGAGCCACCGAGTTCTGCATCGTCGCGGCCGTGCGCGGTCCCGACGAGCGGCTGATGAACCAGGTGCGCGAGGGGGTGGCCGCGATCGCAGCCGAGCTCGACATCAACATCGCCTGCTCGCTGGGGATGCTCGGCCAGGACCAGGTCGACGAACTCGCCGCGATCGGGGTGCATCGCTACAACCACAACCTGGAGACCGCGCGCTCCTACTTCCCCGACGTCGTCACGACACACACCTACGGACAGCGCTGGGACACCTGCGAGATGGTGCGCAAGGCCGGGATGGAGCTGTGCTGCGGCGGCATCCTCGGGATGGGCGAGACCGTCGACCAGCGTGCCGAGTTCGCGCTGCAGCTCGCGGCCCTGGAGCCCGACGAGGTGCCGCTGAACTTCCTCAACCCTCGACCCGGCACGCCGTTCGGCGAGCAGCAGCCGATGTCGGCGATCGACGCGCTGCGGGCGGTGGCGACGTTCCGGCTGGCCATGCCTCGCACCGTCCTGCGCTTCGCCGGTGGACGCGAGATCACGCTGGGTGAGCTGGCCGCGCGGGGGGTCCGCGGCGGTATCAACGCCGTGATCGTCGGCAATTACCTCACCACCCTCGGCCGTCCGGCCGAGCAGGACCTGGCCATGCTCGCCGACCTGAAGATGCCCATCAAGGCCCTGGCCAAGAACCTCTAGTGGTCTGTCCGGGATATGACATGGCGGCGCACGCAATGACGCCCGATACGGGGGACGCGAGCGCGTACTGCGACCATTGCGGCGGTCGGGACGCCGCGGGTGATCACGGCGCCTGCGCGCGCGCCCGCGAGCTCGAGCCCCCGCGCTACTGCACCCGGTGCCGGCGCCGCATGGTGGTCCAGGTGACGCCGACTGGCTGGTCGGCCCGCTGCGTCGAGCACGGGATCCTCAACCCGTACTGACCCGCGGCGCTCACCCGACGAACAGTGCCCCCGGTGGGATTCGAACCCACATGCCTCTCGGCAATGGTGTTTGAGACCATCATGTATGCCAGTTCCATCACAGGGGCTTCGTGCCTGTCACAGGATGTTAGCGGCGCTAGGCTGTGTGCTCCGAGCATCACCCGCGTCCAAGGTACCGACCTGAGAGGGAAGCACCGTGGCTGCCGCCTCAGCTCATTCCTCGATGCCCCGGGGTATGCGCGTGGTGATCGCCGAGGACGAGGCCCTGATTCGCCTCGACCTGCGCGAGATGCTCATCGAGGAGGGCTTCGAGGTCGTCGGCGAGGCCGCTGACGGCGAGCAGGCCGTCGCATTGGCGACCGAATTGCTGCCCGACCTGGTCATCTGCGACATCAAGATGCCCAAGATGGACGGCATCGCCGCGGCCGCACAGATCGCCGGCAAGCGCATCGCGCCGGTGGTCATGCTCACTGCGTTCAGTCAGCGCGACCTCATCGCCAAGGCCCGCGACGCCGGCGCGATGGCCTATCTGGTGAAGCCGTTCCACAAGCGCGACCTGCTGCCAGCCATCGAGATGGCGACGTCGCGCTTCGCCGAGATCAAGGCGCTCGAAGCGGAGGTCACCGACCTGCGCGATCGCCTCGCGGCGCGCAAACTGATCGAACGGGCGAAGGGGGAACTGATGTCGGCGCACGGCATGAGCGAGCCGGCGGCGTTCCGTTGGATCCAGCGCGCAGCCATGGACAACCGCACGTCCATGCGCGCGGTAGCCGAACTCGTACTCAGCGGCGACGAGAGCCTCGACGCGGTGCCGCGCGACTGATCGGCCGGCCCCGCCGCAAATCGCCGCATAGAGCCCGAAGTCCTGTGATACGCCTCGGTACGTGCCGGCGCCTGGCCGCGACGCTAGATAACGACAACATCACGGCGGCAGCCCCTTGTCCCCTCAACCGTGGCGTCGGCAGTACGCTACCGCCATTCGCGCCGCTGGCGCGGAGGGACGGGCGCTCGTCAGCCCGTGATCTCGACTTCAGGAGGACCCGTGCGGGTACGTTCTTTCCTCGTCGTCGGTCTCGCAGTGAGCATTGCTGCGACGTCGGCCGCCGCGTGCAAGAGTTCCGGAAGCAAGAAAACCGGAGCCAGCAAGAACCTGGTCATCGCCACCGACCTACCCCTGCAGGGGTCGAACAAGGACACGTCGGACGCCACCAACAAGCTCATCCAGCTGTACCTGGACCAGGTCGGCGGCAAGGCTGGCGACTACAAGATCACCCTGAAGCCCTACGACGACTCCACTGCGGCGACCGGCTCGTGGGATCCGGCCACCTGCACGAAGAACGCCAACGCGCACGTGGCGAACAAGAACGAGATCGCCGTCATGGGCACCTACAACTCCGGCTGCGCCAAGCTCGAGGTGCCGATCCTGAACGCGGCGCCGATGCTGATGATCTCTGATGCAAACACCAACCCGGGCCTGACCAAGAAATGGAATCCGGGCGAGCCGGACAAGTACTACCCGAGCGGCAAGCGCAACTACGCGCGGGTGGTCACTACCGACGACTTCCAGGGCAGTGCCGCCGCAGACTTCGCCTCGCAGGACCTGAAGCTCAAGAACTGCTACGTCGTCAACGACAACTCCACCTATGGCCAGGGTGTGGCGACTGCGTTCGTGACGCAGGCCCAGAAGGACGGCATCACCGTGCTCGGCAACGACGCGTGGGATTCCAAGGCGCCGAACTACACCGCCCTGTTCACCAAGATCAAGGCCAAGAACCCGGACTGCCTGTACATCGGCGGCACCTACGACCTCAACGGCGGGCAGCTGGTCAAGGACAAGTTCAACGTCCTGGGCGACAACAGCAAGGTCAAGATGCTCGGTCCGGACGGGTTCACCGGGTACCCGGATCTCGACAAGCAGCCGGAGTCGCAGGGCATGTACGTGACGTTCGCGGGGCTGGCCTCCGAACAGTTGCAGAAGCAGGGCGGCGCGGGTGGCAAGCTGCTCGACGCCTACAAGGCGAAGTACGGCGCGGCGCCGGTGGGCAACTACCCGCTCTACGGAGTCGCGGCCGTGCAGGTGCTGCTGGCGGCGATCGCGAAGTCCGACGGCACCCGGCAGGGTGTCATCAGCCAAGTTCTCGGCGGCAGCGGCGTCTCCCTCGCAGCCGACCAATGCGTCCTTGGCAAGGAGATCCACGTCGATGCCATGTCCGGCGACGTGAACGCCAAGGACATCTCGGTCCTCCTCGAGAAGAATCATCAGCAGGGATTCCTCAAGGCTCAATCGGTCCAGTAGTAGTAGCCAACACCAGGCTCGGGTGTCGTCGGCGTCCTTCGCCGACGACACCCGGTCCGGTGAGAGGACTTGCGCAGCGCCGGTGACCCCGGTTGAGTAGGCGCATAGCTGATGCGAAAGGTGGCCGTGCGTGACCAGCCTCGTTGCCAGCTTCTCGAAGGGTCGGACGATCCGGCTCAGCGAGGTAGTCGAACGAACCGCCGCCGGGATTCTGGTCCTCGGCGTCCTCGCGTGGGTCATCTTGAACCTGGCGAAGGCACCCACCCAGTTCTTCACTGTCCTGCTCGCGGGTTTGAACAACGGCGCCCTCTTCGCGCTCATTGCCCTGGGCTACACGCTGGTGTACGGCATCATCGAGCTGATCAACTTCGCGCACGGTGACCTGTTCATGCTCGGAACGATCCTGTGCGCGAACATGATGGCGAACTGGCTCGGGTTGACCAAGCCGGGCCTGACCGGCTTCCTGGGTCTGATCCTGACGATGATCGTGGTGATGATCTTCGGGGCGACGGTGAACATGGGCGCCGAGTTCTTCGCCTACCGGCGCCTGCGCAATGCCCCCAAACTCGCGCCGCTGATCACCGCCGTGGGGCTGAGCTTCATCTTCCAGAATATCGGCCAGCGGGTGAACGGCTCGTCACCCAAGCAGTGGGGGACGGTCTTCGACCCGCAGAGCGGCTTCAGTGTCGCCGGCGTGCGGATCAGATGGTCCTTCCTCGTCGTGCTGACGGTGACGGCCCTGCTCCTGCTGGGCCTGACCTACATCGTCCAGCGCACCAGGCAGGGCAAGGCGATGCGCGCGACCGCGCAGGATCAGGACGGCGCCCGGCTGATGGGCGTCAATGTCAACGCCACGATCTCGTTCACCTTCGCTCTCGGCGGCGCGATGGCCGGTGCCGCCGCGGTGCTCTACATGGAGACCATCGGCACGACCCGCTTCGAGGCGGGTTTCCAGCTCGGCTTGATCGCCTTCACCGCGGCCGTGCTGGGCGGCATCGGCAACCTGGTCGGCGCGGTTATCGGCGGTCTGTTGATCGGGGTGATCCAGGGTCTGAACGACGGGGCGCCCTATGGCTTGGGCCAGGACTGGTCGCAGACGGTGGTGTTCAGCATCCTGATCCTGGTGTTGGTCTTCAAGCCCGAAGGGCTGCTGGGCCGGCGAACGACGGAGAAGGTGTAGCCGATGACCGCCCTCACGTCCCCAGTCGCGAAGCCGCCCCGCAGCGCCCGCACCCGCCAGCGCCGGCTGTCCTCGCAAGCGGTCTGGTCGCTGTCGCTGGTAACGCTGGTGATCGCGGCGTTCATCTTCTACAACCAGATCCTGCCCAACCTAGCCGACTCGGTGGCGGGGCCGGTGTCGCGCTGGGCACCGATCACTGCCATCAACGAGTGCCTGATCTACGTGATCATGGCGCTCGGGCTCAACGTCGTGGTGGGCTATGCCGGCCTGCTCGATCTCGGCTACGTGGCCTTCTGGGCCATCGGCTCCTACGTCGGGGCATATCTGATGTCGGACTTCATCTTCCAACTCAAGGACGGCATCCATATCGGCAGCTCGACAACGGTGCGGACCCTGCCGGGAATTCACCTCAGCTTCTGGGCGGTTCTGGCCATCGGCGCGGCTGTCTGCGCGTTGTTCGGCATCCTCATCGGCTTCCCGACCCTGCGCCTACGCGGCGACTACCTCGCCATTGTCACGCTCGGATTCGGCGAAATCATCCCGCAGTTCTTCACCAACGGCGACCGCATCGGGGGGCTCAACCTCACCAACGGCACCCGGGGCATCACGCCCGTGGATCCTATCAACACCGGCTACTTGTCGAACATCCTGGGGCTGCCCCGCACCGTGGGGCTCTCGCCGGCCTCTCTGCCGTACAAGTTTCTCTTTTTCAGTGTCCTCGCGGCGATCTGCGTCTTCGTGTCCCTGCGCATCCGGGGTGGCCGGCTCGGCCGGTCCTGGCTGGCGATCCGCGAGGACGAACTCGCGGCAAACATGATGGGCGTCCCACTGGTCAAGGCGAAGCTCTCGGCCTACGCGGTCGGGGCGATCTTCGGCGGCCTGGGCGGGGTGGCCTATGCCGAGCACGTGGGCGGTGCACTCGCGGACAGCTTCAAGTACTCCAACTCGATCTTCGTGCTGATCATGGTCGTGCTGGGTGGCATGGGCAACGTGTGGGGCGTGATCACCGGGGCCTTCGTCCTGGCTTGGATCAACAACACCGGACTGCAAGAGTTCGGCAACACCTTCAATGGCTGGTTCGGCACGCACGTCGAGATCCCCAGCTACAACTTCCTGATCTTCGGAACTCTTCTGGTGCTGATGATGTTGTTCCGCCGCGAGGGCCTGCTGCCCGAGCGCCGCACCCAGCAGATCCTGCGCGAGCCGGCCCGCACCGAGATGGAATCGGTCGGCTCGGACGTCGAGGCGGGCCAGGCGAGCGAGGGTGACGAGGAGCCCGAGCAGTCACCTGAACCGGCACGGGCCGCTCCGTGACGGCACCGGGAGACAAGTCAGGGGCGGTCCCGCTGGGCAAGGCGCCGGCTGGTCCCAGGCACACGTCCACCCCAGCGGGCGCCGAGGATGCACTGCGTGCGGACAATGTTGTGATCCGCTTCGGCGGCCTGGTGGCGGTCAATGACGTCTCGTTCGTCATCCCGAAACTGTCGGTGGTCAGCCTCATCGGACCCAACGGGGCGGGCAAGACCACGTTCTTCAACATCCTGACCGGTCTGTACCGGCCCACGAGCGGGCGGGTGACGCTCGACGGACGCGACGTCACCGGCCGGCCGCCGCACCGCATCGCGGAGATGGGCCTGGCCCGTACCTTCCAGAACATCCGGCTCTTCAACCTGATGACCGCCGAAGAGAACGTCATGGTGGCGATGCACTCCCATCTCCAAGCGGGCATCGTCGGAACTATCTTCGGCTCGCCTCGTAAGCGGCGCGAGGAGCGGGAGGCGCGCGAGTTCGCCGCGGAACTGCTGGACTTCGTCGGCATCGCCAAGACCCGCTACGAGTATGCCCGCAACCTGTCCTACGGAGACCAGCGCCGGCTCGAGGTGGCCCGCGCGCTCGCGCTGCGCCCATCCGTGCTGCTGCTCGACGAGCCCACCGCGGGCATGAACCCGCAGGAGTCGGGGGTGTTCACCGACTTCGTCTACCGCATCCGCGATCAGCGCGACCTGTCCGTCTTGCTCATCGAGCACGACATGACAGTGGTCATGCGGGTCAGCGAGCGGATCACCGTCCTGGACCGCGGCGAGGTGATCGCCGAGGGCTCCCCGGACGACATCCGCACCAACGAGCGCGTGGTGGAGGCCTACCTGGGCAAGGCTGCGACCGACCAGGCACGGGGTGGAGCATGACCGAGGCCACGAGTTCGACGTCACAGCGCGGCAAGCAAGGCGTGCAACCACTGCTCGACCTGACCAACCTGTCCGTCAACTACGGCAACATCGCCGCGGTGCAGTCGATCAACCTCCAGGTGCACCCCGGAGAGATCGTCACGCTCATCGGTTCCAACGGCGCGGGCAAGTCCACCACCCTGCGCACGATCTCCGGGCTGCTGCGTCCCCGCGCGGGCGAGGTGGTCTTCGAAGGCCGCAAGATCAGCGGGATGCCTGGGCACGATGTCGTCAAGGCGGGGATCTGCCACTCTCCGGAGGGGCGGCGCATCTTCCAGCGGATGACGGTCGGTGAGAATCTCGACCTCGGCGCCTTCCTTCGCAAGGACGCCACGCAGGTGGCCGCCGACCGCGAGAACGTGCTGACGCTCTTTCCGGTGCTTCGTGAGCGCCTGCAGCAGAAGGCCGGCACGATGTCCGGAGGTGAGCAGCAGATGCTGGCGGTGGGGCGGGCCATGCTCGGCAACCCGAAGCTGCTGCTGCTCGACGAGCCGTCGATGGGGCTCGCTCCCGTGCTCGTCGACCTCATCTTCGACACCATCGAGAAGATCCGCGACCAAGGGGTCACCGTCTTGCTGGTCGAGCAGAACGCCCTGGCCGCCCTGAGGATCGCCGATTACGCATACGTCCTCGAGTCAGGTCATCTAACGCTCGAAGGACCTGCGGCCGAGCTGCTCAGCGACGAGTCGCTGACCAAGGCCTACCTCGGCGGCTGAGCCGCTGCGCTGCGATGCGCCCAGGCGTGAGCCGCGGCATCCTAACCACCGATGCCGGCGATCGCCAAGGTCGAAACAAGTACCTGCCATACCCGGGGGCTGCAGGCAACCAGCAGACCCGACCGGCCTAGGGTGTCGCGAGTAACCAGAACGCCTCGCCGACCACAAGTCCGAGCCTGGGGGTCAGTTTCCGTGTCGCGAATCAACGTTCGTGTGCGTCCTGCCGACCTCGCGGACATATCCGGGCTGGTGGCCCTGGCTCAGTCGGTCGATCTGGCATCAGGGTTGTTCAGCGGGCGTCCGCTGCTGAACACCGCCGCCGAGCACCTCGCCGATCGCTTCGCCGAGATCATCCGCGAAGGCACCCGCTCCCTACTCGTGGCTGTCGACGAGAGGGGTGGCATGGTGGGTCTGCTCGTCGCCCAGCGCGACGAGATCGGAGCGATCGACCTGACTCCGGTGCTGCACGTCAGCCATCTGATGGTGACGCCCAGGCAGCGCCGCCGCGGCGTCGGCCGCATGCTGCTCACCGCAGCGGTGCACCTCGCCGACGAGCGCGGGATGGATCACGTGCTGGCCACCGCCGGCTCGGGATCGCGCGAAGCAAACCGTTACCTGGCCCGCCTGGGCTTCGCCCCGCTGGTCGTGCACCGGATCGCGGCCACCAGCGTGTTGCGCCGCGCACTGGGCATGGCGGAGGCGCCGGAGCAGATGGCTGTGCTGCGCAGGGCGCGGTTGGTGCGCGGAAGCCGAACCGGGCTGGCCGTGCGGGCAGTTCGCCGCGGTGCCTGACCCTGGCCGTCGAGGCGGCGTAGCGGCAGCGCCCACTGTCGGTCACTGCCCCTAAACTCAGGGCCCGTGACGGCCACGCAGACCCAGACCGCGAAGCTCCTGCTCATCGACGGTCACTCGGTGGCCTACCGCGCCTTCTACGCACTGCCCGTCGAGAACTTCTCCACCACCACCGGTCAGCCCACCAACGCGGTGTTCGGGTTCACCTCGATGCTGATCAACGTGCTCCGTGACGAGGCGCCCACGCATCTGGCGGTCGCGTTCGACGTGTCGCGCAAGACGTTTCGCAGCACCACCTACCCCGAGTACAAGGCCGGTCGGCAGGAGACGCCCGCAGACTTCCGCGGCCAGGTGACGCTCATCCGCGAGGTGTTGGACGCGTTGCGCATTCCTACGGTGATGGTCGAGGGCTACGAGGCCGACGACGTCATCGCGACACTCACCACCGAGGCCACGGCGGCGGGCATGCAGGTGCTCATCTGTACCGGCGACCGGGATGCGTTGCAGCTCGTCACCGACGACGTCACCGTCCTCTACCCACGCAAGGGCGTCAGCGAGATGACCCGGTTCACGCCGGGCGAAGTCCAGACGAGGTACAACCTCTCGCCGGAGCAGTACCCCGACTACGCCGCGCTGCGCGGCGACCCCAGCGACAACCTGCCCGGCATCCCGGGGGTCGGTGAGAAGACCGCCGCGAAGTGGATCCGCGACTACGGCTCGTTCGACGCGCTGGTAGAGCGCGTCGACACCGTTCCCGGCAAGGTCGGCGACGCGCTGCGTGAGAATCTGGCCAGCGTCATCCGCAACCGGCAGCTGACCGAACTGGTGCGCACCGTCGAGCTGGACGTGGCGGTCGACCAGCTCGAGCGCAGGCAGTGGGATCGCGACGAGGTCCACGCCCTGTTCGACGACCTGCAGTTCCGGGTGCTGCGCGAGCGGCTGTTCGCCACCGTGCTGGCAGCCGAGCCGGAGGCGGAGTCCGGGTTCGACGTGGCGGCCACCCGGCTGGCCTTCGACGACGTCGAGCAGTGGCTGGGCGAGCACGCCCGCGACGGGTCTCGGGTCGGGCTGTCCTTTCGCGGCCAGTGGGGGCGCGGCACGGGTGCGCTCACCGGGGTGGCTCTCGCGGCCGGCGACGACGCGGCCGCGTTCATCTCCCCGGAGGTCCTCAGCCCAGCTGACGACGCCGCGCTTGCGGCGTGGCTTGCCGACCCCGCGGCCCCCAAGGCGGCCCACGATGTGAAGGGCCCCTTGCTGGCTCTGCGCCAGCACGGCTGGAGGCTGGGCGGTGTCACCAGTGACACCCAACTTGCCGCATACCTGCTGCGGCCCGACCAGCGTTCCTTCGACCTAGCCGACCTTGCGCTGCGCTACCTGCACCGGGAGCTGCGCAGCAATGTCGAGGAATCAGGGCAGCTGACTCTCGACGGCGGCCTGGACGAATCCGACAACGCTGTAGCTGAGGTTGAGACTGTCCGCAGCAGTGCCGTCAGGGACCTCGCGGCCGAGTTCGACTCCGAACTGGACAGGGGCGGTGCGTCGCGGCTGCTCGCCGAGATGGAGCTGCCGCTGACGTTCGTCCTGGCCGATATGGAGGCAGTCGGTATCGCCGCCGACACCGACGCTCTGCTCGGCCTGCAGGCCGAACTCGGTGCGCACGTGAAGGCGGTCGAGCAGGACGCCCACGTGCTGGTGGGGCGCGAGTTCAACCTGGGCTCGCCCAAGCAGCTGCAGGAGATCCTGTTCGACCAGTTCGGGCTGCCGAAGACGAAGCGGATCAAGACCGGTTACACCACCGACGCCGACTCGCTGGCCGACCTGTACGTCAAGACCGAGCATCCCGTCCTCGAACTGCTGCTGCGCCACCGCGAGGTGGCACGGCTCAAGTCGGTCGTCGACGGCTTGCTGCCTCTGATCGACGACCACGGCCGCATCCACACGACGTTCAACCAGACTGTCGCGGCGACCGGTCGACTCTCCTCCACCGACCCGAACCTGCAGAACATCCCGGTGCGTACCGCCGAGGGTCGGCGCATCCGCGAGGCGTTCACCGTCGGGGCGGGGTTCGAGTCGCTGATGACCGCCGACTACAGCCAGATCGAGATGCGCATCATGGCGCATTTGTCACGCGACGCCGGGCTGATCGAGGCGTTCACCACTGGAGAGGACCTGCACACGTTCGTGGCCTCGCGTGCCTTCGACCTGCCGCCCGACCAGATCGACGGTGAGCTGCGCCGGCGGGTCAAGGCGATGTCCTACGGCCTGGCCTACGGCCTGTCCGCGTTCGGGCTGGCCAAGCAACTCAAGATCACGCCGGATGAGGCCCGCACCCAGATGGACGCCTACTTCACCCGCTTCGGCGGGGTGCGCGACTACCTGCACTCGGTGGTGGCCGGCGCGCGGCAGACCGGCTACACCGAGACGATCATGGGCAGGCGCCGCTACCTCGACAAGCTCAACAGCGACAACCGCAACCTGCGCGAGATGGCCGAGCGTGCGGCGCTGAACGCCCCCATCCAGGGCAGCGCCGCCGACATCATCAAGGTGGCGATGCTCGGGGTGCACCGCGGCCTGGCTGACGCAGGCCTGCGCTCCCGGCTGCTGCTGCAGGTGCACGA
>QHCC01000074.1 GCA_003243915.1 Pseudonocardiales bacterium | reverse complement strand
AACCGGCCCGACATCCTCGACCCCGCGCTGCTGCGCCCGGGCCGCTTCGACCGCCAGATCGCGGTCGGGCCGCCGGACGTGCTGGGCCGCGAGGCGGTGCTCAAGGTGCACGCCAAGGGCAAGCCGTTCGCCCAGGACGTCGACCTCGGCGTGATCGCCCGCCGCACGCCCGGCTTCACCGGCGCCGACCTGGCCAACGTCATCAACGAAGCCGCACTGCTCACCGCCCGCAACAACGGCCGCCTGATCACCACCGAGGCGCTCGAGGAGTCCATCGACCGCGTCATCGCCGGGCCAGAACGAAAGACCCGCGCGATGAGCGACAAGGAAAAGCGGGTCACGGCCTACCACGAGGCCGGCCACGCGCTCACCGCCTGGGCGATGCCGAACCTCGACCCGGTGCACAAGGTGACGATCCTGCCGCGCGGGCGCTCGCTCGGGCACACGCTCGTCCTGCCGCTGGAGGACCGCTACACCCAGACCCGCTCGGAGATCCTCGACCAGCTCGTCTACGCGCTCGGGGGCCGCGCCGCCGAGGAGCTCGTCTTCCACGAGCCCACTACGGGCGCGTCCAACGACATCGAGAAGGCCACCTCCCTGGCCCGCGCAATGGTCACAGAGTTCGGCATGAGCACGAAGCTGGGGGCCGTGAAGTACGGCACCGGCGACGCCGAGCCGTTCATGGGCCGCGACTACGGCCACCAGCGCGACTACTCCGAGGAGATCGCGGCCGGCATCGACAGCGAGGTGCGCGACATCATCGAGGCCGCCCACGACGAGGCGTGGGAGATTCTCACCCAGTACCGCGACGTTCTCGACGCGATGGTGCTCGAGCTCGTCGAGCGCGAGACGCTGGCCAAGCCCGAGCTGGAGCGGATCCTGGCGCCGGTGCGCAAGCGGCCGCCGCACAGCACGTTCGCCGGCTTCGGCAAGCGCACGCCCAGTGACCGCCCGCCGGTCGAGATCCCGGTGTCGATGCGCAAGCCCGTCACCGCGAACGGCTCGGCCAACGGCTCGGCCAACGGGCAGAGCAAGGCGCTGCCGGGGCTGGAACCCGACCCCAATGCGCCCGCACCTCCCGCCGACTCAGGCGCGTTCGGGCCACAGCACCAGGGCGCTCCGTACGGCGGTTACCCGCCGCCGGCGGGCTCTGCGTATGACACGCCGAGCCAGTACGGGCAAGGCGGCGGCCAGGGACCAGCGTGACCTCGGCGATTGTGGTCGGGCTTCACTCCCGACTCGCGGGCCCGTGCGTCCTCACCCTGTCCCGCGATGAATGAGTCCGAACCGACCGGGCGGGTCGACCTCGATCGGGCCGAGGCGGCGGTGCGCGAGCTGCTCATCGCGGTCGGCGAGAATCCGGACCGCGAGGGACTCAAGTCGACGCCGGCCCGAGTCGCGCGGACCTACGCCGAGGTGTTCGCCGGCCTGTTCGTCGACCCCGACGACGTGCTGCAGACCACCTTCGACGAGAACCACGACGAGCTGGTGCTGGTCAAGGACATCGCGCTCTACTCGACGTGCGAGCACCACCTTGTGCCCTGGCACGGCTCGGCCGCGGTCGGTTACATCCCCGGCGAGAGCGGCCGGATCACCGGCCTGTCCAAGCTGGCCCGGGTCGTCGACCTGTACGCGCGCCGCCCGCAGGTGCAGGAGCGGCTCACCGGCCAGGTCGCCGACGCGGTCATGCGGCGGCTGGAGCCGCGCGGCGTCATCGTCGTCATCCAGGCCGAGCACCTGTGCATGGCGATGCGCGGGGTGCGCAAGCCGGGGTCGATCACCATGACCTCGGCGGTCCGCGGCATCTTCAAGTCCGACCAGCGAACCCGAGCCGAGGCCCTGAGCCTCATCCTCGGACGATGAGCGAGCTGCCGACCCGCGCGGACCGGATCGTGATCATGGGCGTGCTGAACGTGACCCCGGATTCCTTCTCTGACGGGGGGCGGTACACGAGCGTCGACGACGCGGTTGCGCACGCGCTGGAGATGCGGGCCGAGGGCGCCGACCTGATCGACGTGGGCGGTGAATCCACTCGCCCGGGCGCGCGGCGGGTCGAGCCGGGCGAGGAAACGCACCGGGTGCTTCCGGTGATCAAAGCCTTGGCTGCGAACGGCATTCCGGTCAGCATCGACACCTATCGGGCGTCGGTGGCCGCCGTGGCGATCGAGGCCGGCGCCGAGGTGGTCAACGACGTGTCGGGCGGGCTCGGTGATCCTGACATGGCGCGTGTCGTGCGCGACGCGCAGTGCCCGTGGATCCTGATGCACTGGCGGGGTCACAGTGCATCGATGCAGCAGTTGGCGCACTACGACGACGTCGGGTCCGAGGTGCGCGGTGAGCTCGCGGCACGAGTCGACGCGGCGCTCGCTGCCGGTGTGGACCCCGCCATGCTGGTACTCGATCCCGGGCTGGGCTTCGCCAAGACGGCCGCGCACAACTGGGCCTTGCTCGCGTCGCTGGAAAGCCTCGTCGCCTTGGGGTTCCCGGTCCTGGTTGCCTCGTCGCGCAAGTCGTTTCTCGGGACGCTGCTGGCCTCGGCCGACGGCGTGCCGCGCCCGGTGGGCGGACGCGAGGACGCGACCACGGCGCTCACCGCCTATGCGGCGCTGCGCGGGGTCTGGGGGGTGCGGGTGCACGCGGTGCGACCGTCGGTCGATGCGGCACTGGCCGTCGCCGCCGCGAGCGGGCGGGGGTGCGGATGACCGACCGGATCGAGCTGACCGGTCTTCGGGTGCGCGGCCACCACGGTGTCTTCGACGTCGAGCGGCGCGAGGGGCAGGACTTCGTCGTCGACGTCGTCCTCGAACTCGACGTCTCGGTGGCGGCGGCCTCGGACGGGCTCGGCGACACTGTCGACTACGGCGTGCTCGCGCACGGGTTGGCGAGCGTCATCGAGGGGCGGCCGGTGAACCTGCTCGAGACGCTGGCCGAGCGGCTGGCCGCCGTGTGCCTGGCTGACGAGCGGGTGGCCGCCGTGACGGTCACGGTGCACAAACCGAACGCACCCATCCCGTTGGTGTTCACCGACGTAGCCGTGACGATCCGGCGCGGGCGAACATGAGAGCCCACAGCGGTCCACCACTCGACGCCGGGTTGCGGCGATGACCACAGCGGTGCTCTCGATCGGGTCGAACCTCGGTGATCGCCTGGCTGCGATGCGGGGCGCGGTCACGGCATTCCGTCCCTGGCTGATCGCCGTCTCGCCGGTGTACGAGACAGCGCCCTGGGGCCCGGTGCTGCAGGCCGATTTCCTCAATGCGGTCCTGGTCGCCGCCGACCCGGGCGCGTCTGCGGGCGACTGGCTGGAGCGGGCGCAGGCCGCCGAGCGCGCCGCCGGACGGACCCGCGAGGTCCGGTGGGGAGCCCGGACGCTCGACGTCGACGTGGTCACCGTCGACCAGGTGACCAGCGACGACCCGGTCCTCACCCTGCCTCATCCGCATGCCGTCGAGCGGGCGTTCGTGCTGGTGCCGTGGTTGGCTGTCCAGCCCGACGCGCATCTCTCGGGCCGCCCGGTGCGCGACCTGCTCGCCGCGTTGCCGCCGGACGAGGTGGCCAACGTGCGTGCCCGGCCGGATCTGGCGGTGGCCTGAGATGCGGCGCACCGGCCCCCTCGATCTGGCCGTCCCCTTCGTCGTCATCGGGATCACGGTCTACGTCCTGCTGCGGGTGTCCTACTCTGCTCTACCGCCCCTGCAGACCTTCGTTCCGGTGCCTCTGGCCGCCCTCGCCGTCGCCGAACTCGTGGCCGCCCGCCGGGTGCGTGCCGCGGTGCGCCACGACCCCGACGCCAGGCCCATGGCGGCGATAGTCATCGCCCGCTGCGTCGCGTTGGGCAAGGCGTCCTCGCTGGTGGGGGCTGGCGTCGTCGGCGCGGCGGTCGCGCTGCTGATCCGGGTGGCGCCGGAGGCCGACATGGTGCGTTCGGCCGGCAGCGACACCCGGGTGGCGGTATTCCTGCTCGTGGCGGCGCTGTTGCTGGTGGCGGCGGGGCTGCTCCTGGAGCGGGCGGGCATCGATCCGGGCAGCCGCGAGCCGGATGACCGCGGCAAACCTGCTTAGTGCTATGTCGGAGGTGAGCAGGCATACCCGGACAGACCACTGGCCGACGGCTCAGCCGATTTCGGGGGGGCGTCTAAACTGGCCCGATGACGCGCTCCGACGACGGCGTCCGCGGCGGTCACGACCGCCTGCACGCCGTGCTGCGCGGTTGCAGCATGGCGCTCGCGGTCGTTCTCGGAGTCGTCGCCGTCTGGCTGATCGTCACCACGGACACCCGAAAGGGAGCCACGATCGGCGCGCTGCTCGGGTTCTGGGCGGTCCTGCTCGCCGCCTATGGCGTGTTCGGGACCCGCCGGCCGGTCCTGCTCGCCCAGCCAGGCCAAGCCGTCGACGTCCGCGGAGCCGGTGAGCTGTCGCGGGCCGACGATGCGGCCGCGCGCCGCGAGTACGAATACCGCCTCGCGGAGATGCTGCGCCGCGAGGTCCAAGCCGCGATGGGCGCCGAGCTGGCGTCGATGCGCGCCGATGTCGCCGCGCTGCGCAGCGAACTCGTCGAGAAGGTCGGCGGTCAGTTACGCATGGAGCGAATCGAGACGACCCGGGTGATCGGTTCGGATATCGAGGCGCTGCAGCACGAGGTGAGGCAGTTGATGGTGTCCCGTCAGCCCAACGAAGTCGGCTCCTTCTCCCTCGGGGCGACACACACCGCGCTCATCTCGGGGGTGCAGGAGCGGCCGATGTTCACCACGGCACCATTGCCGGCGCTCCATCCCGCGGTGAGCGAGGCCTACGCCGCCGGCCCGAACCCACCCGCACCGGCGGCTGTCGAACCAGTGGGTCCGCGACCGCCCGCGCCCGAGCCGTCCGCGCCCGAGCCGTCCCCGCCCGGGCCGTCGCCCGAGCCGTCCCCGCCTGAGCCGTCCCCGCCTGAGCCGTCCCCGCCTGAGCCGATCTCGCCTGAGCCGATCGCCCCCGAGCCGATCGCCCCCGAGCCGATCGCGCCGCAGCCCATCTCGCCCGAGCCGATCGCCCCGCAGTCGGTGCGCCCCGAGCCGGGTGCGCCCACGCCGCGACCGGCCGAGGTCGACGCGGACCCGTTCGCGTCGATGCCGCGGCTGGCCCCGTTCACCGACTTCGAACTCGACCCGATCGAGGTGGGCCCGGACCGCAGCTCTTTCGACGGCACTGCGGCCTCGACCGACCGCGCTACGGGCCCGGTGATCGGCACCCGCGAGCCCGCGGCGGGCAGCGGCCGGCACGCGAACAGCAACGGGGCCGCTCAGGTCGACCCCCCCGGCCGCGGCGGCGGTGGCGGGCGGCGGCGGCGGGGGGCCGGCGAGGACGACGACATGCTCGCCCGCATCCTGCATCGCGAGGGCGTCCGCTAGACGGTATGTGGTTGATGGCGGGGATGTGCCCGGTCATATCCCCGACCGGACCCCGCGCCGCTACCGCAACGCCTGGTCCAGGATGCGGGCCCATTGGTCGGTGATCCGGGCGCGCCGCGGACCGTCGTCGGTGAGCAGGTTCGCCAAGCCGAGACCGCGCGCCAGGTCGAGGGTGGCCTGCACGGTCTCGCGCACGCCCGGTTCGCGCTCGTCGACGCCGAGCAGTTCGACGACCACGCGGTGGATCTCGCGGCCGACGCGCGCCTCGAGCGGGATCATCTGTTCGCGCAGCTGTGGTTCGGCGGCCGCGGCGACCCAAAGCGCCAGGGCGGCCCGGAAGAGCGGCCCGGTGAACAGGCTCATGACGAGCGTTACTACGGCGGCGGTGTCCGGGCTCGCGCCGCGGGGCAGCTCAGCGAGCTCGCGCTTCATCTCGTTGGCCCGCACCTGACTGACGTGTTCGAGGGCGGCGGTGAACAGGGATTCCCGGGTCGGGAAGTGGTGCTGGACGGCGCCGCGCGAGACCCCGGCCCGTTCGGCGACCACCGCCACCGTGCTGGCCGTCCAGCCGAGTTCGGCCAGGCAGGTGATCGCCGCCTCGAGCAGACGCGCCCGGGTGGCCCGGCTGCGGTCCTGCTGCGGCGCCCGGGCCGCTGTGGTGGTCATGCCGGCGCCGCCCAACTCGGTGGGCGACGCTGCAGGAACGCGGTCATCCCCTCGCGGGCCTCGTCCGAACCGAACAGCCGGGCGGACTGACGGTGCACCTGCTCGGCCCGCTGCTCGAACGCGACGACCGCGCCGATGGTGGTCAAGGGCTTGGTCTCGGCGAGGCCCTGGGGCGAGCAGCCGCGAAGGGCCTCGGTGATGGCCGCGACCTCGACGTCGACGTCGTCGACGGCCGTGGTGATCAATCCGGCCGCCGCGGCGGTGGGCGCGTCGAATGGCTCGCCGGTGAGGTAGTAGCGCGCCGCCGCCCGCTCGCTCATCCTGCCCAGCGTCGTCAGCGAGATGATCGCCGGGGCCAGGCCGAGGCGAACCTCGGTGAACGCGAACGACGACGCCGGCCCGGCCACGGCGATGTCACAGGCGCCGACGATGCCGAGCCCGCCCGCACGGACGTGGCCCTCGATCCGGGCGATCACCGGCTTGGGCAGCTCGACGATCGAGCGCAGCAGCGCAAGCATGCGGGTCGTTGCCTGCTCCGGTCCGCCCTCGGCCGCTGCCTCGTTCAGGTCGGCGCCGGCGCAGAACGTGGTGCCGGTGTGGGCGAGCACGACGGCACGGACGGCGCCGTCGGCGGCGGCTGCCTGCAGGTGTGCCGACAGCTCGCCGACGAGCTGTGCCGAGAGGGCATTGCGGTTCTCGGGCGAGTCGAGCGTGACGGTGGCGATCGCGCGATCGACCGCGTAGTGCACCAGTTCCGGGCTCATAGCTCGCTCCGCCCGCGTTGCTCGGTCACACGCGCCTCCCTCGTGGTGATCTTCCCGCAGATGTGATGACGCCAGAGATCTTCCTGCGCCTGCGGCAGCTGCGGCCCAGGTAGTGCAGCAAGCCCCGCTGCCGGCCGACGGGGAACGCCGCGCCCGGGATCGTCGCGAACATGATCAGTACGACTTCGGCAGGCCGAGGCTGGTCTGCGCCACGTAGTTCAGCACCATCTCGCGGCTGATCGGCGCCACCCGGCCGACCCGCGCCGTCGCGAGCAGTGCGCCCAGCCCATACTCGCTGGCGAAGCCGTTGCCGCCCAGCGTCTGCACAGCCTGGTCGGTTGCGCGCACCGCGACCTCGGCGGCCGCGTACTTCGCCATGTTCGCCGCCTCGCCGGCCGCCAGGTCCGCACCGAGGTCATAGAGCGTGGCGGCTTTCTGCATCATCAGCTTGGCCTGCTCCAGTTCGATCTTCACCTGGGCGAGCGGATGTGCGAGCCCCTGGTGCGAGCCGATCGGCGCACCCCACACGGAGCGCTCCTTCGCGTAGCGGACGGCCTTGTCCAGCGCGTAGCGGGCGATGCCCACCGACAGCGCCGACGCCATGATCCGCTCGGGGTTGAGGCCGGCGAACAGCTGCGCCATGGCGGCGTCCCGTTCGCCGATGACCGCATCGGGCGGCAACCGGACGTCGTCCATGAACAGCAGGAACTGCTTGTCCGTCATCGCGATGTCCATCTCGATCGCGCGGTACTCGAAGCCCGGCGAGTCGGTCGGCATCGCGAACAGCACCGGCTTGAGCCGGCCCTTTCCGTTGTTCCCGTCTGCGGCCCGCCCGACGATGAGTACCGCGTCGGCACGGTCAACGCCGCTGACGTAGATCTTGCGGCCGGAGAGCAGCCAATCGGTGCCGTCGCGGCGTGCCGTCGTCGTGATCTTGTGTGAGTTCGAGCCGGCGTCGGGTTCGGTGATGCCGAAGGCCATGATGATGGAGCCGTCAGAGATGCCGGGCAGCCAGCGCTGTTTCTGCGCGTCGGTGCCGAACCGGGCGATGACGGTGCCGCAGATGGCCGGCGAGACGACCATCATCAGCTGGCTGCAGCCCGCGGCGGACAGCTCCTCGAGTACCAGCGCGAGCTCGTACATCCCGCCGCCGCCGCCCCCGTAAGCCTCCGGCAGGTTGACGCCGAGGAAGCCGAGCTTGCCGGCCTCAAGCCACAGCTCGTCCGTGGGCTGCCCGGACTTGACCTTGCTGCGGGTGTATACGAAACCGTAGCGCGACCCCAGGTCGGCTACCGCCCTGCGCAGCGCCTGCTGCTCTTCGGTCTCGGTGAAGTTCATCGAGGAGTGTCCCCTTCTGGTGCCACCTCAGCGGCGATCACGGCCAGGACGGCGAGGACCGCACCCACGTCGACCTGCTGTCCAACCCGAACGGGCAGTTCGGCGATGACGCCCGCACGCGGGGCGCTGACCTGGTGCTGCATCTTCATGGCTTCGAGCCACAGGATCGGCTGGCCGGCGCTCACCTCGTCGCCGAGCGCGGCGGCGATCCGGACGACTGAGCCCGGCATCGGCGCGAGCAGGGACCCGGGCGCGAGCTGGTCGGCAGGGTCGGCGAAACGTGCCTCAGCCGTGAAGCGAACCGTGCCCAGCGCCGAGTCGACATACACCTCGGTGCCGTAGCGGGCCACCATGAATGCCCGCCGCACCCCGCGGTCGTCGAGCACGACCTCCGTGGGCGCGGCCGAGGTCGCGCCGACGCCGGCGAAACCGTCGGCCCTCAGCCCGGCGCGGGTATGCCGGTAGACGATCTCGTGCGTACCGCCCGGGCCGCGCAGGGTGACGTGTTGGGGCTGGCTCACGACATTGCGCCAGCCGCTGGGGATGCCGCCCAGAGCTCGGGCGTTGGCACGATCGTCCGCGTCACCGGCGAGGGCGGCGGCGAGGGCGCACAGTCTCTCGACATCCCGGTTGGCCGACGCGGCCACGAGGACGTCCACGCCGTGCCGGTCGAAGAACGCCGTGTCGGTCTCACCGGCAAGAAAGGCCTCGTGGCGTAGGACGTTCACGAGCAGGTCGCGGTTTGTGGCCGGGCCGTGGATCGTGGCCCGTTCGAGGGCGCCGGCCAGCAGCTGCGCCGCCTGGTCGCGGGTCGGGGCCCAGCTGATGACCTTCGCGAGCATGGCGTCGTAGTGGATGCCGACGAACGAGCCGTCGTGCACTGCGCTGTCCAGCCGGATGCCGCGGGTTCGGGTCGATGCCGCGAACTCCACGCTGGCGCCGGGGACGGCGAAGCGGTGCAGGGTGCCGCTCTGCGGTGCCCAGCCGGCGGCCGGGTCTTCGGCATAGAGGCGGGCCTCGATCGAATGGCCGTTCGCCGCCGGGGGTGCGGGGGAGAGCCGGCCACCGTCGGCGATGTGCAGCTGCAGCGCGACGAGGTCCAGGCCCGTCGTGCACTCGGTGATCGGATGTTCGACCTGCAGGCGGG
>QHCC01000073.1 GCA_003243915.1 Pseudonocardiales bacterium | reverse complement strand
GACTTCTACGCCTGGACCGGCCACAAGGCGCTAGGGCCCACGGGCATCGGCGTGCTGCACGGCCGGCGCGAGCTGCTGGAGGCCATGCGCCCCTTCATCGTCGGCGGGCACATGATCAAGTCGGTGGAGCTCGACCACTCGACGTGGAACGACCTGCCGTGGAAGTTCGAGGCCGGCACGTCGATGATCGCGGAAGCCGTCGGTCTCGGTGCCGCGATCGATTACCTGTCGCTGCTCGGGATGGAGAACGTGCGCGCGCACGAGCGGGAGCTGACCGTCTATGCGCTGGCGCGTCTTTCAGAGCTGCCCGCCGTCCGCGTCGTCGGTCCGCCGGAGACCGAGCACCGCGGCGGAGTGATCTCCTTCGCAGTCGAGGGCGTGCATCCGCACGACATCGCCGAGCTGATCGGGCGCGAGAACGTCTGCGTGCGCGCGGGCCACCACTGCGCGCAGCCGCTCATGCGGCGGCTGGGCGTACCGGCCACCGCTCGCGCCAGCTTCGGGCCATACAACATCCGTGAGGATGTCGACGCGCTGATCGAGGCGCTGACCGGCGCCCGGGACGTCTTCGGCCTGCACTGAAAGATGGACGACCTCTACCGCGACTACATCCTCGACCACTACAAGCGCCCGCGTAACTTCGGCGAGCTCGATCCCCACGACCTCGAGGCGCACGACCACAACCCGCTGTGCGGGGACGAGATGGGCGTCCACGTGCGCGTGCAGGACGGCAAGATCGTCGAGCTGCGCTTCCACGGCCAGGGGTGCGCGATCTCCCAGGCGTCGGCCTCGATCGCCTCTGAGGAGTACATCGACATGCCGCTCGAGAAGATCGGCGACCTCGACGGGGAATGGGTCATCGAGCTGCTGGGAATCCCGATCTCGGCGACGCGGCGCAAATGCGCACTGCTCAACCTCAAGGTGCTGCGCGGCGCCGTGACGGGCGACGCGAGCTGGCCGGGCTAGGCGGCCTCGGTGCAGCGAGGGGCGATCAGCGACGCCTCCGCAGCATCGGCGCGGTCCTCAGCGGCTCGATACACCGCGTAGGACTCCGACCCACGAGTGACGCGCCAGGCGCGCAGCGCCGCGTTGGCCTCCGAACGCGCGGCCCGCCATACGACGACGAGCTCGTCTCCCTCAGCCGGACGCAGCACGAGCTCGTGCGTGTCCTCGATGTGCTCGAGCAGCTCTTTGATCTCTCCGACGCTCATATCTTTCTCTCAGACGCAGAAACGCCATTGTTTCTTTCGACGGCGATGTCTCGATGCCCTGCCCCCTCGAGTTTCGGGGTTTTCGGGCGCGCTGCGTGATGTGAGTTAGGCCGCGCGCAGGCAGCATTTCTTGTACTTGCGTTCGATGCCGCACCAGCAGCGGTCGTTGCGTTGTGGCGGCCAGGGATTGATGGCCTCCCCGCGCTTGAGGAGTTCGGTCGCGTAGCGGGCGCGGCTGTCGGATTGCTCGGGGTTGCGGTCGTGTTCGGTGCACCATGCGAGGTAGTCGTCGATCGTTATCGGTGTGAGCGCGAGTTGCGCGACGCCCTGGGCTTTGAGGGTTCGAAGCAGCAGCTCGAGGCGGGCGCAGTAAGCGGCGTAGGGTCCGTGCTCGTAGTCCTCGGCAAAGCTCGGCCAGGTTGCCAGCGCCCGCGTGTACTCAGGGGCGGGAAACCAGGCGAGGCCGATCGACGCCCGCCGCGGGGCAACGGGCTGATTGGTGGCGCGGTCACGGTAGAACGCGTCGACGCGCGCTTGCTCTTCCTGCTCCTGGCGCTCCACGAGCTCCTCGGCGCGTAGCTGCAGCTCGTCGGGCGGGTGGCCGAGCGCGTCGAGGGTCTGAGCGCGCTCGCCGGTGAGCATCCAGATCATGTCGCCGTCCTCGCCAGCGGCGAGCGCCAGCTGCAGCCCTGTGGTCTGCCACCCCAGTGCCGTGGCGTGCAACCCGACGTCGGCGTAGGCGCAGCCCGCCGTCTGATGCAACCGAGGGTCGCGCGGGTCCTCGCGCTCGGCTCGCTGCCAGGCGTCGGCGGCCTCGTCGGTGCGCCCGGCGCGCAGCAGCAGATCAGCGATCAGGGCCTGTGCGCTGGGATGGTCGTCAAGCTGGCCGTCCCAGCCGGCGGCCAGCGCCTGGCGCATCGCGTCGATCGCGTCGTCGAAGCGATCGAGCTGCTGGTAGGCGTAGGCGAGCTCGTCGAGGTAGTCGGCGCGGTGCGGCTGGGCCTCGGGTAGCGCGAGCGCGCGCGTGATCAGTCGAACGCGCGCATCGTTGTCGTCGCGCTCGCGGGCCCCGTCGAGTTCGCGGTCGATCGCCTGAAGGTCAGCCACACGGCGAAGGCTAGCCCGCGCGGCAGGGCAAGGAGTGGGCGCGGCGACCCCGAATCCGGTGGGCGTCAACGCCGATCTGCCGCGGGACGATTGCGACGTTCCCGCGGCCTCACACCGGGAGTCGCCGCCATGCCCAGTTCGCTTGCCGGGCTGCTGTCCCTGCTTCAGCCATCCTTCACGCAACCGACATTTCAGACCTTCAGCATGCTGCTGGTCGGGTTCGTCGGCCGGATCTGCGACTGCACCGTCACCGGGATGCTGCAGGCCGCCGGGCTTGCCGGCGAGTGGCACCACAGCCGCGCACACGACTTCTTCGCCCGCCGGCGCTGGGACCCTGACGAGCTCGGCGTGCGGCTGGCCGACTTCCTGGTCTCGGTGTTCGTCAAGCCCGGCGCGCCGATCCGCCTGGCCGTCGACGACACGCTCTTCGGGCGCTCCGGACGGCGCGTGTGGGGCGCGCACTACCTCCACGACGGCGCCCAACCCGAGGGCTCGGGCCGCCGCACGCGGTGGGGCAACTGCTGGGTCGTCGTCGTGCTCGTCATCGAGCTTGAGTGCCTGGGCGGCCGGCCGGTCGGCCTGCCGATCCTGTTCCGGCTCTTTCGCCCCAAGGACGACGCCCATCCCGACCGGCCCTCCCAGCCCGAACTGGCCAGAACGCTGATCGACATGATCCTCGCGCGCTTCCCGGCGCGAGTCATGGAGCTGGTCACGGACGGCGCCTACGCCACCAAGGCGTGGCGCGGGCTGCCCGACCGCCTCACCGTCACGACCAGGATGCGCACCAACGCCGCCGTCTTCAAGCTGGCGCCACCCCCGACCGGCAAGCGCGGCCGACCGGCGCTGAAGGGCGCGCGCATGGCCAGCCTCGCCCAGCTGGCCGCCAACGCCGTCTTTGAACCGGCCACGATCACCGGCCCCGACGGCAAGACCCGCGTCGAGCACGTCTGGCAGACGACCTGCCTGTGGTACGGGCCGTTTCACACCCGGCCAGTCGTGGTCATGCTTATCCGCAAGCCCGACCGCACAGAAGGCTTCGACGTCGCCCTGGCCAGCACCAAGGTCAACGCGACCACCAGCCAGCT
>QHCC01000072.1:333-4260 GCA_003243915.1 Pseudonocardiales bacterium | reverse complement strand
CCGGCTCAGTGACCGTGGCCTCGACAGGGTTGGGCTCCGCTGTGCCCGTGGCGGACCCGGTGTCCGCGACCCCCGCAGCGTCACGCACCGTGGACAGCGCGGCCTGCCGCGAGAGCAAGGTGTCACGCTCGGCAAACAGCGCTGCCCGTTCGGCGTGCAGGCTCGCTTGTTCCCGCTCCCACTGTTGCCGCCGACGCACGAGGTCGGGCTGCGGCTGCGCCTTGGTCTGCTCGTGCGCCACGTCGACTGGGGGTGTGACGTCACCATCAGGCGGCGCGTCCTGTCCTGGACGGCTCAACGTGTCAGGCGTACCCGCGGCGCCGCGTTCAACCCGCCGCATCTCGCGGCGCGACACCCGTTGGTGCTCCGGCCCGGGCTCTTGCGCAGGTACCGGTGGCTCGGTCGCGAGGGGGCGGCCGAGCGACCGAGGCTCGGGTCGCCCGAGTCGCCTGGCGGCCTCCGGAGCCGGCTCGTCGTCGGTAGCGCCAGGTTGCGACTGCCCGCCCGGCTTCACCGCACGCCGAAGCCACGGCCGCACTGGCTGCAGTAGAGGCGACGTCGCGCTTCGCCCGTCCGCGGGCGCACCGGGAGCGTTGGCGCGCAGGTCCGTTCCTACCGCAAGCCGATCATGTGACTCACCGGCGGGCGACAACAGCCACGGCCGAGCGGGATTGAGGGTCTGGGAGCTGGTCGGATGTGCGTTGCTCGCGGGGGGTTCCGTCGCAGTCGTCGGCTCGTTGTCGATCGAGTCGCGTCGAAGCCATGGGCGCACCGGCTCGAGCGAGCGAGGCACGGCCGCGACCGCGTCGCCCGGCTGGGCGGCCGCGGGCTTATCCTCGCGGCCTTTACGGCCCGCGCGATCCCGCTTGGACGGAGCAGCGTCAGCGCGGCGCGAGGTAACCTGCGCCTCGAGGCGCGCATCGAGCTCCTCGTCGTCGGACACCGGAGTAACGGTAACTCGTTCGGGCAAATCGGGAGCCGTAGCATCGCCGTAGTGACGAGTCGGGCCCCGGTGAGACCTCCGGCGCGGATGTTGCCCACGGGCCGCTTCTTCGGCGTACCGATCTACTTCGCCCCGTCCTGGCTGCTGATCGGGGCCCTACTCACGATCTACTACGCCCCGATCGTCAGCCACGTCGTCCCGCACGTCACCGCGAGCGCCGCATACCTGTTCGCGGTGCTGTTTGCCGGCTGCGTCCTCGCGCACGAACTAGGGCACACAGCTGTCGGCCTCGCGCTCGGCAATCCGGTGCGCCGGGTGGTGATCTTCCTGCTCGGCGGAGTGTCCGAGCTGGAACGCGATCCCAGCCGGGCCCGCGACGAGTTCCTGGTAGCCGCCGCCGGGCCAATGGTGTCGCTGCTGATCGCCGGTGCCGCCGCCGGTGGATATCAGCTCGTCGATGCCGCGACCCTGCCCGGTGTACTGCTCGCACTGCTGATCTGGAGCAACCTCGTCGTAGCCCTGTTCAACCTGCTGCCCGGTCTGCCGCTCGACGGCGGGCGCGTGCTGCGGGCGGCGGCGTGGGCGCTCGGACTGTCCCGGCTGAACGCGAGCCGCGTCGCGGCGTGGACCGGTCGCGGGGTGGCCTTGCTCGTGGCCGTATCGGGTCTGGTCCTCGACCGCTCGTCCTGGGGGATTACGGCAGGCCTGTTCAGCATCGCGCTGGCCGCCTACCTCTGGTTCGGCGCCTCGCAGTCGCTCCGGATGGCGGAGCTGACGCAGCGGCTGCCGGGCGTCAGCCTCGACGCGCTGCTCCGCCCCGGCCTGCTCGTCCCCTCAGACCTCTCGGTCGCCGAGGCATTGCGTCGTGTCTGGTCCGGCAACGCCCGCGGCCTGGTCGACACCGCCGACGGTTCGCCGGCCGGCATACTGGCCACCGCCGATCTCGCCGCGTCGCTGCGGGTGGCCACGTGAACGCTCCTGGTTCGGGCCCGTTCCGGGCCGGTGAGCGGGTGCAGCTCAGTGATCCGAAGGGCCGCCTGCACACGGTCACTCTCGACGAGGGCAAGCAGTTCCACACCCACCGCGGCGCCATTTCGCATGACGCCCTTATCGGGGCGCCCGAGGGCAGCGTGGTGACCTCCACTGCCGGCACCCAGTACCTCGCCCTGCGTCCGCTGCTGAGCGACTTCGTGCTGTCGATGCCCCGCGGTGCCGCGGTCATCTACCCGAAGGACGCGGCCCAGATCATCGCGATGGGGGACATCTTCCCGGGTGCAACGGTGCTCGAGGCAGGGGCCGGCTCGGGTTCGCTGACCTGCTCGCTGCTGCGGGCCGTCGGCCCGACCGGACGGGTGGTCTCCTACGAACTGCGTGCCGATCACGCGGCGGTCGCCATCGGCAATGTGGAGACCTTCTTCGGCGTGCGGCCGCAGAACTGGACGCTGCACCTCGGCGACGCGCTCGAGCATCCCGCCGCCGACCCGCTCGACCGGGTCATCCTGGACATGTTGAGCCCGTGGGAGGTGCTGCCCGCTGTCGCGGAGGCCCTGCGCCCCGGTGGAGTGTTCATCGGCTACGTGGCGACCACCACGCAGCTGTCCCGGTTGGTCGAGGCGCTGCGCCTGCACGGCGGGTTCACCGAGCCGGCGGCGTGGGAGTCCTTCGTCCGCGGGTGGCACGTGGTGGGACTCGCGGTGCGCCCCGAACATCGGATGATCGGGCACACCGCGTTCCTGGTGACCGCGCGGCGCCTCGCGCCCGGTGTGACGGCACCCGCGCGGCAACGGCGATCGGCGAAGTCGACGCCGGCGGCCGAGGCGCGCAACTCCGACGAGCCCTTCCGCCCGCACCTGCCCTAACCGCGGGCGTGGTTAGGAGGCGTCGGGCCCGGCGACCTCGACGTCGTCGGCGGCGCGCACCACGTGGATGCAGTCGCCGGGGCACTCGTCGGCTGAGCTGATCACGTCGAGCCGGAGCTCGGGGGGCACGTTCGCGCGGGCGCCCGGCGAGGCCAGCAGTGCGCCGCAGCTGTCCTTCACGTAAGCCAGGCCGTCGACGTCGAACTCGAACACCTCCGGGGCGTACTGGACGCACAGGCCGTCGCCGGTGCACAGGTCCTGCTCGATCCAGACACTCAGTGGCTCGCTCACTTCTTGCCAGCTCCTTCGACGATGCGCAGGTTCCCTCGTCGAGGGTAGTTCCCCGATCGGAGTGGCCCTGCTGTGTAGGGTGAGATTTCGCGACCGCTCCGCGACATCTGGAGGTGCCCGCATGGCTCACGAGCCCCGCGAACCACAGAGTGGCCCGCGGTCCCACGACTACTCGAGTGATCCAGATGCGCGACGCCGCACGGCTTTCCTCGAGCAGGAACTTGAGCTGTTGCGGGCCAAGGTCGCCGAGTCTCCCCGGCACATGCGGCTGCTCGAGGACCGTCTCGCGGAGGCCCAGGCTCGGGTTGCCGCCCTCAACGATCGCAACGAACGCCTCGCCGAGACGCTGCGCGAGGCCCGCGACCAGATGGTGTCGCTCAAAGAGGAGATCGACCGGCTGGCCCAGCCCCCGAGCGGCTACGGCGTGTTTCTCGAGGCCTACGAAGACGGCACGGTCGACATCTTCACCTCCGGCCGCAAGCTGCGGGTGGCCGTCTCGCCCGAGGTCGCCGTCGAAGCGCTGACACACGGCCAGGAGGTCATGCTCAACGAAGCGATGAACGTGGTCGCGGCCCGCGGCAACGAGCGTGCCGGCGACGTGGTGATGCTCAAGGAGATTCTCGAGGGGGGTGACCGCGCCCTGGTCCTCGGCCACACCGATGAGGAGCGCGTCGTCCATCTCGCTGATGTGCTGCGCAACAACCCGCTGCGCGTAGGCGACTCGCTGCTGCTGGAGACGCGTTCGTCCTACGCCTACGAGCGCATCCCCAAGAGCGAGGTCGAGGAGCTGATCCTCGAAGAGGTCCCCGATCTCGACTACACCGACATCGGCGG
>QHCC01000072.1:0-203 GCA_003243915.1 Pseudonocardiales bacterium | reverse complement strand
GCCAACTCGCTGGCCAAGCAGGTGCAGCGAGTCCGCGGCGGTGACGAGCGGGCGACGTCGTACTTCCTCAACATCAAGGGCCCGGAACTGCTGAACAAGTATGTGGGCGAGACCGAACGCCATATCCGGCTGGTGTTTCAGCGCGCGCGTGAGAAGGCCAGCGAGGGCACTCCGGTCATCGTCTTCTTCGACGAGATGGACTC
>QHCC01000071.1 GCA_003243915.1 Pseudonocardiales bacterium | reverse complement strand
CCGCACAACCTGCGTGAGGTGGCCTCCGGTGTGCGGTGGGCTCTCGAGCACCCCGACGCCACCGACGAGGAGCTGCGCGAGCAGTTGCTCACCCTCATCCCGGGCCCGGACTTCCCTACCAGGGCACTGATCGTGGGCCGCGACGGCATCGAGGAGGCCTACCGCACCGGGCGCGGCTCGATTCGCATGCGCGCGGTCGTCAACGTCGAGGACGACGTGAAGGGGCGCACCGTCCTCGTCATCACCGAACTGCCCTACCAGGTCAACCCCGACAACCTCGTCGAGTCGATGGCGATGCTGGCCAAGGAAGGCCGAGTTGCCGGAATAGCGGATATCAACGACGAGTCCTCCGACCGGATCGGGATGCGGATCGTCGTCACGATCAAGCGCGACGCGGTGGCCAAGGTGGTGCTGAACAACTTGTTCAAGCACACGCAACTGCAGACGACGTTCGGCGCGAACATGCTGGCCATCGTCGACGGCGTGCCGCGCACGCTGCGCCTGGATCAGTTCATCAGCCTCTACGTCGAGCACCAGATCGAGGTCATCGTCCGGCGCACGCGCTACCTGCTGGCCGACGCCGAAAAGCGAATTCACATCCTGCGCGGGCTGCTCAAGGCCCTCGACCAGCTCGACGCGGTCATCGCACTCATCCGCGGGTCGGCCTCCGCTGAGGCTGCTCGTGGCGGCCTCATGGCGCTGCTGGAGATCGATGAGATCCAGGCCACGGCAATCCTCGACATGCAACTGCGCCGCCTGGCCGCGCTCGAGCGGCAGAAGATCATCGACGATCACGACCGGATCGCCACCGAGATCGAGGACTTCACCGACATCCTGGCCAAGCCCGGGCGTCAGCGGCAGATCATCGGCGACGAGTTGGGAGAGATCGTCGACAAACACGGTGACGCCCGACGCACGGTGCTGGTGCCCTACGACGGTGATGTGTCGATGGAGGACCTCATCGCCCAGGAAGACGTCGTCATCACGATCACACGCACCGGCTACGCCAAGCGCACCAAGACCGACCTGTATCGCGCGCAGCGCCGCGGCGGCAAGGGCGTCCAAGGCGCGGCGCTGAAGACCGACGACATCGTCGAGCACTTCTTCGTCACCTCCACCCACGACTGGATCCTGTTCTTCACCAACAAGGGCCGCGTGTACCGGGCCAAGGCCTACGAGCTGCCCGAGGCCAACCGCAACGCGCGCGGGCAGCACGTGGCGAACCTGCTCGCATTCCAGCCGGACGAGACGATCGCCGAGGTCATCACGATTCGCGACTACACGGTGGCGCCCTACCTCGTGTTGGCGACCAAGGCCGGTCTAGTGAAGAAGACCAAGCTCACCGACTTCGACTCCAACCGGTCCGGAGGGATCGTCGCCATCAACCTGCGCGGCGACGACGAGCTCATCGATGCCGCCCTGATCTCGGCCGAGGACGATCTGCTGCTGGTCAGCCGCCGGGCCATGTCGATCCGGTTCCGGGCCGACGACGACACCCTGCGCCCGATGGGACGTGCCACCTCCGGCGTGTTCGGGATGCGGTTCAACTCCGGCGACGAGCTACTGGCCATGGAGGTCGTGCGCGACACCCTCGATACCGTCGAAATCCTGGTCGCGACTGAGGGCGGGTACGCAAAGCGGACGAGGATCGACGAGTATCCACTGCAGGGGCGAGGCGGGAAGGGCGTGCTGACGGCGCGTATCGTGTCCACCCGAGGTGGGTTGGTCGGCGCCGTTGCGGTCAGCCCGCGTGACGAGATCTACGCCATCACGTCTGACGGCGTGGTCATTCGCACGAAGGCGGCAGAGGTCCGGCGGGCCCAGCGACAGACGATGGGGGTGCGCCTGATGAATCTGCCGGACGGCGTCCTGCTGGTCGCCATCGCCCGTAACGCTGACGAACCGGACGAGCAGGAGTAGCGATGACGACGCCACCGCCCTACGGCGGCCGCACAGTGGGACAGGACGCGCCGTCGAACGACGGCTTCGGGGCGACCACCGTCTCGGGCAAGCCGGCCAGTGAGCGCGGCACTGAGGTCGAAGGCCCCACTGCATCCATGCCGGCGCCTCCCACCGCGCCGGCCGGCGCGAAGCCGGTCGGTAACGCCCCTCCGATTCCAGGCGGCACGCCTCCGAGCCGTACCCCGCCCAGCCCGGGCGGGCCGCCGCCGATTCCGGGAGGTATCGCGCCGACGTCGGGTGCCGGTGCCGGTGCCTCGATCCCGACTCGCACCCCCCCGATTCCGAGCCGTACCCCGCCGATTCCGGGCGGGCCGCCGCCGATTCCGGGAGGCATCGCGCCGACGTCGGGTGCCGGTGCCGCGATCCCGACTCACACCCCCCCGATCACGGGCCCGGGCGTGCCGAACCCGGTCGTCGGGGCCCGGCCCCCGGCTGCGGCAGCGACCCCCTCCGCCGCCACTTCCGCGCGCGCTGAGTCCCCCCGTGGCCCCCGACGGGCCCGCCTGCAGCTGCGGCATATCGACCCGTGGACCGTACTCAAGTTCTCCTGCGTGCTCTCGATCGCACTGTTCTTCGTGTGGCTGATCGTTGTGGGCGTGCTCTTCGGCGTGCTCGACGCGGCAGGGGTTATCGGCAAGATCAACCACTCGATCGTCCTGATCAACGGGCCGGGCTCGAAGGCTCCGGTGACGGCGGGCGTCGTCTTCGGTGGCGCCGCGATCATCGGCGTGATCAACATCGTGCTGTTCATCGCGCTGTCGACGATCGGTTCGGTGGTTTACAACCTGTGCGCCGATCTCGTCGGAGGCGTGGAGCTGACGCTCTCCGAGCGCTGAGCGAACCCGTTTGGAGCGGCTCCGGTCGTCCCGGTAGTCTGACTCTTCGCGTTTCCGGGCCTGTAGCTCAGACGGTTAGAGCGCATCCCTGATAAGGATGAGGCCGGAGGTTCAAGTCCTCCCAGGCCCACGGGAAGCGGACCTCAGAGCGGTGCGCACACAGCAGAAGGGTGGTCGGCGTGAAGAAGCAGGTGCTCCTCGTCCTGGCTCTGGCCGGTGCCGCGGCGGCAGCGTTCAAGCGGCGGCGCGGCCACGCCGACGCAGCGCTGTGGCACGAGGCAACCTCCGACACCTCGCGCTGACCCATCCAGGGGACGTAGCTCAATTGGCAGAGCACCGCCTTTGCAAGGCGGGGGTTAGGGGTTCGATTCCCCTCGTCTCCACTCTGTGTGATCTCTCACGACATCGTTGACACCTGTGTCTGGTCATAGTGGACACCGTTGGCGGTTGGGTCCTAATGAGGCTCTTCGGACTTACGCATCGTTCGGGCGCTGCCGACAGGGGCGTGACGCGTCGGCGACGAGCAGAATCCGCAGGCGGTAGTTGGTGAAGTTGCGGAAACCGTGTGCCAGGCGGTGGGTCTTCCCAGCTCAGGTCGCCGGCCTCGAGCCCGGCCTCCAGCCGTGCATCCAGTCCGCGGACCTTGTAGAGCGGATCGTCCTTGTGCCCGCGGCGCTCGCCGCCACAGTGGCGAGAAGACTCATCGAGCCGCCTTCCCTCCCACCAAGCAGGTAGCGCCTATCAGCGATTCCCTCGCACGGTCTCTCACGCCTTGAATTCTTTACGACAACTCGCAATGTACGCAGTAGCTTTGCCCACGCGATGGGGGCCGAACCCACGCAACGTCGGCTTTCGCCCCCATCTCAATCATTCGCATACACGACGACGTTCTAGCTCAGTTCCTTGATGTTGCCGAGGCCGCTGATCTGACCACTCCTGTGCTGGTAGAGGGTCACGATCAGGTTGCTCGGCACGACTTCACCGTTGGCCTGGAACTTGATCTGCGCCGTGATGCCCGTGAAGTCCTCGCCATTGAGCGCTGTCAACACGCTGGTGCGCGTCACCGACCCACTCGACTCTGCCTTCGAGATCGCGTCGATGAGCAGGTTTGCGGCGTCGAAAGCCTCGGGCGAGAACTGGAACGGATCCTTGCCCCACTTCTTCTTGTAGTCGTTGAGGAAGTGCTTCGCCGACGGAGCATTTAACGGGTCCTGGCAGCCACAGGTGAAGTACCAACCGTCGCCGGCCGCACCCGCGTTCTTGGTGAACGTCGCGCTCAGGCTGTTGTTACCGGTGACCTCCTTGCCGTGGAAGCCTGCGCGCTTCAGCGACTTGGCGAGCAACCCCGCCTGGGCGTCGTACCCGCCGTAGAACACCACATCGGAGCCGGAGGTGACGATGGTGTTTGCGATCGGGTCGTAGTTCTTCGTGGTCGCAGCAGGCGCGCTGCGGGTCTGCACCGTCACACTCTTCGTCTTCAGCTCGCTGACCATCGCCTTTGCGACGCCCTGGCCGTATGGGCTCGCGTCGTCCAGGACAAACACCTTGTGCGCACCGGTGCGAGCGAGCCAGTCGGCGGCCTGCGAGCCCTCGACATTGTCGTTCGGGATGATGCGGTGCCAGCACTTCCACCCGTGGTCCTGGAGCGTGCCACTACTTGCCGACGGCGTCACGGTCGGCATCGGTGGGCTGGCGCCGCAGAAGTCCGGGTTGACGGCCTCACTCTCGCCCGAGAACGCCGGGCCCATCACTGCGACAACGTTCGGGTCGGCGATCAATGTCGCTGCGGCGGGCTTTGCACCTGTCGGGTCACCCTGGCTGTCCTGTGCGTCAAGGGTGATCTTGAAGTCGTACTTGCCGGAAGCGTTAGCCTGCTCGATCGCGAGCGCGGCGCCCTGCTTCTCCTCGATACCGGTGAACGCGTAGCTGCCGGAAAGCGCGCCCACAAAGCCGATCTTGTACAGAGTGGACGATACTGACGGTGTGGACCCCGTGCCACTTGAGCGCGTGGAACCGTGCGTGGTGGGACGCTGCGGATCGGAACCCGTCGCAATCAGCACGACGGCGGATGTCGCGATAGCGAGCACGGCGGCGAGGGCGACCACGATGGCAACCCTGCGACGGCTGCGCCGAGGGTGCTGGGGTACAGCGAGATCGGGCGTTGTTGCCGAGTCGAGCGTTTCAAGGAGATTCGTCGAGATGATCGTCTCGGCGGAACGTGCGTGGACCGGCTGGGCCATCTGAGTGAGTCGCAGCTGCGCCTGCGCAGCCGTCGGGCGCCGGGCAGGATCACGGTCGAGCAGCTCGTAGACCAGCAGGTTCAGCGGCGTCGGGCGCTCAGGAGGCCGAACCGGCTTGGTGATCAACTGCGAAAGGATGTTGATCGTGTTCGTCCCCTCGAAGACCAGCCGTCCTTCGACCGCGGCGAACATGGTGGCCCCGAGTGACCACATGTCCGCCGGCGGACCAACTCGCTCACCCAGAGCGGCCTCTGGCGCCATGTAGGCGACCGTGCCGATCAACGTCCCTGTTCCGGTCATGCCTGGGTGCTCTTCGATACGAGCGATGCCGAAGTCGGCGAGCTTCGCAACGTCGGCCTTGTCGATGAGGATGTTGGCAGGCTTGACGTCGCGGTGCGTGATGCCAATAGCATGAGCGGCCGCCAGCCCAGCTGCGATTCCGCTGCCGATGGCCGCGACCTCCCGCGGATCCATCGGGCCGTGCTCCATGCGTTCGGCCAGCGTCGAGCCGTCGACGTATTCCATGACGACATGCGGAAGTCCGTCGATGAGGAGTAGGTCATGGACGGCGACGACATTGGGATGGTGCAGACTGCCAGCTGAACGCGCTTCGCGCAGGGCGCGTTCGACGAGCCCGGCATCAGGTGCCGCAGAAAGTATCTGCTTGACCGCGACAGGACGGTGGATTAACAGGTCGTAGCCGAGCCATACGCGACCCATTGCGCCCTCGCCCAAGAGGCGATCGAGCCGGTAGCGCCCGGCCAGCACATTGGTCTCGGTCATGGCAGGCCAGTCCCCCCACGAGCGCGCAACCTCGTTCGAGCTGTCATCTTCGATCACCTCTGATCACATCATGGCTCCGCCACCCGCATACGCCACATTTTTGCTCGTTCAACAAGGCCGATCGGCGATCGCCAGGCCTATTCGCGCACGCTCAGTTTGACACGTCCGGTCGCTTGTCCGCGGGCTGAGTTGTCTGGTCCCGGGCCAGATCTCGACCTGCCCCACGTGCAGACTCGATCACCATGGTCAAGTTGCGCGGCCCCAATCAGGGGAGCACGCTTGCCGCCATGGTTGACCGGTGGACTGCATGACTGAGGAGCAGATTCTGCTCCAGGCCGAGCGCATCTATTGCTGGGCGGGACCGAAGATGGGCATGACATTGTTCACGGCGAAGCTCGGTCGCCTCGCCCTCACGAATGAGCGTCTAGTGTTTCTCTCCACTGGAAAATCGGACGCCGGGAAACTGATGGCTAAGGCGACGATCCATCCTGTGCTCGGGATGCGCAGTCGCGCTCAACTCGGTCCACGTTCAGCACTCCGACCAGTTGCGGGTTGAGTGGTCCGATCTGCAAAGAGCCTCGGGGAACGAGGAGAATGACGGAGTGTCCGGCTTCGAGCTGCCGCGCAATCTCGTGCGAGACGTCGACGACGATGCGGACGGTGTCTCGGCTCGTCGGCCGTGGCTGGCGTCGCTGCCAGGAGTGGTCGACGATCTTGCTCGGAGGTGGTCGCTGACGCTGGGTGCGCCGTTTCAGCCGGGCGGCTCGGCTTCCTGGGTGGCCCCGGCACAAGACGCGGCCGGTGAGCGCCTCGTGCTCAAGGTCGGCCGGTGGCACGAGGAGGCCGCTCACGAGGCCGAGGGCCTGCGGGCTTGGGATGGCGGCGGGACGGTGCGGCTGATCGATGCCGTGTCCGAGGGGCAGAGCAGCGCGCTGTTGCTCGAGGCCTGCGAGCCCGGCACGGCCCTGTCGCAGGTGTTACCGCCCCTCGAGCAGGATGCTGTGGTCGCCGCGCTGTTGCGCCGACTGTGGATCACGCCGACGGCGGGCCATCCGTTCCGCACGTTGCAGAGCATGTGCGAGCAGTGGGCCGATGAGTTCGAGCACAAGTTCGCCAGCGCCGACGCACACCTCAAACTGGACGTCGGCATCGCCAGAGCCGGCATCGAGCTGTTCAGGTACCTGCCCAGTACGTCGGCCCGCGCAGTGCTGCTCTGCACGGACCTGCATCCGGACAACGTCCTCATGGCCAGGCGCGAACCGTGGCTGGTCATCGATCCGAAGCCCTACCTCGGCGATCCGACGTATGACCCGCTGCAGCACATGCTCAATCACACCGAGCGGCTGCGTGCGGACCCAGTCGGTTTCGCGCAGCGGATGGCCGACCTGCTCGATCTCGATGCCGCACGGCTGAGAAAGTGGCTCTTTGCCCGCAGCGTGCAGGAATCCCTCAACGATCCGCACCTGCACGCGGTGGCCCACGACCTCGCACCGTGACGTCATCGCGCGGCGAGCTGTTCGCCGGCACCCTCCGCCGTGCTTCTTGGGGGTGACTAGTAGCCGGGGAATACCCGGCGAAGGTCGTCGAGCGTCACGTTGCCGGTGACCTCGACGTCGTCGGGGGTGTGCCGGGTCGTCAAGCGGCCTGCGAGCAGACGGATCGCGGCCTCCAGTGGCCCGGTGAATGTCGCGGTGGGCTGCGACGCCGAGGTGGTGACGCTGACCGTGTCCGCGATGACCAGGGCGAAGCCGGACCCGAGGATGTCGATCACGGCCGGTTGGGCGAGCGCGTCGGCCTTGCCGGTGAACCCGAGCAAGAAGCTCAGGTCTGCCGCGAAGTGCTCGGCGAGCAGTGCCGCCGTCTCCGCGGGGATGACGGCGCCGGGGTCGAGGGGCACTCGGACGTCCCAGCTGTGCTGAGCCGCCTCGTTCAGGCGCATCCCGGTGTAGGCCGCCAGCGGCACTGGCGACGGCAGGAAACCCAACGTGATGCTGAGCGTCTTGCGCTGCTCGGCGGTCAGCGCCTCCAAGGCCGTCACCAGTTCCTCGTCGGCGGCAAGGAACCCGGCGGCCTGCTCCCGCGGGGTCAGCGCATTCCAACGATCCCAGACGTCTTGGTTGGCGTCCTTCCGCGGTCCAGGTGCCGCGCCCTGCGCTGCCCGTAACGTCGCGAGGGAGAGCTCAGCACCGCTGCCCAGGTGAGAGAGAACCTGGGCGATGGACCATTCCGACGCTCCGGAATGACCGGTGAGCTCGTCATCCGACAGGCCGGTCACCACCGCCGCCATGTCCTCGTGAGTGGCGCGCAAGGCAAGAATCGTGCGCTCTGATGGGGAGGTCATGGGAGCGCAACCTCTCGCCGGAGCCAGTTCTTCCCAGGTCCCGATCAGCCGAGTGCCGGACGGGGATACCCGACCGGCGAGCCGGGGCGTCAAGAGAGGAGCGCTCGCGCGGCAGCACACTCACGCTTGCGGAGTCAGAAGGCTGCGGCCACCGGGATGACGCGCTGCCCAAGCAACTCCAGCGGGGTGAGCTGCGAGACTCCGGGCACGATGCCGTGCGCTTCAGAGATCCCCAAGTTGGCCAGGTCGTGCAGCTGCTCGAGCAGCGGGCCGATGTGCTGCCCGTCCGCACCGGGATCCAGCGGCATCATCACGGTCTTCTCGATCTCGGCGTAGTCGCGCCCCACGGCCTGGCAATGTCCGCGCAACACCTCGAGCTTGTGTTCGACCTCCGGGCCGGCGAACAGGTTGCAGGCCTGGGCGTAGCGGGCGACCAGGCGGAGCGTCTTCTTCTCGCCACTGCCGCCTATGAGTATGGGCGGGTGTGGCTTGGTGAGGGGCTGAGGTGAATTGAGGGTGCGTTCGAGCTGGTAATGCTTGCCCTGGTAGGGGCCGTCGTCGTCGCTCCACATCTGCAGGCAGATCTGCAACGCCTCCTCGAGCCGCTCGAAGCGCTCAGCCGTGGGCGGGAACGGAAGGCCCAGGCCGTTGGCCTCGGGCTCGTTCCAGGCCGCCCCGATTCCGAGCCAGGCACGGCCGCCGGAGAGCACGTCGAGGGTGCTGACGATCTTGGCCAGCAGGCCTGGCTCGCGGTAGACGACCGCGCTCACCCAGGCAACCAGCTCCACCCGTGACGTGCGCGCCGCGAGATAGCCGAGGGTGGTGTACGCCTCGAGCATCGCGTGCTCCGGCGGACCCAGCATGCCGATCTGCCAGACATGATCCATCACGCTGACGCGGGCGAATCCGGCGTCCTCCGCAGCAGTCACCACGCGGGTGAGGTCAGTAGCCAGGTTCGGCGGACCGCCCGGCCAGGTGAAATCCGCGACGTGCAACCCGATCTTCATCCGCTGGTCCCCCTCGCACAGGCGTGAGCGCCAACGCTAGTCCTGCACCCCCGGGCCGTTCGACCTACCGACCCGCCCGCCGGGCCTTCAACTCATCGAATTCCGCACCATCTGCCACGGCAGCTTCGCTCGGCGTGGGTGACTTGAACGCGCGGTTGCTGGTTACGGCGGTGGCGTCGTCTTCGAGATTGATGCACAGCACGTCGCCGGCGAGGTAGGCCACCCACCGCAGCGTCGCCTCGGGATAGATGTCGTAGAAGTGCAGGAAGGCCATCGCGGAGATCACGAAGGGTCCCGCGTCAGTGCCGGTGGAGGATCGCAGGCAATAGCCGTGATCGGCACGCGCGCTGACCGGGCGTAGCCCAATCGTGCGTGCGCTCGCGTCATAAAGCAGCTCGACCGCTGCCGGGGCGCCGAGCAGCACCTGGGCGGCCTTGTTCAACGACATCGTTCCGCGCTTCTGCACGGTGATTGTGGGGTCCCGCTTGAGTGGAACCAGAGTCTTCCGGAACGTTTCGAAATCAGTCATGCGGTACCCCTGACGCGGCACAAGGTCCATGTGTCCGCTGGTTGCTAGCCGAGTGTCAGTCACTGTCGCTTGCTAGTGCATTCGCTCTTCGGTGCTGTTCCGGTTTCACCTGGTCGCCGCGGAGATGCTTTCCGGGTTACTCGTGAAATGTGGCCAAAACAGCTTCCTCGTCACTTCGCCAGCAAAGTCGCACTCGCCGCTATAGGCGACCTAGCGTGATCGGTAGCCCCACGGGAGCGGGCCCATTTTCCTAGCTGATCAGGATGGCTGATATGACTCTGGATGACAGAGGGTTCAACGAGCTGATGGCCGAATCGCAGGACTTGCACGTCGATGCGATCAAGCAGATCAGGCAGACGCTGCCTGCGCTTGCAGAGATCAGGGAGGAACGTCGCGGGCAGGAGGTCAACTCCGACGAGGTCGAACGGTTCAACCTCGGCCGCCGCGAGGCGTTGACCCGCCTGGGCTACGGCACGGCTGCGGTCGGGCTGCTGAGCGGCGGGTTCGGTGCCATGTTCGCCGGGCTGCTGGCCAGCCCGGCCTACGCCGACACGCCGCTGGACATCCAGGTGCTGCAGACCGCCTCATCGTTGGAGCGGTTGGCGGTCAACACCTACAAGACGGCGTTGACGTTGCCCTTCATCTCCGGCGGCAACCCGGTGGTCAAGAAGTTCGCGGAGACCACGATGATGCAGCACGACGAGCATCGGATGGCGTTCCAGGCGCAGACGAAGACGCTCGGGGGCAAGGTGCAGGACAACCCCAACCCCAAGTACCTCAAGGTAGTGACCTCCGCTGCGCCCGGGCTCAAGGCACCGGGTGACGTGGTGAAGCTGGCGTCCAGTCTGGAGAAGGTCGCGACCGACACCTACCTGGTGAACATGACGCTGCTCACCGACATGAAATCCAAGGAGATCATGGGCAGCATCATGGGCGTGGAGTGCCAGCACCTGGCCACGCTCCGCGCCGTCGGTGCGTTGCTGGCCGGAGGAGCGCCCCAACTCATCAAGATCCCGCTCGGAGCGGATCTGGGCAAGCTGCCCGCCGCTGCCGGCAGCGTCGCCTTCCCCGACGCGCTGGAAATGACCGACCCCGCCCTCATCGCTGCACCCGAAACCGGAGCCGTCAAATGAACCGCAGTGACCAGGTGACGCCCCTTACAGCCGCACCCACGGACGAGATGGCTCGACTGGGCGAGAAGCTGTCCACCCCAGCCGCGGTGAGTCGCCGGCGGGTGCTGGTCGCCGGCGGTGTGGCCACCATGAGGGCCGCGCTCGCGGCCTGTACCAGCAGCAAGTCGTCCAAGAAGTCGAGCGCTGCGCCGAGCGCCGGGGTCAGCGGTGCTTCGCACAGCCCCAGCAGCAGCGGTGGCAGCGGCGCCAGTGGGGGCGGCGACCTCGCGGTCGCAACCCTGGCTGCTGGTCTGGAAGTGCTCGCTGTCGGCACCTACAAGGCCGCTCTGGACGCTGCCGTCGCCGGTAAGCTCGGCCCGGTCCCGCCCGCGGTCGCCGAGTACGTCAAGACGGCCATGGCGCAGCACCAGGTCCACCTCGACATGCTGAACAAGGCCATCAAGGGCGGCGGGCAGCCGGAGGTCACGACACCGAACGCCGCCCTCAAGGCGACGGTGGACGCTGCCTTCGGGAAGGTGAAGGACATCGCAGGCGCAGCAGGACTCGCGCTGATGCTCGAAGAGATCGCCGCCCAGACCTACCTCAAGGCGATCCCCACCCTCACCGAGAAGGCAACGATCATGCTCGCCAGTCAGATCTTCATCATCGACCAGCAGCACCAAGCGATCCTGCGCTACGCCCTGGGCATGTACCCGGTCCCCGAGGTGTTCGTCAAGACCGACAAGGCCGTCGCCAGCTGACGGCAGAGCTGGAACACCCGTCGACGTTTGACGGCTGACCCCACCCCGCGCGCAGGACTGCGCGGGGTGGGGTTCAGCGCAGGCGGGTGAGCTCCACCTCGACGCCCAGGGACCCGGCCGGCGGGCCGTGGTAGACGCCCGACAGCGGCCGGACGTCGGCGTAGTCACGGCCGCGGGCCACGACGACGTGGCGGTCCCCGACCGCAGTCAGGTTGGTCGGATCGGCAGGCACCCAATCCCCGGACCAGAACTCCACCCAGGCGTGGCTCTCGCCGCTCGTAGTGGCTCCGAGCGTGCTGCCCGTGTGGCCCGCCGTGGGATAGAGGTAACCCGACACGTAGCGAGCCGGCAGCCCCATCGCGCGCAGGACCGCCAGGCAGAGGTGGGTGAAGTCCTGGCACACGCCCCGTCCGGCCGCGCGGGCCTCGGCCGACGTCGTGTGCACTCCGGTCAGGCCCCGCTCGTAGCTGAGCTGGTCGTGTGACCAGGCGACGGCCTGCCGGCCGGCCTCGATAGGCGGCAGTTCGGCCGCGAGCGCCGCCCCCGCAGCAGTCACCTCGCCTTCGACGCACACGTATCGCGACGGCGCGAGCAGCTCGGCGTACCGGTCGGTGACGCCGGCTTCGGTGATCGCATCCCACCCGAGCGCAGGCGGCGGATCGAGCGCGCCCGCGGTCTGCACCACCGACGTGGCGGTGACCACCAGTTCGGAGTGCGGGACGTGGACGTCGAAGGCATCGACGACGGTGCCCCAGTAGTCGACGTAGCGCAGCGGCCGCGACCCGGGGCTGACGTCCAGGCGGGACTCCAGCGTGTGCTGCCCCCGGCTGGAGCTCGGGGTCATCCGCGCCTCGTTGTACGAGGCCCGGACCGACGTGGCGTACTCGTAGCCGGTGCGGTGCCGCACGGCGATCCGCCAGCTCATCTCGATCCCGCCTCGGCGGCCAGGTTGCGCTTCGCGTGAGCGGTCATCGTACGGACTCCTCGAGACTCCAGCCGATCGTCGCCGAACCGCCGAAGAAGCGCCGGCTGACCGCATCGCTGACCTCCGACATCACCGTCTGCAGCTCGTGCAGGCGTGTGGGCAGGTCCTCGAACACCGACTCGGCGGGCAGGAATTCCAGATCGGTACGGGTCCGGCTCATCGCCCGGCGGGCGTCGTTGCCGGCACCCACCCGCCCGGCGGTGGGGTCGAGCCGGGTCAGGGCCTGCTCGCCGACGACCAGGGCGTGGAACACCGAGCGGGGGAACAGCCGGTCCAGCAGCAGGAACTCCAGGACGAGCTGCGGTTCGACGCCTCGCTGGTAGGTGCGCAGGTAGGCCTCGTGCGCCGAGCACGCCCGCAGCGTGGCGATCCAGCCGTCCTCGGGCGAGGGGGTGCTGACCGTGGCCGCCAGCAGGCGGGCCGTCATGTCCACCCGCTCAACGCTGCGCCCGAGCACCAGGAAGTCGAAGCCGTGGTCGCGGCTCATCGTCGCGTCGGCGTGCCCGGCGAGCATGGCCGCCCGGTGCCGCACGTAGGAGAAGAACGGTGCCGGGCCGAACGCCCGGGCCGCCTCGATCCGCAGCGGAAGCTCGTGATGAGTGGTGTTCAGGCACTCCCAGATGTCGGCGGAGAGCGACTCCCGGACCCCGCGGGCATTCTGACGCGCGGCGAGCAGGGCGCCGACGATGGAGCTGGGGTTGTCGGACTGGTAACCGAGGACCTCCAGGGTCTCGCGGATGTCCTGCGGGACGTCGGCATCGACCCCCATCACGGCGGCGAGGACGCGGCAGGTATCGCCCTCGTCGGTGGCGGGGTCCTCGACCACCTGGTGAAAGTGCACGTCGAGCAGCCGCGCGGTGTCCTCGGCGCGTTCGACGTAGCGCCCGACCCAGAACAACGCCTCGGCCACCCGGCTCAGCACGGCCGGCCGCCCTGCTGCTGTTGCTGCGGCTGGTCGGACTGCGGCCCGAGGTCCGGTGCGCTGGCCCTGACCGCGGGCGCGGGCAGCGGCGCGGGCAGGTCCGCCTCGTTCGCCCGCGCCGGTCGCGACGTCAGTACCCAGGTGTCCTTCGACCCGCCACCCTGGCTGGAGTTGACCACCAGGCTGCCCGCCCGCAGGGCCACCCTGGTCAGCCCACCCGGCACGACGCGCACGTGCCCTCCGTCGTTGATCGCGAACGGTCGCAGGTCGACGTGCCGGGGGGCGAGCCGGTCACCGTCGAGTGAGGGCGAGGTCGACAGCATCACGACCTCCTGCGCGATCCAGCCGCGCGGATTGGCGAGCACTTCGGCGCGGGTGGCCGCGAGCTCCTCGTCGCTGGCCTGCGGTCCGATCAGCAGCCCGTACCCGCCGGACCCGTCGACCGGCTTGAGCACGAGTTCGTCGAGGCGGCCCAGGCACTCGCGCAGCACGTCCGGCTCGTCGAGACGGTAGGTGGTCACGTTCGGCAGCAGTGGCTGCTCGCCGAGGTAGTACTCGATGAGGGCGGGCAGGTAGGTGTAGGTCAGCTTGTCATCTGCCACCCCGTTGCCGACCGCGTTGGCGATGGTGACGTTGCCGGCTCGTGCGGCGTTGAGGACACCGGCGCAGCCGAGCACCGAGTCCGAGCGGAAGTGCACCGGATCGAGGTAATCGTCATCGACGCGGCGGTACAGGACGTGGACCCTGCGCTCGCCGCGCGTCGTCCGCATGTAGAGCACGTTGTCGCGGCAGAACAGGTCCCGCCCCTCGACCAGCTCGATGCCCATCTTGCGGGCGAGGAAGGCGTGCTCGAAGTACGCGGAGTTGTAGACGCCAGGGGTGAGCAGCACGACCGTGGGGTCATCGACGCCGGCGGGCGCCGCGCCACGAAGCGCCCCGAGCAGCAGCGCGATGTGCCCGGCGACCGGCTGCACCTGCTGCTCGAGGAAGAGCCCCGGGAACACCCGCGCCATGGTGCGCCGGTTCTCCACGACGTAGGAGATGCCGGAGGGCACCCGCAAGTTGTCCTCCAGCACCCGCAGCACGCCCTCGCCGTCGCGGACGAGGTCGATGCCGGCGATGTGCACACGCACCCCGTTCGCCGGTTCCAGCCCGGCCGCCGCCCGGTTGAAGTTCGTCGAGCTCGACACCAGTGAGTACGGCACGATGCCGTCGGCCAGGACGGTCTGAGGGCCATAGACGTCGGCCAGAAAGGCCTCCAGGGCCCGCACCCGCTGAATCACGCCGGCCTCGATGCGCTCCCACTCCGCGGACGGGATCAGGCGGGGGATCAGGTCGAGCGGGAAGATCCACTCCTGCCCGGCGTGCGAGAAGGTGATGCCCTGGTCACGCAGGCTGCGGTCCAGGACCCCCACCCGCTCGTCGAGGTCGGCGCTGGAGAGCAGCTGCAGGGCGTCGAAAAGCGCCTTGGTGTGCTGGTGCGGCGCGCCGTTGCCGGCAAACATCTCGTCGTAGGCCACGCTGTGGTAGCCGTCGAAGAGACTCCCCATCCCCAAGTCGTACCAGATGACTGTTACGGCCAGACTTCGTAACCGCTCGGTAACAACAGAAGGGCAGTATCGACGCGATGGTCACCAATGGCGCCGTACGCCACCTTCGGGTCGGCTGCGAGTTCAGGTACGACGCCGCGATCGACACCCCTGCCGTGTTCCAGGTGCAGCCCTATGCAGGCGGCCCGGCGACCCTCATGCAGCAGTCCTGGCTGACCACGCCGCATCTGGAACGCCACGGTTACAGCGACCTGTACGGAAACGACTGCCAGCGGCTCAACTTGCCGGCCGGGGTGTCCACCGTGCGCTACGACGCGGTGGTCGTCGTCCCCGACGCCACCGAGGAGGTCGACCTCGACGCGCCGGAGACGGCGGTGACGGCCCTGCCCGACGACGCGCTGCACTACACGCTGCCCAGCCGCTACGTCCTGCCCGACGTCCTGGGCGACGAGGCCTGGCAGCGCTTCGGTGGTGAACAGCCCGGCTACCGGCGGGTGCAGGCGATCGTCGACCACGTCAACGGTCACCTGCAGTTCGGCTACGGCACCAGCACGCCGCTGTCCACCGCGGCCGACGTGCACGAGTCGCGGCAGGGCGTCTGCCGCGACTTCGCCCACCTGGCGATCACCTTCTGCCGGGCGCTGAACATCCCGGCCCGCTACGTCTTCGGCTACCTCCCGGATCTGGACGTCGAGCCGCTGCCCGAGCCGATGGACTTCGCGGCGTGGATGGAGGTCTACCTCGGCGACCGCTGGTGGACCTTCGACCCGCGCAACAACCGGCCCCGCAAGGGACGGGTCGTCATCGGCCGCGGCCGCGACGCGCTCGACGTGGCCATGGTCACGACGTTCGGCGCGCCGGTGCTGGACGCGATGACGGTCTGGTCCGACGAGGTGCAGGGGGCAGCATGACGCACGAGGCGCAGGCACAACTCGACCGGCCGCTGCTCGATGCCGGCGAGCTGGATCTCGACGCCGCCCAGCGGGTCACCTACGTCCTGCGTCAGCGATTGCGCTACGACTACGACCGCCCCGCCTACGACCTCGAGCACCGCCTCGTCGTCGTGCCGCGCGCCTGGCACGGCAACCTGCGCCGGCGCCTGCACCGGGTCGAGGTCTCCGTCGCGGGCGCGCGGGTCTGCAATCGCCGCGACGCGTACGGCAACGTGGTGGTCCAGGTCGGAGTGGACGTGGTGCCGGCCTCGATCGAGTTCGCCGTCGCCGCGGTGGTGGAGCGGGTCGGTCCACGGCTCGACGCCGTGCTGCCGGCGTCCGCGCTGAGCGACCAGCGGCTGCTGCGCCCCACCCGGCTCACCGCTGCGGACGAGGCGATCCGGGAGCTCGCGGCGCAGATCCGAGCCGACTCCAGTGATCACCTGGAGTTCGCCGAGCGATGCTGCGCGCAGGTGCGCGCAGCGATCAGCTATCAGTTCGGCGTGACCACCTGCGCGACGACCGCCGCCGAGGCCCTGGCCGGCGCCCGCGGCGTGTGCCAGGACCACGCCCACGTGGCGCTCGCGGTCTGCCGCGCAGCCGGGGTGCCTGCGCGCTACGTCTCCGGGCACCTTCTCGGCGACAGCGGCACGCACGCGTGGGTCGAGGTCGTGGTGGCCGACGGCGACCGGGCGCGGGCAGTGGCGTTCGACCCGTGCAACGGCTGCCGGGCCGGCTCGCGGCACCTGCCGGTGGCAGCCGGGCGGGACTACACAGACGTCGCGCCCACGTCCGGCCGGTTCGCCGGCGCAGGCCGCGGTCGGCTCAGCGCCGACAAGCAGCTCGGCGTCACGATCGCCGCCTGAGCAATGCCGTGCGGGCCGGATTGCCCGGCCGCTGAGCCGGCCGCTGGCTGGCGCGCCAGCCAGCCCCGCCCGTGAAGCCAGTCTGTAGCAGGAGGACGGTGTGCGCCCGATTTGCCGGAAAGCACTGCTTTAGCGATCGTGTGGACAGTACCGGCGTGCAGGAAATGGACAGTCGTGAACGCTTCGTGTCCGTCCAACCGCCACCTAGCGTGGTCGCTTGGTGCCCGCGCCTCATGGCTGGAACAGCACCACTATCGATCCATCACGAGTGGAGGCAAGGCATGCACAAACGCACCATCACGGCGACGCTGATCTCAGCGTCGGCGCTCGTCGCCGGGATCCTGGCAGTGCCACAGGGCGCCCAGGCCCAGCCGGCGGCACGGGCAGTTCCGCACACCAAGCCGGCGTGGCTCGGCCACGCCCAGCATCTCGGGCATGCCAACGCGAAGTCGGCCGTCAACGCCCGGGTTTACCTCACCCCTAACGGTGGGCTCGACGCGCTGAAGGCGGCCGCCACGGCCTACTCGACGCCGGGCAACGCCGCCTATCGTCACTTCCTCACCCCGGCTCAATACCAGGCCCGGTTCGGCACGACCAGTGCCACCGTCAGCCAGGTGCGTAGCTGGTTGAAGTCCGCCGGCCTCAAGGTCACCGGCGTCGAACCCAACAACAGCTACCTGACCGTCAGCGGCACCGTCGCTGCCGCCCAGAAGGCGTTCGGCAGCAGCATCGAGCGCTTCCGCCACGACGGCCAGACCGTACAGGCGCCCGCGTCGACGCTCAACGTTCCGGCCTCGGTCGCCAGCTCGGTCCTGACCGTCACCGGCCTGGACACCACGACGCACCGCCTGGCGCCGCGAAAGACCGCGCCGCCACCGGCCGGCTTCCGCAATGCCCGGCCGTGCTCGACCTCCTTCGGCCAGCTCCAGGCGAAGTACCAGGCCGACTTCCACACCCCGTTGCCGAAGTTCAACGGTAAGTACCTGCCGTACAACCCGTGTGGTTACACCGGCCCGCAGTTCCGCGCCGCCTACGAGGGCAACACGACACTCGACGGCAGCGGCGTGACCGTGGCGATCACCGACGCGTACGCCGCGCCGACGATCCTGGCCGACGCGAATCGCTACGCCGCGACCCATGGCGACGGTTCCTACCCGCTGGGCCAGTTCACCCAGGCCCCGCACGGCACGTTCACGCATCAGGCCGATTGCGGGCCGTCCGGCTGGTACGGCGAGGAGACCCTCGACGTCGAGGCCGTGCACGCCATGGCTCCGGGCGCGAACATCCGCTACTACGCGTCCGCGAGCTGCTTCGACACCGACTTCCTGGACACGCTGGCGCGGGTGGTGCGGGAGAACGCAGCCCAGCTGGTCACCAACTCGTGGAGCGATCTCGAGCAGAACGAGTCCAGCGACTCGATTGCTGCGTACGAGATGGTCTTCCTCCAGGGCGCCACGCAGGGCATCAGCTTCATGTTCTCCTCGGGCGACAACGGTGACGAGCTGGCCAACAGCGCCATCAAGCAGGTCGACTACCCCGCCTCCGACCCATACGCGACGGCCGTCGGTGGTACCTCCGCCGCGATCGGCGCGGACGGCAAGATGGCGTATGAGACGGGTTGGGGCACCGAGAAGTACAACCTGTCCGCCGACGGCAAGTCATGGACACCGACCGGGTTCCTCTACGGTGCCGGCGGCGGCACCTCGTCGCTGTTCAACCAGCCGACCTATCAGACCGGCGTGGCGCCCGGGCCGTACCGGCAGGTGCCAGACGTCGGGCTGGATGCCGACCCGAACACCGGCATGCTGATCGGGGAGACACAGACCTTCCCGGAGGGCGTGCACTACGACGAGTTCCGCATCGGCGGCACCAGTCTGGCTTCGCCCCTGTTCGCCGGCATGACTGCCCTGAAGGTGCAGAAGTCCGGCGGCGGGCTCGGCCTGCTCAACCCGCTCATCTACCAGAACGCCACCACAGGTCAGTTCACTGACGTGCGGGGCGCTCCGAAGGACGCGGGAGTCGTTCGGGCCAACTTCAACAATGGCCTGGACGCGACGGATGGTCTCAGCTACTCGGTGCGGACGTTCAACCAGGACTCCAGCCTCACCACGAACCCGGGCTGGGACAACGTCACCGGTGTAGGTAGCCCGAACTCGGGCTGGCTCTCGGCGGGTGCCCCCGCCTGATCCGACCGCAGCAGCTCGGGTGGGGCGTGTCGCTTCGGCGGCACGCCCCATCTGCGTCTGCGCTGGGCCTGGGCAGGGCCGCCGGTAGCCTGGACGCATCATGAACCTGCTCGCGGTGTGGCTCGGCAAGTCCGTCCTGCTGGCGCTGCGGGCACTCGGGCGGCGCGGCAACGCGCTGCCGGGACTCGTCGTCGAGAAGGTGTTCCCGAGCTTCCTGCCCCGCGCGCTGGCGCGCTTGGACGATGGCGTCGTCGTGATCACCGGCACCAACGGCAAGACCACGACCACCAAGATGATCGCGACGATCCTGGGCGAGCGCTACCGGGTGCTGACCAATGACAGCGGCAGCAACTTCGTGCGGGGAGCGATCACGGCGTGCGTCGAGCACGCGACGTGGGGTGGCCGGCTGCCCTTCGACGTCGGGATCTTCGAACTGGACGAGGCGTGGGCGGTGCGCTTCGTCGCGCTCGTGCCGCCGCAGCGCGCCCTGCTGCTCAACGTCATGCGCGACCAGCTCGACCGCTTCGGCGAGATCGACACCACGGCCGGCCTGCTGGGCACGGTCGCAGCGGCGACCACAGGGCACGTGGTGCTCAACCGTGACGACGAGCGCGTCGCGGCGCTGGCCGAGCGCACCGGCGCGCAGGTGAGCTACTACGGCGTGGCACCGCAGTTGCGGGAACTGTTCCCCAACGACGAGGAGCTCTACGGTGGCCCGGTGTCCCGGTCCACGAAGCCGGCCAGCGCCGAGCTGCGCAGCCTGCCGGCCGGCGAGCAGCCGCACATCACGCTGCGGGTGGCGGGCTCGGATCACGAGGTGCTGCTGCGTGCCGACGGCCCGCACAACGCCCAGAACGCCGCCGGTGCGGTCGCGCTCGCGCTCACGTTCGGGCTCGACACTGCAACGGTTCTCGCCGGGTTGGCCAAGGTCTCACCGGCCTTCGGGCGCGGTCAGTCCTTCGACGTCGACGGCCGCCGCCTGGTGCTGCAGCTGGTCAAGAACCCGGCCGGATTTCGCCAGACGCTGCGCACACTCGACGGGGTGACGGGGGCCGACGCCATCGTCGTCGCGATCAACGACGACTACGCCGACGGACGTGACGTGTCGTGGCTGTGGGATGTGGACTTCGCCGCCCTGGCCGCGCCGGCCAGCAGCGGCGCGCACCGCTCGACCGCGGGCACCCGCGCCGCCGACATGGCCGTGCGGCTGCGCTATGACGGCATCGACGTCGACGAGGTCGAGCCCGATCTGGAGAAGGCGGTGCGGGTGGCGGTCTCGGCCGTTCCCGCCGGTGGGCACGTGGTCGTGTTCAGCACCTACACGGCGATGTGGGCGCTGCACGCGATCCTGCTGCGGATCGGGCAGGCGGTATGAAGCTCATCCACCTGTACCCGCGGGAGATGAACATCTACGGCGACACCGGCAATGTGCTGGTGCTGATGTGCCGGCTGCAGTGGCGCGGGCTGCCGGTCGAGGTCGCACCCGTGAGCGTCGGCGATCCGCTGCCGCACGACGCCGACATCCTGCTCGGCGGCGGCGGGCAGGACGCCGCACAGGGCGAGATCGGTGCCGACTTCGCCGGCCGCGGCGCCGAGCTGCGGGCGATGGCTGACGACGGCGTCGTCATGCTGACGATCTGTGGGACCTACCAGATGCTCGGGCACGAGTTCGTCACCCAGGAGGGCCGCCGCATCGCCGGAGCCGGGGTGCTGGACGTCGTCACCCACGGCCAGGCCGAGCGCCTCATCGGCAACAACTTCGTCGACACCACTGACGCGGGCCGCCTCGTCGGCTACGAGAACCACAGCGGGCTCACGGAGCTGGGGCCGGGGGTACGAGCGCTGGGTAGCACCCAGTCCGGCCGCGGCAACAACGGCCGCGACCGGACCGAGGGCGCGGTGCGTGACAACGTCATCGGCACGTACCTGCACGGGCCGGTGCTGGCCAAGAGCCCGCGCTTCGCCGACGAGCTGCTGCGTCTGGCGTTGGCGCGACGCGGTTCGGACACCGACCTCGAGCCGCTCGATGACACCCTGGCCGAGCAGGCCGCCCGGGTAGCCGTGGGCCGCCCTCGATGACCGCCACACTGCCACGGCAGCGGCCGGGCCGAAGGCACCTGCGCTCGCCGCTGGTGCGGCGTCCGCTGTTGCTGCTCGTGGCCACCCTGGCGTTGGCTGCGTGCACCCGATCGCACACGCAGGTCACCACGACGCGCGACACGACCGTCCACAACACGGTGACGAGCACACGGAGCACGCCGCGCCCCGCATTCGTCCCGAAGCCGGCGACGGCGGTGGCACCGCTGACACCGGGCCAATCCCCCAGTGCGGGCGAGGTCGAGAAGCCCTGCCCGTACATCCTGTCCTCGTTCGAGCAGGGGCCGAACAGCATGGCCGACCTCGAGGGTGACCGCGTCTACCGCACCACCGTGCTCACCGCCACCAAGCCGGTGGGCTGCCGGTTCTACTTCTGGGCCTCGCCGTACGAGGCGATCTCCGAGATCACCGCCCGGACGTTCCCCACCAGCCTGGAAGCCCACAACGCGATCGTGTTGACCGGCCAGACCGGCACCCAGGCCGAGGGCAGGCGCGACATCGTGCCAGGCGTGGACGCCGTGCTGTTCCGCACCACATTCTTCGGCCCCGACCAGGCCCGGGACTGGGCCTGCGTGTTCGCCAAAGGCAAGATCATGGTGACGGTCCGTACCCAGCGCAAGGACACCTCGCTCAATGCGCTGCTCATCGCCCAGGCCATCGCAGCCAAGTTCTGAGCGTCTCTCTGCGCCGTTGCCGTGTCCTGGGGTCAGCAGCCGGACCGCGGCAAGATCACAGCGCTGCCCTGCCTGAGCGTTCTGCCGCGTGGCAGGATTGACGCATTGATCACCGGCCCCGACCCGCAGGAGTTCGCCCGTGTCCGCCACCCAGATCGCCACGCTGCACACCAGCGCCGGCGACATCCGCGTCCAGCTCTTTGGCAACCACGCCCCGAAGACGGTGAAGAACTTCGTCGAACTCGCTGAGGGCTCGCGTGAGTGGACCCATCCCGGGACGGGTGAGAAGAGCACCGAGCGCCTCTACGACGGCACGATCTTCCACCGGGTGATTCCCAACTTCATGATCCAGGGCGGCGACCCGCTCGGGCGCGGAACCGGCGACCCGGGCTACAAGTTCGCCGACGAGTTTCACCCGGAGCTGGCCTTCGACCGGCCCTACCTGTTGGGGATGGCGAACTCCGGCCCCAACAGCAACGGCTCGCAGTTCTTCATCACGGTTGCGCCCACTGCGTGGCTCACCCGCAAGCACACGATCTTCGGTGAAGTCGCCGACGCCGAGGGCCGCGCCGTCGTCGACGCGATCGCGGCCAGCGCCACCGGCCCCGGCGACCGGCCGGTTCAGGACGTCACGATCGAATCGGTGACGGTGGAGCCGGCCGGGGCATGACACCACCGGACGGCGGCCTGGCGCCGCGCAGTGACGTCGCCCCCCAGGCGCCCCGGTGCTACCGCCATCCGAACCGCGAGACGCTGGTGCGCTGCACCCGCTGCGACCGGCCGATCTGCCCGGACTGCATGCGGCCGGCATCGGTCGGGTTCCACTGCCCAGATGACGTCGGGCTGGCCAGGAAGACGGTTCGGGCGCCGCGCACCGCGGTGGGTGCGCGGCTGATGCAGTCACCGCCGTGGGTCACCATCGCGCTGATCGCGGCGAACCTCATTGCGTACCTGGTCACCGTGGAGCAGTCAGGCGGTGGATTCACCCGACCAGTGGGCGTGCCGATCCACCAGTTGTTCTATGACTGGCAGTTGCAGCCCGTGGCCGTCGAGCAGCGCAGCGAGTACTACCGCCTGGTCACGGCGGCATTCCTGCACGTGACCCTGCTGCACATCGCGTCCAACATGATCGCCCTATTCATCATCGGCCCGCTGCTCGAGCGCCTGCTCGGCCGGTGGCGCTTCGCCGCGCTCTACCTGCTCGGTGCCCTGGGCGGCTCGGCAGCGGTCTACGCATGGGGTCAGGCGAACACGGCCGAGGTCGGCGCGTCCGGCGCGATCTTCGGCCTTTTCGCGGCAGCCGTGGTGCTCTATCGCAAGCTCGGCCTGGACCCGCAGTGGCTCGGCATGGTGATCGTGCTCAATTTCGTCTTCACGTTCTCTATCCACGGCATCTCAAAGCTGGGGCACGTCGGCGGGTTCATCGCCGGCGGCCTGGCCGCGCTGGCCATCGCCGGGCTGCCACAGACTCGCCGGCGATTCAGCAATAGGACCCAACTTCTCGGCCTAGGCGGCGTAGCGGTGCTGGCGGTGCTCATCGTGGCGGTACGCACCGCGACGTTCTGATCAGGTGCGCGGTGGCGCG
>QHCC01000070.1:20098-22505 GCA_003243915.1 Pseudonocardiales bacterium | reverse complement strand
GCGCACTTCCACTACGTGCTCTTCGGCACCATCGTGTTCGCCGTCTTCGGCGGCATCTACTTCTGGTTCCCGAAGTACACCGGGCGCTACCTGGACGAGCGGCTGGGCAGGCTGCACTTCTGGCTGACGTTCTTCGGGTTCCATCTCACGTTCCTGGTGCAGCACTGGCTGGGGGCCGAGGGCATGCCACGCCGCTATCCCGACTACCTGCCCAGCGACGGCTTCACGACACTGAATACGGTGTCGACGATCGGCTCGTTCGTGCTGGGATTCTCGATGATCCCGTTCGCCTACAACATGTACAAGTCCTACCGCTTCGGTGAGATCGTGACCTCCGACGACCCGTGGGGGCACGGCAACTCGCTGGAGTGGGCGACGTCCTGCCCGCCGCCGCGGCACAACTTCACCTCGATCCCGCGGATCCGCTCAGAGCGGCCCGCCTTCGAATACCACTACCCGCATCTGCTGGACCGGCTGGAGGACGAGGCCCATTCCGGGCGGAAACGCAACCACGCGCCCGCCCTGGCGGGGGCCACGATCAGTTCTGATGGGCCACGCCAAGGACAGCGCGACCCCGACCCAAGCGGCAACTGACTCGCCCGGCAGCCGTAGCCGGGCCTGAGGTCCTCGGGGGACTGTTTCATGCAGCCGACGTCCGTGCTGGCCACCATCACCGGACGAGACCGACCCGGCGTCACGGCGTCGTTCTTCGCCGCCCTGTCAGCACACGACGTCGACGTGCGCGACGTGGAACAGGTCGTCATCCGCGACCGCCTCATCCTGGCCGTGCTGTTCGACCTGCGCGGCGACCCGGCCGCGTTGCGCAGTTCGGTCACCCGGACCGCCCAGGCGCTCGGCATGCTCTGCGATGTCACGATGGCCGATGCGGTGACTCGGCCGCCTGTGGGCAGCACCCGCAGCCACGTGATCGTCCTCGGGCGCCCGTTGCGCGCCGGTGCGCTGAGTCACGTCGCGCAGCGCATCGCTGACATCGGCGACAACATCGAATCCGTCGCCCAGCTGGCAAACGAGCCGATCAGCAGCGTCGAGATGATCGTGCGCACGTCCGACCCCGCGGAACTGCGGGCGGTGCTCGCGCAGGCTGCCGACGACACCGGCGTCGACATCGCGGTCGAGCGGGTGGGGCTGCGCCGGCGGGCGAAACGGCTCGTCATGCTCGACGTCGACGCGACGCTGATCCGCGACCAAGCCCTCGACGTGCTCGCCGAGCGGGCCGGTGTGCGCGACCAGGTCACGGCGATCACCGAGCGGACGATGGCCGGTGAGCTGGAGTCCAGTGAGTCGCTGCGTAGCCGGGTGGCACTGCTGGCCGGCCTGCCGGTAGCAGAGGTCGTGGCGGTACGCGACGGGCTGCGCCTCACGCCAGGGGCAGACGCCTTCGTGCGCACGTTGCACGGCCTGGGCTTCCAGGTCGGTGTCGTGAGCGGCGGATTCACCCTGGTCACCGACCGGTTCGTCGCCGAATTGGGGCTGGACTTCGCGGCGGCGAATGAACTCGAGATCGTCGACGGCCAGGTCAGTGGCACTGTGATCGGCCCCCTCATCGACCGGGCCGGCAAGGCCGATGCGCTGCAGCGCTTCGCGGTTCAGTTCGGCGTGCCGCTCTCGCAGACCGTGGCGGTAGGTGACGGCGCCGACGACGTCGACATGATCCAGGCGGCCGGGTTGGGCATTGCGTTCAACGCCAGGTCGGCGCTGCGCGCGGCCGCCGACCCGTCGCTGAACCTGCCCTTTCTCGACACCGTGCTCTTCGTGCTCGGCGTCCCGCGCGAGGAGATCGACGAGGCCGCCGCACCGCCCGAGTGAGCGGGGTGGCGCGTCGCACAGGTCAGCCTCGTCTGCGCATCGGCCCTATCGCGGCACCGATTCCGGCGAGCAGGAACCCGCCGACCGCCAGGTAGAACCCGAGCCGGGCGTCCTTGAGGTACGTGGTGTAGGCCGGGCCGTGCAGCCCGGACTTCGCCAGACTGATGGCCAGGAAGCTGAGTGCGATGGCGGCTAGGGCAAGCAGCGATCCGAGAATCCGGAGCGCGGCCGCCGCGGGCGAGGGAAGGTTTGCGAGCAACGCCACGATTACCACGGCGACGAGAAGGGTCCAGCCGAGCCAGGCGAAGTACAGCTTGGCCGGACCCGCCGCAAAACCCTTTCCCTGGTCGAGTGCCCGGTGGATGTCGCTGAAATGCGAGTGCGATCCGGACCCCTTCTTGAACCAGTCCACAGCAGTGAAGGCGACGATCACGAGGATGGCGCCGAGGGCGGCGATGAGCGCCCCGACCATGCCGAAGGACTGGCTCGGGCCGGGGTCGATGCGGGCCATCCGGGTGGTGATCGGTCCCATCGCAGGCTGCTGGCCGTAGCCGGGCTGCTGTTGGCCGTAGCCGGGCTG
>QHCC01000070.1:0-20015 GCA_003243915.1 Pseudonocardiales bacterium | reverse complement strand
TGGCCGTAGCCGGGCTGTTGGCCAGGCTGCTGACCTTGGCGGGGGTCCTGCCCGTATCCGGGTGGCGGGGGTGTACTCATGGCGCGAACCTAGTCCAGATCGACGCCGCTCGTCAGCTACCCGACGAGCGGCTCACCGACGAGGTGCACACCGGCGGCGCCCAACTCGGCCAGCGCGGCCTCGGCGGTGGCCGCTGCCACTGCGGCGGTCAGGTCGAGGCGCACGGTGGTGGCGAAGCCGAGACGGGCCGCATCGAGGGCGGTGGCCCGCACGCAGTGGTCGGTGGCGATGCCGACGACCTCGACGGACCCGACACCACGCGCCCGCAGCCAGTCGGCGAGCGATATGCCGTCGCTGCGCCCCTCGAAGCCGGAGTAGGCCGCAGCGTGCTCGCCCTTGTCGAAGACGGCCTCGACGTGGCGGGTGTCCAGCTCCGGGTGCAGCTCGACTCCGGCGGTGTCCACGACGCAGTGGGGTGGCCAGGAGTCGCGGTAGTCCGGGGCGGCCGAGAAGTGCGTACCGGGGTCGATGTGGTGATCGCGGGTGGCCACGGCGTGATCGAACCCGCCCTCGGCCAGGCGGGCGCTGATCGCCCGCGCGACGTCCGTCCCGCCGCCTACCGCCAGCGAGCCACCCTCACAGAAGTCGTTCTGCACGTCCACGACGATGACCGCGGTCCCCATGCCGCCACCGTAGTTGGGGAACCGGTGATCGCCGCGAGTGGTCACCCACGCGCCGAGTGCACAGATGCAGTTGGCCCATTCGGCTGGTAAGTGACCACTCGCCGTGGGCATCGACTCGGACCAGGGCTCAGGCCGGGGCGCAGGTCGGGATCAGGCGGGGACCAGGCGGGTCGGGATGGCTGGTTCGCCGCGGGACAGCTTCAGGCCGTCCCACGGCAGGGTGATCGTGGCCGCGCGCAGCCGGGCCCGCGAGTCGGACAGGCTCGCCAGGTCGTCGACGGGCGAGCCGCCACGGACCAGCGGGCGCTGCATCAGCCGCTCGCCGGCACGGGGCTCGGGCACCGTGCCGGAGACGACGATCTCCTCCACCGCGGTGCCGGTGGGTTTGTGCCCGCGCAGGGCGGTCTTGCGCCCGCCGTGGCTCGCCTTGTGCTCCGAGCGCTTGGCCACGGGGCGGCCGTCCACCTCGACCAGCTTGTAGACCAGACCTGCGGTGGGCGCGCCCGATCCGGTCACCACCGCGGTGCCCGCGCCGTAGGCGTCGACGGGTGTGGCGGCGAGCGAGGCGATCGAATACTCGTCCAGGTCGCCGCTGACCACGATCTGGGTGCTCGTCGCGCCGAGGCCGTCGAGCTGGGCACGGGCTTGGCGGGCCAGCACACCCAGATCGCCGGAGTCGATACGCACGCCGCCGAGCGCCGGGCCGGCCACCTCGACAGCCAGTTCGATGCCCCTGGTGATGTCGAAGGTGTCGACAAGCAGTGTGGTCGACGGGCCCAGCGCCGCAACCTGGGCGGCAAAGGCTGCGCGCTCGTCGTCGTGCAGCAGGGTGAACGAATGCGCGGCGGTGCCCGCGCTCGGAATGCCGTAGCGCTGACTCGCAGCCAGGTTGGAGGTCGAGGCGAACCCGGCAAGGTAGGCGGCGCGCGACGCGGCGATCGCGGCCTGCTCATGTGTGCGCCGCGAGCCCATCTCGATGACCGGCCGGCCGGCCGCCGCAGTGATCATTCGCGCCGCCGCGGCCGCCACCGCGCAGTCGTGATTGAGCACTGACAGCGCAAGCGTCTCCAGGACCACCGCCTCGGCGAAGGTGCCGGTCACGGTCAGGATGGGTGAGTACGGGAAGAACAGCTCACCCTCGGCGTAGCCGTCGACATCGCCGCCGAACCGGTAGCCGGCGAGGTAGTCCGCGGTCGCCTCGTCCACCACGCCGGCGTCGCGCAGCCAGGCGACCGTGTCGGCACCGAAGGTGAACTCGGCGATCGCGTCGAGCAGGCGCGCGGTTCCGGCGACGACTCCGTAACGGCGTCCGTCGGGCAGCCGGCGGGCAAACACCTCGAAGACGCAGTGGCGCTGTGCGGTGGCGTCGCGCAGCGCCGAGCCGAGCATGGTGAACTCGTAGCGGTCGGTCAGCAGGCCCGTCGTCATCGATCGATCGTGTCAGACCGGCCGAAGGATCACGTTCGGCGCACGGGCCCGATGACGGCACCCGCGGCCGCCACGAGATAGCCGACGACGGCGAGCCACACGCCGGCCTTCGCATGGTCGAAGGCGCCGCGCGAACCACCGCCTGCGCTTGCCAGCTTGGCCAGCGCCAGATACGTCGCAGCCGCACCAGCCAGCCCCAGCACGAACCCGGCGACACGGAGGGCGTTCGTCGCCCGCGTCGGCAGATTGGCCGCGAACCCCACGACGATGACGAGGATGAGCAACACCCAGGCCAGCCAGCCGAAATAGGCCGCGGCGATACCCACGCCGGAGGCATCGGCTGTCAGCCGGTGCAGATCGCTGAACGTGATATGTGCGACCGCGCTGGGGCCCGCCGAGCCGGGATACCAGTCGAGCGCGGTGAAGGCGATCAGCACCAGGACGGCTCCGACAACGACCAGCGCGATGCCGGGCGCGCCGATCGAGGGAGCGGGGCGGGCGGGGGCGGTCATGACGAGTAACCCGGGCCGGTCACACTCCGGCGGATCGGGACGGGACCGATCGCGGCAGCGACGCCCGCGAGCAAGAACCCGCCGAGCGCGAGCCAGAGGCCGGGCCGGGTATGGCTGAAGACCGTCAAGCCGTCGTAATTCACGTCGTCGAGCACTTGGACCACGGCGAAATAGGTGAGCACGGTGCCGGCGAGGCCCGCGACAAGTGCCACGCCGCGCAGCGCTCGAACCGGTGGGCGCGCAACCGCGGTAGCGAGGCCGAGCACGAACACGGCGAGCAGGAGGCTCCACGCCAGCCAGCCGAAGTACGCGTGTGGGATCGCCGCCTGACCGTTGGGGCCGTGGGAGTCCGCGTGGGTCTGCAGTTCTGCGAAGCGGTAGCTGTCCGGCTCGTCGGTCAGGAACCGCGTGTCGTACCAGCTGAGACGGCCGAGGGCGAGCCACACCATCGCGGCGCCCAGCAGGACTCCGGTGGCCCGCAGCAGCCCGGCCCGGCCGGCCACCAGACCCGCGTGGGGACCGCTCGGCCCTATCGCCGCGCCCACCCCCGCGACCAGGTAACCGCCGATCGCCAGGTATAGACCTATCTGCCTGCTCGCACCGTGGTACGGACTCAGGTCGTGCAAGGAGGGCAGGATCTTCGACAGGGCGACGTAGGTGAGGACGGCGCCCACCAATCCGAGCACCAGGCCGAGTACGCGCAATGCGCGGGTGGCCGCTGACGCGACACCGGCCGCGAGCCCGACGAGGGCCAGCGCCAACAACAACGCCCAGGCGAGCCAGCCGAAATAGACACGGCTGACCTCGGGAACACCGAAGTTCGTCGCCACCCGGCGCAGGTCGCCGATCTTCGCGGCCGACGCCGAGCCGGAATACGGACCGGCCCCGCCGCCGTACCAGGGCGCCTGGTAGGAGAGCAATACCAGCGCCGCGCCGGCCAGAGTCGTTCCTGGCCCCGCCAGCCCGATCGTGCGAGTGGACGGTGCGGACGGCCCGGCCGTGGTCATGCGCGGCACCTTAGCTGCCTTCGACCGGTTTGTACCCGCAGCTCCGGATCGATCTGCCACCATTGACGGATGGCCGGCACACTCACGCCACAGCGCGAGGCTGGGCAGCAGACTGACGAGCAGACACAATCCGACCCCGACCTGCCCTGGATCACGATCGTCTGGAACGACCCGATCAACCTGATGAATTACGTCACGCACGTGTTCATGACCGTGTTCGGCTACCCGAAGAGCAAGGCCGAGAAGCTGATGCTCGATGTGCACCAGAAAGGGCGCGCCGTCGTCTCGACCGGTACCCGCGAACGGATGGAACTCGACGTGACCACTCTGCACGGCTACGGCCTGTGGGCCACCCTGCAGCACGATTCGTGAAGGTCCGTCGCCGCGGTGGGCTGGTCCGGCTGCGCCTGGATTCGATCGAGTCGCGCCTGCTGAGCCGACTCTTCGCCGACCTGCTCGAACTCCTGAGCGCCGAGGCGCCGGACGACCCGGTCCAGCGGCGGTTGTTCCCGGCCGGCTACAGCGACGACGACGCGGCCGACCTGGAGTTCCGGTCGCTGACCGAGCTGACGCTGCGAACCGAGCGTTGCGAGCGGGCCCGGCAGTGCGTCGCCGACCTGGCTGCCGCCTCGGGCGAGCTCGAACTCACCGACGAGGCGGGGCAGCGCTGGATCCAGGTGCTCAACGACGTGCGACTGGCGCTGGGCACCCAGCTGGACATCACCGAGCACGACGATCCCGACATCGACCCGGACGATCCAGGAGCAGCGCAGCGCGCCATCTACTACTGGCTCACCGGCGCGCAGGACTCGATCGTCCGCGCGCTGATGCGATGACGGTAACTTGGACCTCGTGCTGAGCATCGACCGGGACACACGCGACGCGATCCTGGCGCATGCCCGCCGCGAGCATCCCGACGAGGCCTGTGGCGTGGTCGCAGGCGCGGAAGGCAGCGACCGTCCCGCCCGCCTGCTGCCGATGCGCAATGCTGCCCGCTCGCCGACGTTCTACGAGTTCGATTCGGCCGACCTGCTCCAGCTCTACCAGGAGATGGCGGCCAAGGACGAGGAGCCCGTCGTCATCTACCACTCCCACACGGCCACCGAGGCCTACCCGTCGCGCACCGACGTCACTTACGCCTCCGAGCCCAACGCCCATTACGTGCTCGTGTCGACCCGCGCCGCCGACGTGGACGAGTTCAGGTCCTTCCGCATCGTCGACGGCGTCGTCACCGAGGAGCCCGTCGAGGTGGTCGAGTCGTATGCGTGAGCATGACGCGATGAGTCATCGTGCGTGACGCTGGGATCGAGCGGGTGCTGCTCGGGCACCGGATAGCCGACGTGCGATACGACTGTCGGTGACCTTCGCCACCTGCGACACCGGTGGGACGATTACCGCAGCGATCCGCGTTCGTGCCTACAGCTAGATCCACTCCCGACAGGAGCAGCAACCCCATGGCCATCGAGGTCAAGATCCCGACCATCCTGCGCACCTACACCGCCGGCGCAAAGGCTGTCGACGGCAGCGGTGAGACGCTCTCGGCGCTCATCGACGACCTGGACGCCAGCCACCCCGGAATCAAGGGCCGGCTCATCACGGACGACGGCGGGCTGCATCGTTTCGTCAACGTCTACGTCAACGACGAGGACGTGCGCTTCACCGGCTCGCTCGACACGGCCTTGAAGGACGGCGACGCGGTGACGATCCTGCCGGCGGTTGCCGGAGGCTGACGGCAGTGACCCGCTACGACTCGCTGACCGACGCGACGGGTGACACCCCGCTCGTCGGTCTGCCCCGCCTGTCGCCGCGGTGGGAGGGCACCAACCCGGTACGGCTGTGGGCCAAGCTCGAGGACCGCAATCCGACCGGTTCGATCAAGGATCGCGCCGCGCTGGCCATGGTTCGCGCCGCCGAGGCCGACGGCCGGCTCACGCCCGGCTGCACCATCCTCGAACCGACATCGGGCAACACGGGCATCTCGCTGGCGATGGTCGCGAAGCTGCACGGCTACGGCCTGGTGTGCGTGATGCCGGAGAACACGTCGATAGAGCGGCGCCAGCTGCTGGAGATGTTCGGCGCCCGCATCATCTCCTCACCTGCCGCCGGCGGTTCCAACCAGGCCGTGGCCACGGCGAAGCAGCTCGCCGAGCAGTACCCCGACTGGGTGATGCTCTATCAGTACGGCAACCCCGCCAACGCCCGGGCGCACTACGAGGGCACCGGCCCGGAGATCCTGCACGACCTGCCGACGATCACGCATTTCGTCGCTGGGCTGGGCACCACGGGCACGTTGATGGGGGCGGGGCGCTACCTGCGCGAGAAGGTCCCGGACGTGTCGATCGTCGCCGCGGAGCCGCGCTACGGCGAGCTGGTATACGGCCTGCGCAACATCGACGAGGGTTTCGTGCCGGAGCTCTACGACGACTCGGTGTTGACCTCGCGGTTCTCGGTCACGTCCTACGACGCGCTGCGGCGTACCCGGGACCTGATCGAGCACGAGGGCATCTTCGCCGGGATCTCGACGGGCGCGATCCTGCATGCCGCGCTGTCGATCGCCGACCGGGTGGCCGCCCGCGACGAGCGCGCCGACGTCGCGTTCGTCGTCTGCGACGGCGGCTGGAAGTACCTGTCCACCGGCGCGTACGCGGGCTCGTTGCAGCAGGCGGCAGAGCAGCTCGAGGGCCAGCTGTGGGCGTGAACTCGCTGCGCGGTCCTGAGCTCCGGCTCGGCCCCTGAGCAGGCGCTACGTCGGCGCGTCACCCTCTGCAACGGGGCCAAGACTGATTACGGGGTGCGGAACGATTCGGCGGACGTCGAGACCCGGCCTGCCGCGGGGGATCATGGAGCAATGCGTATGCGGCTTGCCCGGATCGGCGTGGGGGCGTCGATCGGGCTGCTGTCCGCGGCTGTGGCCTTGGGTGTCGGCGAGGTCGTGGCCGCGTTCGTGCGCCCGGCCGCGTCACCGGTGATCGTCGTGGGCAACCGGTTCATCCTGCTCACGCCCGAGCCGGTGAAGCGATGGGCGATCCGCAGCTTCGGCACCCACGACAAGACGGTGCTGCTGAGCGGTATCTACGTCGTCATCGCGGCTCTGGCCGTCGTGGTCGGGCTGCTCGCGCTGCGCCGCAGGCGAGACGGCCTGATCGGGATCGCCGTGTTCGGCGGCATCGGGGTCTATGCCGCCCTGAGCACCAATGCGCACCGGGGCTCCGACGTCATCCCGAGCATCTTCGGGACGCTGGCCGCCCTGGCCGTTCTCGTCGTACTCGTGCGAGCGGCCGGTACTGACGCCGCGCCCGGATCCCCGCCGCCGGACGCCGCGGCCGGACCTGGCCGGCCCGCACGCGTCCGCCCAGCCGGTCGCGCTGGCCCGGCCGGTCGTGCCGCCGCCGCAGCGGTGGGTGCACCTGGCTGGGCCGCGAACCGGCGTGGTTTCCTGCAGGGCAGTGCCGCGGCTGCCGCGCTCGCAGCCGTCGCCGGCTTCGGCGGTCGCGCCGCACAACACGCCCGCTTCGACGTCGCCACTGCCCGCGCCAAGTTGCGGCTGCCCGCACCGGTCGAGCCGGCCGTTCCGCCGGCACCAGTCGCGCAGGTCGTCAACGGCCCGGACCTGGGCAAGAGCGGCGTGCCGTGGAATACGCCGAACAGCGACTTCTACCGCATCGACACCGCGATCTCGGTGCCCCAGATCGAGCCGAAGAACTGGTCGCTGCGCATCCACGGAATGGTCGACCGCGAGCTCAGGCTGAACTACTCCGAGCTGCTCGCCCGGCCCCTGATCGAACGCTGGATCACGCTGTGCTGCGTGTCGAACGAGGTCGGCGGGGGCCTGGTCGGCAACGCCCGCTTCCTCGGGGCGCGGCTGGCCGATCTGCTGCGCGAGGCCGGAGTGCACGCCGGAGCCGACCAGCTCGTCATGAGTTCCTCGGACGGCATGACGATCGGCGCGCCCACGGCGGTGGTGATGGACGGTCGCGATGCGCTTGTCGCGGTCGGCATGAACGGGGTGCCGCTGCCCATCGTGCACGGCTTCCCGGCCCGCATCGTCGTGCCCGGCCTGTACGGCTACGTCTCGGCGTGCAAGTGGGTGGTCGACATCGAAGCAACCACGTTTGCCTCGAACCAGGCGTACTGGGTGCAGGGTGGCTGGTCGGCGCAGACCGAGATCAAGCTGCAGTCGCGCATCGACACTCCCGGCAGCGGCGCAACGGTGAAGGTGGGCCAGCCCGTGGCGATCGCCGGCATCGCCTGGGACCAGCACGTCGGCATCTCGCAGGTGGAGGTGCAGGTCGGCAAGGGCGAGTGGCGTTCCGCGCGGCTCGCGCCGGTGCCTTCCACCGACACCTGGAGGCAGTGGGTGCTGCCCTGGACTCCGCCGAAGGCCGGCCAGTACACGCTTCGGGTACGCGCCGTCGATGCCGCCGGGACGGTGCAACCGCCTACGTACCAGGACGTGTTCCCGTCCGGGGCGACCGGCCTGCACACCGTCACAGTTCATGCCCGCTGACCGGCTGGTGCGCGCGTCGGAAATCGCAACGACGTCCGACACGCGGCACCGGGTGAACCATTGGGGCGGCGAGGTACGAAGATAGGCACATGAATGTCATCGCCCGGTGGGGCCTGGTCGTCGTCATCGTGGTCGGACTCGGCATCGACGCGTACACCCACCTCGACCTCGCCGACATCTACAGCGGCAACAAGACGAGCACGGTCAGCCAGGCGAGCTTGTTCCGCATCGAGGCAGTGCTCGCCATCCTCGCGGCCCTGGCGGTGATCGTGCGGCCGAGTCGGTGGACGGCCACACTGGCAGCCCTGGTGGCTGGTGGCGGTGCGTTCGTGCTGCTGCTGTATCGCTTCGTCAACGTCGGCAAGATCGGGCCGTTGCCCGACATGTCCGAGCCGTTCTGGTACACGAAGAAGTCGCTGTCCCTCACCGGGGAGCTGATCGCGCTCCTGGGGGCGCTCGCACTGCTCGCCCACGGCTATGCCGCCGCGCGGCGCCGCCCGGCCGCTGCCTGACCCCTGACCCGTGGCCGCTTCGGCTGGTTACGCTGCAGGGGTGACCTCGTCGAGCCCGCGCAACTGGCTGCCCGGCCGGCGCAGCAGCATCAGCAGCATCAGCAGCAGCAGCAGCAGCAAGGACGGATCGGCCGTCACGGAGCCGCCGTTCGACTCCAGCAGCTGGACCGGCGCGCTCATCCTCATGCTCAGCGTCGCTGCCGTGTTGTGGGCCATCCAGATCGTCAACGCGGCGAACGACTACTCCCTCGACCGCTTCGGTCTGCGCCCGCGGCGGATCGACGGACTGTGGGGCATCGGCACCGAGCCGTTCCTGCACGCCAGTTACGGGCACCTGCTCTCCAACACCGCGCCGCTCGTCGCCGTCGGGTGGGTGCTGATGCTCTCCGGGGTGCGCACCTGGCTGACCGTCACTGCGCTGGTCGTGGTCCTGGGGGGGCTGGCCACCTGGCTGGTCGCTCCGGCGGGCGTCATCGTCGGCGCCAGCGGACTGGTCTTCGGCTGGTTGGGTTACCTGATCGCCCGCGCCTACTTCTCCCGCAAACTGCGCTGGATCGTCGTCGCTGCACTCGTACTGTTCTTCTTCGGGACGTTGCTGAACGGGCTGCTGCCGTCCTTCCACTCGCACGTGTCGTGGCAGGCGCACGTCTGCGGCTTCGCCGCCGGGATCCTCGCCGGCGCGGCGTTGCACCCCCGGCGGGCCGGTAAGCTCAAGCCGCGGCGGGGGACGACCTCAGCCGTATCCTGACGCGGTGCCCACTCCCGACGTCGACGCGCCCATCGGCATGCTCGACTCCGGGGTCGGTGGCCTGACCGTGGCGCGGGCGGTGCTCGACCAGCTGCCGCACGAGTCACTGCACTACGTCGGTGACACCGCACACGGGCCATATGGGTCCAAGCCGATCGCCGAGGTTCGGGCCCACGCACTGCGGATCATGGATGACCTCGTCGGCTCCGGCGTGAAAGCTCTCGTCATCGCCTGCAACAGCGCCAGTGCCGCCTGCCTGCGCGACGCCCGCGAGCGCTACGAGGTGCCGGTCATCGAGGTGATCCTGCCCGCGGTGCGCCGCGCTGTGGCCGGCACCCGCAACGGCCGGGTCGGGGTCATCGGAACAGTCGCCACCGTGACGAGCGGGGCCTACGAGGACGCCTTCGCCGCCGCATCGGGCATCGAGGTGACCAGCGCGGCGTGCCCGCGCTTCGCCGAGTTCGTCGAACGGGGTATCACCAGCGGACGGCAGCTGCTGGGTCTGGCCGAGGCCTACCTGTCGCCACTCAATGCCGCCGGCGTGGACACACTGGTGCTCGGATGCACCCACTACCCGCTGCTGACCGGCCTGCTGTCGGTCGTCATGGGTGATTCGGTCACGCTCGTGTCCAGCGCCGAGGAGACAGCCAAAGAGGTGTACCGCGTGCTCACCAGCGCCGACCTGCTGCGCCCGGACGACGCGCCCGAGCCGCGCCACACGTTTCGTGCAACCGGGCCGTCGGAGCCCTTCACGCGGCTGCGGCACCGCTTTCTCGGTCCCGATTTCGCCGCGGTGGCGCCCGTGTTCGAAGGCATCCGGTGAAGCTCACCGTGCTGGGATGCTCGGGCAGCATGCCCGGGCCGGACTCGGCAGCATCGGGATACCTGCTCGAGGCCGACGGGTACCGCCTGGTGCTCGATCTCGGGCACGGCGCCTTCGGCGCGTTGCAGCGCTATGTCGATCCGGGTGGGGTGGACGCGATCGTCGTCACCCACTTGCACGCCGACCATTGCATAGACCTCACCGCCTACATCGTGGCGCTGCGCTACGGCGGCGCCCGCTACCGCACGCCCGGACCCGACGGGCGCATTGCGCTCATCGGCCCGGCTGGCACCCGCAGCCACCTCGAGGCGGCGTACGACCCCTATGCCCGGACAGTCGGCCTGCACGAACTGTTCGGCTTCTCCACGCCGGCCAGCGGCGAACTCGGCCCGTTCGCGCTCTCGTTCGCGCCGATGAACCACCCGGTGCCCACGAATGCGGTGCGCATCACCTGCGGCGACCGGACGCTGGTCTACTCCGCCGACACCGGGGAGTCCGATGCATTGGTCTCGCTGGCCCACGCGGCCGACGTGCTGCTGTGCGAAGCATCCGTCGGCCCGGACGAGGAGTGCATCCCGAACCTGCATCTCAGCGGCAGGCAGGCCGGCGAGCATGCCGAGCGGGCTGGCGTGGGCCGGCTGATCGTGACGCATGTGCCGCCGTGGGGGTCGCGGCAGGTGGCTGCGGACGAGGCTGCGACGGCGTTCGGTGGGACGACCGAGATCGCCGAGCCGGCCGCTGAGTTCTGGATCTGACGTCCACCGCCGACCCGATGTCGGCAGCCTGGCGTCGATGACCGCGCTCGCGCGACGGGGCCCAAGGCGGCAGGATTGCCGATCGTGAACAAGGCTCGGCTGGAGGCGTTCAGCGACGGCGTGCTCGCGGTGGCGATCACCCTGCTCGTGCTCGACCTGCACCTGGACGTCTCGGCCGGCCATCGGGGCATCGGGTCGCAGTTGCGGGAGCAGTGGCCCTCGTTCGCAGCCTATGGCGTCAGCTTCTTTTTCATCGGCGTGATGTGGGTCAACCACAGTGCCGTGCTGGCGCTGGCCGCGCGGGTCGACCGTGCCCTGCTGTTCTACAACCTGTTGCTGCTGATGTGGGTCGCGACCATCCCATTCACCACGTCGACGTTCGCCGGCCTGCTTCGCGAGGGTGGGGCGGATGCCCGGTGGGCGGTTCTGCTGTACGCCATCTCGATGCAGGGGATGGCCATCAGCTTCGGGCTCATCCTGCACCGGATCATCCGCCATGGGCTGCTGGGGCAGCCGGTCGGCGAAGTCGAGGCGCGGCGGGCGCTGCGGCGCTTCAACCTGGGCACGCTGGCCTACCCCATCGCGGCGTTGATCGGGTTGCTGTCGCCGCCGCTGATGCTGGTCGTCTACCTGGCGCTGGCCGCCTATTACATGATCGAGCACACCGCGATCCTGCCGTCGCAGGCCGACGACGGCTGAAACATTCAGTCCCCCGCCAGGAAGCTGAGGCGGACCTCCCGCTCGCCGTTGTCGATGTTCGTGTCGACGAGACAGATCGACTGCCACGTGCCGAGCTGCAGCCGGCCGCCGAGCACGGGCACCGTGAGCGATGGTGCGACGAGTGCGGGCAGCACGTGGTCGCGTCCGTGCCCCGGCGAGCCGTGGCTATGCCGCCATCGGGCGTCGCGGGGCAGCAGTACTTCGAGCGCGGCGAGCAGGTCGTCGTCGCTGTCGGCGCCGGTCTCGATGATCGCCAGACCCGCGGTGGCATGCGGGACGAAGATGTTGAGCAGCCCGTCGCGCTCGGCACCGACGAACTCAGCGCACTGCCTGGTCAGGTCGTGGACCCGCGCCCGGTCGCCGGTGCGCACCGTGAACGTCTCGCTGCGCATACCGTCATCCTCCCGCACCGGCGACGACGCGGGAAGATGACGATCCTCATGCAGAGGCGCTCCACGCAGTTGAAGAGAGTCCGGTGTTAGGGGTACACCTGCTGGCCGGCGTACAACCGACCGTCACCTACGTAGATGGCACCCCAACGACAGTGAGATGTCACGCGACGCTGCTCCTACGCCTCGCCGGCCGCGGGTGCACACCTTGCTGTGCCTGCGCTGACGGACATCGCCGATAAACTCGGCACCATGTCCCGACCAGACGGCCGCACGGCCGACGAGCTCCGCCCGATCACGATCACCCGCGACTGGCAGAAGTACGCCGAAGGCTCGGCGCTCGTCGAGTTCGGCGACACCAAGGTGCTGTGCGCCGCCTCGGTCGTGCAGGGCGTGCCGCGCTGGCGCAAGGGGAGCGGCCTGGGCTGGGTGACGGCCGAGTACTCGATGCTGCCGCGCGCCACGCTGACCCGTAACGACCGGGAGTCGGTGAAGGGCCGCATCGGCGGGCGCACCCACGAGATCTCCCGGCTGATCGGCCGTTCGCTACGTGCCGCGATCGATCTGGCCGCGCTGGGCGAGAACTCCATCTCGATCGATTGCGACGTGCTGCAGGCCGACGGTGGCACCCGCACCGCCGCGATCACCGGTGCCTACGTCGCGCTGGCCGACGCGGTCAGCTGGCTCGGCGCCAAGGGAGCCCTCGCCCAGCCGAAACCACTCGTCAACTCGATCTCGGCGGTGTCGGTCGGCGTCGTCGACGGTGAGCCGCGGCTGGATCTGATGTACGACGAGGACGTGCGCGCCGAGACCGACATGAACGTCGTCGTCACCGGCGCGGGCGACTTCGTCGAGGTGCAGGGCACCGCCGAGGGCGTGCCGTTCCGGCGCGACGAACTCGACGCGCTGCTCGACCTCGCGGTGGCCGGGTGCGCGCAGTTGACGAAGATCCAGCAGGAGGCGCTGGGCGGGTGAGCCAGCCCGCCGGACGGATTCTGCTCGCGAGCCGCAACCCGATGAAGCTCACCGAACTGCGCCGCATCCTCGCGCCGGCGCTGCCCCTCGTGGCGGTGCTCGGTCTCGACGATGTGCCGCCCTACGACGAGACGCCCGAGACCGGTGCCACCTTCGCCGAGAACGCGCTCCTGAAGGCCCGCGACGGGTTCGCGCACTGCGGCCTGCCCACCATCGCCGACGACTCCGGACTGGCCGTCGACGCCCTCAACGCCATGCCCGGCGTGCTGTCCGCGCGCTGGGCCGGCCGCCACGGCGACGACGAGGCCAATCTGCTGCTGGTTCTCGCGCAGGTCGCCGACACCCCTGACGAGCGACTGGGTGCCGCGTTCCTCTGCGCGGCGGCGCTGGCGTGCCGGACCGGCGAGACGGTCGTCGAAGGACGGATGCCCGGCAGGCTCGTTCGCGAACCGCGGGGCGAGCACGGGTTCGGCTACGACCCGATCTTCGTCGCCGACGGATTCGAGCTGACGAACGGGGAACTCGCCCCCGAACGCAAGGACGCGATCAGCCATCGGGGCCAGGCGCTGCGGGCCCTCGCCCCGTACGTGCTGGCGGCCGTGGCCGACTGATGCCGGACCCGCATCGCGCGGCACCGGAGTGCGCGTGTGTTGAGTAGGTTCGAGGGCGTGGCTGCCGAACTCGAACCTGTCGACGAATCCTGGTCGAGTGCGCTTGCGATCGTCGCGCACCCCGACGATCTCGAGTACGGCACCGCCGCGGCGATCGCCAGGTGGACGGCGCAGGGCAAGCGGATCAGCTACTGCCTGGCCACCAGCGGGGAGGCCGGTATCGACGGACTGCCGCCGGAGGAGTGCGGCCCGGTGCGCGAGCAGGAGCAGCGCGCATCGGCGGCGATCGTGGGCGTCGACGTGGTCGAGTTCCTCGGCTACGCCGACGGCGTGCTGGAGTACGGCCTGCCCCTGCGCCGTGACATCGCCCGCGCCGTGCGCCGGCACCGGCCTGACGTGGTCATCACCGGCAACTACCACGACACGTGGGCGCCGGGCACGCTGAACCAGGCCGACCACATCGCGCTGGGCCGGGCCGTGCTCGACGGGGTGCGCGATGGCGCCAACCGCTGGGTGTTCCGCGAACTGCTCGACGAGGGACTACCACCCTGGCCCGCGAAGCAGGTGCTCGTGGCCGGGGGAACGCAGGTGACGCACGCAGTCGACGTCAGCGAGCACTTCGACACCGGCGTCGCCTCGTTGGAGGCACACGGCGTCTACCTGGCGGGGCTCGGCGCGCATGCGATGGCCGAGCCGCGCGAATTCCTGGAATCGATCGCCCGCGCCACCGGCAGCAGGCTGGGCGTCACGTTCGCGGTCGGTTTCGAGGTCATCGACTTCTGAGCCTCTGGCTCAGTTGGCGCGCCCGGGCCGTTCGAGCGCGCGCAACCGCCATACCCCCGCGTTGCGGGTCAGCATGACGCGGTCGAGCGGACCGACGTCGACTCGCCAGAACGTGCGCCAGCCGCCGGGTAACACGTAGGCGAGTGCCGCGCGGATGATCGCGGGTTCGGTCACGGCCAGGACGGGGGCGCCCTGGGCGGTCACAGCGGACAGCCAGCGCCCGATCCGATCGATCAACGCGGTGAGCGACTCCCCGCCATGAGGTGCGCTGTCGGGGTTGGTCAGCCATTCGTTTGCGCCGTCTGGGTCGCCGGCGCTCAGCGCGTCCAGGCCCCGTCCGTGCCAGGCGCCGAGATCCCAGGGTGCCAAACCTGGATCCACCTGCGCCGCGAGCCCGAGCGCTTCGGCGGTTTGCACGCATCGACGCACCGCCGAACACCGCGCCGGACCGGCACCCATCCGGCCCGCTGCGCCTTCGGCGGCGGCGCGCCCGTACCGGTCCAGCGCCTCGTCGTGGGGGAACCGGCCCCGCCGAACGGCGTCGGTCGAGCCGTGCGCAATCAGCGTCACGCGAACGGCTTGCCGGTCGGTCATGTCTGCTAGCGTCACTCACGGCTGGGGGCGAAGAAACCGGTGAGAGTCCGGTGCGGTCGCGCCACTGTATCCGCCGCTCGGCGGAAGTCAGACCTTCACCCGTAGCCGGTTCGAGTTCGGGACGCGCACATCCCTGGAGGAACACATGACCGCGAGCCTTCCCATCGAGGCGATCCACGAGCCGCTGGCAATTCCGGAGCCGATCCCGGTGCGCGAGTGGTTGCCCTGGATGGTTTTCGCAGGGCTGCTGATGCTCCTTGGTCTGTACTTCGTCGGCGCCGAGCAGGGTGCCGCTTCGCTGTTCGGCGGGAACTACGTGCACGAGTTCGTGCACGACGCCCGTCACCTCATCGGCTTCCCCTGCCACTGAGTGCCGCGTGTCGGCATGACCCGCGGCTATCTGGTGCGCGGAATGCTGGCCGGCGTCCTGGCCGGCCTGCTCGCCCTGATCTTCGCGAAGGTCTTCGGTGAGCCGTGGGTCGGGCGAGCGATCGCATTCGAGAGCACGCGCAACGCTGCTGCGGGTGTCCCCGAAGGCCATGCACCGGTCAGCCGCACCGTGCAGAGCACGCTGGGTCTGGGCGTCGGGGTGTTGGTCTTCGGCGCCGTGATCGGTGGCCTCTACGGCCTGGTGTGTGCGATCAGTCAGGGTCGGCTGGGCTCACTGCGACCCCGTGGCAACGCCATGCTGGTGGCCGCGCTGGGGTTTCTCTCCCTGGGCCTCGTGCCGTTCCTCAAGTACCCCCCGAACCCACCGTCGGTCGGCCATGCCGACACGCTCGACAGGCGCACCGTCCTGTACTTCGGCATCATCGCCGCCGCCGTCGCGCTGACGCTTGGTTGCGTGGTGCTCGCGCGGTGGCTGGCGGCGCGCCACGATTCCTGGACATCGGTGCTGGTGGCACTTGGGGCGTTCGTCGTGGTCACCGCTCTGGTCATGATCGTCCTGCCTGGCATCAACGAGGTGCCGGGCAACTTCCCGGCGGTGACCCTGTTCCGGTTCCGGCTCGCGTCGCTCGGCGTCAACCTCGTCCTGTGGACCGCACTGGGGCTGGGATTCGGCTGGCTGACCCAGCGCAGCCTGACGCGTTCGAGCACGCGCCGAGGGCCTACGGCCGAGGCCAGCCCACCGGTCCGCCGTTGACCGAACGGCGTTGGGGTGTGCCCGCTAGTGGTGCCCGGCCATGTCGTCGGGTTCGCCCCCCATCATCGCGAGCATGGCCCGCCCCCCGGTGGTGAGAAAGCGCCACAGCAGGACAGCGGCCACCAGCAGGAAGAAAATGTTGAGCACGCTCGTGTAGTTCCACGTGACGCCGTCCTGGCCCACGCTGGCGTTGCGCGTGGTGGGGACGAGCCGAAGCAGGCCGAAGATGATCTCGATGAGATACCCGGCGATCACCATCGTCAGGTAGAACGTGCCTGCGAGGAAGCACGCCATCCGCGCGCCGTAGTACTTCCGGTAGATCAGCAGGATCGGAATGATGATCAGGTCGGCGAAGATGAAGGACACCACGCCGCCGAAACTGATGCCACCGTTCCACAGCACCGCGGCCAGCGGCACGTTGCCGATCGAGCAGACGAACGTGACGACGGCGACGAGGGGGCCGATGATCGGTCCCCAGATCTTGGCCAGCAGCGGGTGATCGGTGAAGAACAGGTGCTGCCAGAACGTGTCGGGAATCCACGCCGCCGCTGCACCGGCGATGAGCAGGCCGATGACGAGGTCTCGCAGGATGGCCGCCCACTCCATGACGAAGTTGTGGCTGAGCGAGGTGAAGCCATCGCGGCTGGCCAGCCGTCGCCAGAAACTGCCCTCGCCGGCGACGCTCATGTCCATCGCGGCATGGCCCTCCATCGATCCGGCCAGGGCACGCTCGGCCTGGGCGCGTGCGGTGTCGACCAGTCGCGCCGAGAGGAAGCGCCGGAAGATCAGCGCCAGTAGCATGATCATCAGGGGACCGCCCACGAACTCGGCGGCCGTGAACCGCCAGCCGAGCAGCAGCGCCATGATCAGGCCGAGCTCGATCACGAGGTTCGTCGAGGCGAACTGAAACGCCATGGCCGAGGTGAAGTCGGCACCCTTGCGAAACAGCGAACGCGCCAGGGCCACGGCAGCGTAGGAGCACGAGGACGACGCGGCACCAAGACCGGATGCGATGGCCAGGCTCTTGGGTCGATCGTCAGGCAGCAACCGGGCAATCGTGGACTTGTGCACGAGTGCCTCGATGACCGCCGAGAGCGCGAAGCCGAGGATCAGCGACCAGGTGACCTGCCAGGTCATCGATCCGGCAACCGCGAGCGCATGCAGCAGTGCGTGCCAGGCGGCCATCATGCCGCGGCCATGGGACTGGGGCGAAAGCGCCGCAGCCGCAGCGAACTCGTCACGACGAACATCGACGAGAAAGCCCCCGCGGCGCCGGCGCTCAACGGGTTGAGCAGGCCAAAGGCAGCGACCGGGAGCAGGACGATGTTGTAGGCGAAGGACCAGAACAGGTTGCCCTTGATCGTGCGCAGGGCGGCGGCCCGCGATAGCACGCCGGTGAGCGTGCAGACGTTGCCGGCCATCGCCGCGTCCTCCCGTCATTCCGGGTTGGGTTACCCGGTGGGGGTATTGATACTCAACACCTCGCGACGTTGTCAAGTACCCCATGAGGGTATGGTGCGAACCAAGCCGCGGGAACGACGACGAGGAGCCGGCAGTGCACGGATATACCGAGAACAAGGATGCCTATCTCAAGCGTCTGCGCCGCATCGAGGGTCAGGTGCGCGGAATCGCCAAGATGGTCGACGACGACAAGTACTGCATAGACGTCCTCACCCAGGTCAGTGCCGCCACCAAGGCGCTGCAATCGGTAGCCCTGGGGCTGCTCGAGGCGCACCTGGGTAGCTGCGTGCTCGAGGCGGCGCGGGAGGGCGGCCCCGAGGCCGATTCGAAGGTGAAGGAAGCGGCCGACGCGATCGCCCGCCTCGTGCGATCCTGACCTGACCCAACCTGACCTGACCCAACCTGACCTGACCCCGACCGACCTGACCCGACCGGCCCGACCCGACCGACCCGACCGGGCCGGCGGCGCGCTACCGGCCCGTGTGCTGTCTCACCGTTTGATGACCTGGAGTTGGCCGGCCGCGGTGCCGGTAACCCAGATGACATGGCTGCCGGGCGATACCGCGACCGTGTTGGGCTGGCGCACGGTCGGGTAGCGCGCGATCTCCCGTGGGATGGTTGCGGAGACGTCGAAGCCGACGACCTCGTTGGTGGCGGTCAAGGTCACCCAGGCCGTGTCTGTGGCTGTGTCGAGTGCCATGCCGTACGGCGCGCCCGGCAGGGCAATGCGGCCGATCGCCTTGAGGGGGTTCAGTGCGAACTCGAGCAGGGCGTTCCCGCGGGTGTCGGCGACCACCAGCCGGTGTTGGCTGGCCAGCACCCCGTGCGTCGGTCCCTTGCCAGCTGGGAGCACCGCCGTCCGTTTCCCGGTGGTGAGGTCGAACGTGCTCACGGTGAACGCCCCGACGTCGACCACCGCGACGGTCGTGCCGTCACCGACGACGCCGCCCGGCTGACGGACGCCGGTAAGGGTCCTACGCACGACGCCGTCCTGCAGAATCGAGAGCGACTGGCTGAACTCGTTACCGACGACGATCTGTCCGTTCGCCGCGGCCGTCGCATCGTGTGGTTGCTTGCCGACTCTGGTCGAGCGCTGAATGCCGGTAGGCAGTGCCGTCTCGACCAGATACCCGGCGCTCTCGAGCGGGGTGAGCACCGGACCGCCCGGCCCCGCGAGCTGCAGATGCCGGACCGTGCCGGCCAGCGGGATGCTCAGCCGCATTGCCAGCGTCCTGCCGTCGAGCAGGAGCATCCGGCTGGGCAGGTGCACCGTGACCGCGACCAGGTTGGTCTTCGGGTCGAAGACGATGCCCTCTGGTGAGTTGCCCACAATGCTCACCGTCCCGGCAGGTCGCAGACTGTCCGTCGGTGCCACGGCTGGTTCGGCTGCCCCCAGGCGCTGGTGATGTGTCCCGCCGCATCCGGTGACGCAGATAGACACGATCCAGGCTGCCGCCACTGCGTGCAGGGCCTGTCGCATTGGTCGCGGCTGCATGCGCCGAGTGTGCCCGAAGGCTGCCGAGCACCGCCGGGCTCGGTGGTTACCGTTCGCGGACGGCCGGGGTGCGGGAGCGATTCGTCAGCAGCTCAGGCCGGCGCTTGCGTAGCAGCACTCCTAGCAATGCGAGCCCCCCGGCTACGGCGTAGATCGTGCGGCTGATGCCTGGGCTGGGGCCGAAGTCCATCTGCACCAGGTACACCAGCGTCGGTGCGAGCGCCGTGGGTATCCATTCGAAGGCGCCCGACATCACGACGAGTGCCAGCAGCAGGCCTGCGTACCAGCCGTAGACGGGCGTGCCGATGAGCAGCGCCGCGCCCATCATCAGGGCGGCACCGTCCTCGGGCGCGTCGGGTTCCGCTCGCCGCCACACGACCAGGGCCGCCACGCCTAGCAGCAGCAAGCCGATCACGACGTCGAGCGGGTGCGGCAGCACCGATCCGAGCAGCAGGAGGCGATCTCCGCTGGCGTACTTCTCCTCGTGCAGGTATCCCGGTAGGTAGCCGAGAACGGCTCTGCCGACCGCCAGGACATGCGGCAGGTAGGACACCGCGACCAGGCCGCTCGCCGTGGCGAGCAGGATCCCAGGCCGGCGCCGCAGCAGAGCCGGCAAGACGATCGCCGGGTAGAGCTTGGTGGCGATCGCGGCACCCACGAGCAGGCCGGCGAGACCGCTGCGCCGCGTCGCCGCGAAGCTCATGCCGAGCACGACCAGCAGAATCGCCAGCCAGTCGATGTGGCCCGCGTTGCTGTATTCCAGGATCGGCAGCGGACACCAGGCCCACAGCGCGACCGTCCAGACCGGATGGTCCCGGGCCTGCGCGCGCCGAGCCAGCAGCCAAGCGATCGCGATCACCCCGATCGC
>QHCC01000069.1 GCA_003243915.1 Pseudonocardiales bacterium | reverse complement strand
TGCGGCGCCATGTGCATCTGCGAGCCGATGCCGTGCCCGCCGTAGCCGGTGACGATGCCGTACTGGCCCGCGCTGCGCACAGAGGTCTCGACCGCGTTCGAGATGTCGCTGAGCCGGCCGTCGACGCGCGCCGCAGCCAGACCGTCCCACATCGAGGCCTCGCAGGCCTGCGACAGCGCCACCGCCTCGGACGAGACGTCACCCACCAGCACGGTTATCGCCGAGTCGCCGTGCCAGCCGTCGACGATCGCCCCGAAGTCGATGGAGATGATGTCGCCATCGGCGAGCCTGTCCTGCGCGGCCGGGATGCCATGGACCACCCGATCGTTCAGCGACGCGCAGATGACCGCTGGGTAGCCGTGGTAACCGAGGAAGGACGGCTTCGCGCCTGCGTCTCGCAGCACCCCCCGCGCGACGTCATCGAGGTCGGCGGTGGATACCCCCGGAGCCGCGGTGGCCCGCATCTCCCCCAGGGCCCGGGCCACGACGAGCCCCGCCTCGCGCATGAGGCCGATCTGCTCCGGGGTCTTGAGCTCGATCCGCTCGGGCACGCTGCGCATCAGTCGGCGAACGGGGTGAGCGCGTCGATCGCCCGCTCGGTGACGTCCTCGACGGTGCCCAGCGCGTTGATGGCGACCAGCTGGGAGCGATTGTCGTAGAACTGGACGAGCGGGGCGGTCTGCTGGGCGTAGATCTCCAGGCGATGCCGCACGGTCTCGGGTGAGTCGTCGTCGCGGTGATAGAGCTCGCCACCGCACTTGTCACACGCGTTCTCGCTCGCCGGCGGGTCGAACTCGACGTGCCAGACGTGCCCGCAGTTCTTACAGGTGCGCCGGCCCGACAGGCGCCGCACCACCTCATCGTGGTCGACGTCGAGATCGAGGACGACGCTCAATGTAGAGCCGATCTCGTCGAGGATCCCGTCGAGCTCACCGGCCTGGGCGACGTTGCGCGGGAAGCCGTCGAGCAGGAATCCGTCGGTGGCGTCGGGCTGGGCAAGTCGATCGCGCACCATCGCGTTGGTGACCACGTCGGGCACCAGGTCGCCGGCATCCATGAACCTCTTGGCGCGCTGTCCCAACTCGGTCCCACCGGACACGTTCGCGCGGAAGATGTCCCCAGTGGAGATCTTCGGGACCCGGAAATGCTCGGCGATGAACTCCGCCTGGGTGCCCTTACCCGCACCGGGCGGGCCGACGAGGACGAGTCTCACGCGGTCGGCAACCCTTCGTTGACGCGTTGACATGTTGACGCGCGTTGACTCAGCGCAGGAAGCCTTCGTAGTTGCGCTGCATGAGCTGGCTCTCGATCTGCTTCACGGTGTCGAGCCCGACGCCGACCATGATCAGAACGGCGGTACCGCCGAACGGGAAGTTCTGGTTGTTGCCACTGGTGATCGAGAAGAAGAAGTTCGGCAGGATCGCGACGATGCCCAGGTAGAGCGAGCCGGGCAGCGTGATCCGGGATAGCACGAACTGCAGATATTCGGCCGTGGGGCGCCCGGGCCGGATGCCGGGGATGAACCCGCCGTACTTCTTCATGTCATCGGCACGCTCGACCGGGTCGAAGGTGATGCCGACGTAGAAGTAGGTGAAGAAGATGATCAGCGAGAAGTAGACGAGGATATAGACCCACGACTGCTGGTTGATCAGATAGCTGTTCACGAACCGCTGCAGCGATCCGGTCTGGGCGCGGTTTCCCGTGAGCTGTGAGATCAACTGCGGGATGTAGAGCAGCGACGAGGCGAAGATGACCGGGATGACACCGGCCTGGTTCACCTTCAACGGCAGGTAGGTAGAGGTGCCGCCGTATTGCCGTCGGCCCACCATCCGCTTCGCGTACTGCACGGGAATGCGACGCTGCGCCTGCTCGACGAAGACCACTGCCACGATGATCGCCAGGCCCAGCGCCAGGATCAGCGTGAAGACGAAGCCGCCCGCGTTCTGCAGGATCGTCTGGCCCTCGTTCGGAATACGGGCCGCGATCGAGGTGAACATCAGCACGCTCATGCCGTTGCCGACNNCCGAGCCACATGATGACGCCGGTGCCGGCGGTCATGCAGAGCACCATCGTCGACAGCGTGAAGATGTCGTCCTTGTAGAGGATCGAGGTGGCGGTGCACTGCGGGAACAGCTGCCCGGACCGGGCCAGCGCGATGAAGCCCGTTGACTGCAGGATGCCCAGGCCGATCGTGAGGTACCGGCTGTACTGGGTCAACTTCTGCTGGCCCGACTGGCCCTCCTTCTTCAGCTGCTCGAACCGCGGGATGACCACGACAAGCAGCTGGATGATGATGCTCGCGGTGATGTAGGGCATGATGCCCAGCGCGAACGCGGAGAGCCGCAGCAGCGCCCCGCCGGAGAACAGGTTGATCAGCGAATAGACGTTGGCGTTGGCACCGTTGGCGGCCTGGCTGATGCAACCGTTGATCGCCTTCGTGTTCGTGTTCGGCGTCGGGACCGATGCGCCGAGGCGGTACAGCGCGATCATCGCGAGCGTGAACAGCAGCTTCTTGCGCAGGTCAGGCGTACGGAACGCCGATGCGAATGCGCTGAACACGGATCCTCCTGCGAATCGCCGGGTGCCGGCCGATGATGCCCCGGAACGGGGCGAACCAACCCAGGCTAACAGCCACCCGGGAACGTCGAGTATGCGTCAGCGGGACCGGGTGTGCCCGGTCCCGCTGACCAATGCTGCTTACAGTTCGGTTACCGACCCGCCGGCTGCGACGATCTTGTCGCGCGCCGAGTCGGAGAATGCGTTCGCGGTGATGCTCAGTTTGACGCTGCCGAGGTCACCGTTGCCCAGGACCTTGACCAGTTCGCCCTTGCGGACGGCGCCGGCCGAGACGAGCTCATCGACGCCGATCGTGCCGCCGTCGGGGAACAGCTCGGCCAGCTTCGCCACGTTGACGACCTGGAACTCGACCCGGAACCGGTTACGGAAGCCCTTGAGCTTGGGCAGCCGCATGTGGATGGGCATCTGGCCACCCTCGAAGTTGGCCGGCACCTGGTAGCGGGCCTTCGTTCCCTTGGTGCCGCGCCCGGCCGTCTTCCCCCGGGCGCCGGCCTCACCGCGACCCACGCGGGTCTTCTTGGTGTGCGAGCCCGCGGCAGGGCGCAGGTGATGAACCCTCAGTGGTCCGTTGGACATGACTTATTCGACCTCCTCGACCGACACGAGATGCGTGACGGTCGCAACCATTCCCCGGATCTCCGGGCGGTCTTCCTTCACGACGACGTCGCGAATCCGCTTGAGCCCGAGCGAGCGCAGCGTCTCGCGCTGGTTCTGCTTGTTGCCGATCTTCGACCGGGTCTGGGTGATCTTCAATCTTGCCATCGACTCAGGCCCCCTTGGCGCGGGCCCGCAACAGGCCGGCTGGAGCGACGTCCTCGAGCGGCAGGCCACGGCGGGCCGCGACCTCCTCGGGACGGACGAGCTCCTTCAGCGCCGCCACGGTGGCGTGCACGATGTTGATCGGGTTGTCCGAGCCGAGCGACTTGGACAGGACGTCATGGATGCCCGCACACTCGAGCACGGCTCGCACCGGCCCGCCGGCGATGACGCCGGTACCGGGGCTGGCCGGCTTGAGCAGGACCACTCCGGCAGCCTTCTCACCCTGTACCGGGTGCGGAATGGTCTGCTGGATCCGCGGCACCTTGAAGAAGTTCTTCTTGGCCTCCTCGACGCCCTTCGCGATGGCGGCCGGAACCTCCTTCGCCTTCCCGTAGCCGACACCCACCGTGCCGTCGCCGTCGCCGACGACTACGAGAGCGGTGAAGCTGAATCGCCGGCCGCCCTTGACGACCTTGGCGACGCGGTTGATCGTCACGACCCGCTCGAGGTTCGTGCTCTTTTCGGACGGGCCTCCGGAACCGCGGCCATCGCGACGGTCGCGACGCTCGCCGCCGCCCCGCTCGTTGCCGCCCGTCCCGGTACCAGTACTGGTACCAGTGCGGGTTCCGCGCTGCGGTCCGGGCATCAGCTGTTCCCCTCAATGTCGTGGCTGTTCGCGCGGTGCTGGGTCACAAGTACCTCATTCATCAGAATTCCAGTCCGGCTTCACGCGCCGCGTCGGCGAACGCCGCGACCCGGCCCGTGTAGGTGTTGCCGGCCCGGTCGAAGACAACCTTGCTGACACCGGCCGCCTTGGCCGCCTCGGCGAGTTGCGAGCCGATCTGCTTGGCCTGCGCGGTCTTGTCCTGCCGATCCGTCGCAGTGCGGTTGAGCTTGTAGGTCGAGGCGCTGGCCAGCGTCACGCCCTTGGCGTCATCGACTACCTGGGCGAACAGGTGCCGTGCGGACCGGGTGACGATCAGGCGTGGCCGCTCGGCCGAGCCGGCGACCTTCTTGCGCAGCCGGAAGTGGCGCCGGGCCTTGGCGACCCGGCGGCTGGCCGAGACTCCGGCCGAACCACGGGCCTGCTTGGCAATGCTTGACGCGCCCACTCAAACCACCTGCTCTTCACGCGAGCGCTCATCGCCAGGATTCGCATTCGCTCGCTGGTTGTCACCGGTGCCGCGGGCGGCCCTGCGATGCTCATTCATTTCTTACCGGCCTTTCCGGCGCT
>QHCC01000068.1:38178-38505 GCA_003243915.1 Pseudonocardiales bacterium | reverse complement strand
CGGCGGGGTGAGCCCGACCCCCTGGACCCCGGACCCGCCGACCGCCTGGTCGTTCAGCTGCGAGGGATCGGTGCCGGACCGCGGTGCGCCCGAGTGCGACCCGGAGCAGCCGGCGAGCACGACGAGGCATGCGCCGAGAACCGCCAGGCACGCGCTGAGAACCGCGCGCCGCCGGATGGGGGTCACTGCCCTGCCTCTGATGCGGCGTGCGCACCGCGCTCAGCTATGAAGCGCGCGCGCGTGTCGCGAGTGACGTAGTGCTCGGCGACGAAGGACATGGTGGGGACGGTCCCGGCGAGCATCACGAGCACGATCCGCAGCAGGGGC
>QHCC01000068.1:0-38154 GCA_003243915.1 Pseudonocardiales bacterium | reverse complement strand
AGCAGGTACAGGTAGCCGTGCGCCACCCACAGCAGCCCGGTGCCCGGCTCCAGGTGGTGAACGTGCACCAGATCCTTGAGCACCAGCGCGACGGTGCCGGCGAGCAGCACCACCCCCGTGGTGAAGGCCATGATGCGATAGCGCAGCAGCGCACCTGCGTACTTGCCCCTGGGGGGTCCGGACACGGCGACGGCGGCCGGCTGGCTCACGGTGCGATCCCTTCGGCGCCGCGGTCGGCCGACGAGTCGGCATCGAGGCGGGCCAGGTAGTCGTTGTACGCCGCATGCTCGGGGTCGGCGGGCGGCGCCGGTGCCGCTGAACTCTGCGGCATGACATAGCGACGATAGGCGACCGCATCGTCGCCCCGCCACGGGACCTCAGCGTCCAGCGGGTTCCTCGGGGATCGGCAGTCACCGCCGGCGTCATCCGCGGCCGCGGGTCCGCGGGTGCCATCCGCGGCGGCGGGTCCGCGGGTGTCCCGCATGATTCGCGCCCACATGCCGAGGAGGAACAGGCTGAACGCCCACCACTGCAGCGCATAGCCGAAGTTCTGCAGGTTGAAGTGCTTGGCGTTGGACACCCGGAGCTGCCAGCGGCCGAGCAGCACCATGGTCACGATCAGCGCGAGCGTGACCAGATGCAGCACGAGCCAGCCCGGCGAGAGGGCGAACCGAAGCCTACGCAGCACCAGCCAACGGTACGTCAATGCTCAGGAGAGGACCCCGCGGCCGGATGGAATGCGGAGCCTGCGCCGGTGGAGATGGCGGGAACACGTTCACACCCGGGAGGGGGTGCTTCGCCTGCTGCACGACGTGATCAGACCAGCCAGTCCTCGTCCGGGCGATCCGTGACTGCAGTCTGACTGAGCCAACTCAACAGCGCGGCCCGGATCGCCGCAGAGCGTCGACCCGACCCGCGCGGAAAGCGAGTAGCGGGCACGAGGAGCAGCTGGGCGACCGGGTCGCCGTTCGCATAGGCCCGCTGCAGCTGGGGGCGGAAGTCCTTGACATTCTCAGTGACGATGCGCCTGCTCGCCGCTGCGGCTCGGCGGAAGCTCTCCTCGTCGGGCTGGGCTCGGAGTTCTGCGTCCGCGACGACCGCGACGACGTCATACCCAGCCGCGCGCAACTGCGACGCGACCGTTTCGGAATAGTGCTCGTCCAGCAGTAGCCGGACGCTCACGCAAGCAACCGCTGGCGGGCCTGCCAGGCCGCCAGAGCCTGCGCGGCAGCCCGTTCGTTCTCGGCGACCTGTGCGTCGAGCTCCTCGGGGAAGGACCCGTAGTAGTCCAGCGCAACCTGCACCTGCGCTGGCGACAGACTCATCTGCGCCGCCGTCGCGGCGATGACCCGCTTCTCGTCCTTGCCGCCGGAGAGCCGTACAGACGACACGACCTCCCACACGTCGGGACCGGACATCAGGGCCGCGCGTCGACCGGAGGGCCCGCCTCGAAACACGATCCCGGGATGCTCCTGAGTGCGAAGCCCTTCGTCCACTAGCCGTTGAGCAAGGCCGGAAGGCGTGGAGTCCTGCACCGCAGCCCGGCGGCGCAACCGCTCGAGCAGCGCGGCGTCGAAGCGAATCGACAGTGGCCTCGTCATGCGCTACATCGTAGCGCATGACGAGTGCACGGTGGTCCTGACGGGAATAAGTTCGAACCGCCGTGACCGAATCGTCGCACTGGCGACTGGCCCGAGATCCTGTGGCGGTGAGCGGGCCGAAGCGCTAAGACGCGCCGCCCCGGTCCGACTGTCCCGCGAACAGATCGCCGGCCTCATCAACCAATACCAGAGCGGGCACGGTGTGACTGCGCTAGCGGTCCAGTTCGGTATTCACCGCACCACGGTCCGACGGATTGTGAAGCGACATGATCAGGGGGTCGCGTCCGTGCTAACTACTCGCCAGGCCGCGTCAGCAGCCGAAATCCATCGACGCCGCTGAAGATCGCGTCGTGCGAACGAGGGAGATGTCGAGCCAGCGCACAGTGGGAGAGAATGATGTCGCGCATGGTCGACAACGAAGCGGCACGCATCCTGGCCGGCTCGCTCGGACTCTTCTACACCGGCGAACAAGACGAGACGGAGCTGGTAACGCTTCGCGGATATCTGGACCGTGATGCAGGTTGGGCGCGCCTGCAGACACTCGACGAGCAGGACGCCCCGCTGTTTCCCGGCCCGTCTGCGCCGGATCAAATTCTGGGAAGGGTCGCGACCACATCCGTGCTTCTCCTCGAGATCCCGCCCCCTGCCACGTCGCGATCGCTCGCTGGTCAACGCGTCTCCACGAGGACCTACCGTGCGCGCACAGTCGTCGCGGACGTGCCCGTTGATCGATTGCTGACGAACCGAGTTTCGCTTCTTCAAGCCGAGTTTCTCGGAATCACTCATTGGGCCGGCTTGCAACCGGTCTTTACTGAGTCGGACCACGATGACGCCGGGCGCGTGACCGGCTACCGGCTCGCCCTAAGCTCTCAGGAGCCGCTGACGGTGGCGATCACTCGCAGCCGGACCCTAGAGCTCTCCGTGGATTGGAGCGTGACCGGTTCGCCCGACACACCCTCCGTCTACGCTCCTGTCACCGTCACTTGCCGAGCACGTCGTCCGCGTCAAGCGTGGGAGTTACTTCAGCCACTCCTTCGGGTGCAAGAGCTGATCAGCCTCGCGCATTCGGGTTTCACCGCCGCCACGGGCGGAAAGTGCGTACCGCATCTCGCGCCCCGTGGTGGCGAGCCGGACCAGTTCGCTGCCCCCGACGATCACCTTCTCCGCCGCCCAATGTGGAACGGGGCGCTGATGATCCCGTCGCCGGCCACTGCGTCCATCAAGCCGGCAAGTGTTCCCGCCTTCGGCATCGAGAGCCTCGGAGGAATCGCGGGGCTACGCCGCTGGATCGCGCTGACCGAGTCGCATGACCGGGCCACTGCGGTATTGACAGAGCCTTACCGGCTAGGGCAAACGTCTGCTGGGAGCACGCTGCGATCCGCAGCTAACGGCATTGAGTATTGGGTCGCCGCCCACCGTCGCACAGCCTCGTGGACGCAGCTTCCGAAAGGTACGAAGAAGGCTTCGCCTGCCAAAGCGATGGCTAGACACGCCGGCATCCACTTCAAACGCTGGGTCGGAGACCCTGACCGGTGGGCGGAAGACTTTTGGGATTCATACAACGCGCTAAAGCACGACCCCTCTTTCCTTATCGACCAACCTCAGCTTCGCGAGTTGGCTGAATCGGGCAGATATCTACTCGCGTCGGTGCTGCTCGATCGCGTGGGTCGCTCACGTACGCCGTCGTCCCATCTCCTGAACAGCGGGCGCATCTATCAACTCGGCTTCGCCCTGCGCCAGCGCTACGGTCTGCCGTAGGAAAAGTGTCGGTGGGCGAAGTCAAAGTGATGTGATCCAGGAATCGGGGCCTGTGGCACAACGTTCCTCCGCGCCCGGTATGCAAGCATCAGAATGGGTGCGAGGTGCCTTCCCGACGGGCAGCATCGGAACGTTCAGCAAGGGCACAGGGAGTTGGTCATGACCACCCTCACCACAGCCCACCGTAGGCACATCGACGCACGGGTGGCTGCCCGGTGAACCCGGAGCTGGCGGCATCATGTCGTGATTGCTAGAAGCCATACAAGTGTTGGCGAGCGTTGAAAGCAGCCGGACCGCCCTCAAGTATGTTTTCGGCAAGCGACCTGATCGAGGCATCGTCCAATGATCCGATGCCGTCCGGCACCGGCTTGCCGTGCTGACCATCACCCTCAAGCGCGATGATGAGCTCCGCGTCACCGAGCACCGGCACGTTGGCGTTGTGAGTGCTGGCGATTACCTGGCGGACGCCCTTCAACTTCCGGAGGTTGGCGACTACGCCGTCGTAGACGAACCGGTTGTCGAGGTCATCCTCGGGTTGGTCAATTACAAGTGGTGCTGTCGACGCGCCAAGCAGTAGCAGGAGCAACGCAGTTGCACGCTGGCCCTTCGAAAGCTCGTCCATGGACTTGAATTCCCGGGCGCCGCCGGACGAAATGTCAAGCAGCACCTCGACCGCGTGGCCAACAGCCAACTCCTCGAGCCGTCGAAAGAGCGGTTCACCCGCACTGACCAGGTTGGCGGCCTGCGCGCCTCGAATGCCGAGCTTTTCCAACTCACTCGTACCGCCGCGGGCAGCATCAACGAACGCACGCGGGGAAAAGTCTGGTGCAGCGACTGCACTCGAAATCTGAGTTCGTACCCCTGACAGGTGGGCGTTGATCACCTGCGCGATGTGACTGCGGTCCGGCGCGGCGATAGGCCGAACGACGACCACGCCGCCCGTCGCTTCGTTCGCAACCCTGATGGCGTCGTGCAGCTCTTCGACCTGTCGGCGCTCGTGGTCCGCCAGCTCGCCTAGTAGCGTCACGCGCTCACCGGCGAGTGTCTTGAGGGTCTCGTCGTGGCTCGCAAGGCGTGGCTCCTTGGCCTTCAGATCGCCAAGTGCGTTTGCAGTGTCTAGATACTTGTCCGGTTGCAGGCCCTCTTCGTGCAACTTGCGAAGGACTTCGGCATGCGTGTCTCGCTGATCTTTGACTGCCTCCTCCCAGGCCGCCTTCGCCTTGGCTATTTCAGTGTGCGCAGCCGAGACCGCAGCGTCCACGCGTTCAGCAAGTTCCCTCAACTCGCTCGCCAGCGTTTCAGTTGCCTTCGCAGCTCGTCTCAGCAGATCAGCCTGTGTCGAGTCCTCCACACCTTCGTAGTCCGCTGCGAGAGTGGCACCGAGCTGGGGATCCGTAATCGTCGCAACCGCTGCAGATACGGCTGCCGTGCGATGGCTGGCTTCGGTGAACACCGATTCATCGCGGTTGATTCGCTGTAGGTCGGCGAGGCGCGCCACGACGTCCGTGTCCTTATAGTGCTGGACTTGCTCCTCCAACCTAGGGATATCGGCAAGTTCTTCCGTCAGCTGTTTGCGGGAAGCCTCGGTCCGTTCGAGCCGTTCCCGGTTGTCGGCCAACTTCGTGAGGACCGCGTCGTGCTCGGTCGAATTGCCTCCGGTGCCAGCGAACCGGTGAAGCATTTCCGCGACACGCTCGGGACTGCTCGCAAGTTCAGCGAGTTCATGCTGGCCGAACACTTCGACCATGCCCGCCACATCGAGCGGCTGCTGGTTAGTCTTCGATCCGGCAGCGTCACGGACTACGGGAGGGTTAGGAATGACGCGCTCAATCGTGAATTGGCGACGTGTCGGCGCGACCGACTCCACTTCAAGTTTGATCACTGTGCCCGACCTGAGAACTTTGTCAACCATTGATTTGTGATCGGCCTTTGCCTCCTCGCCGATGGGGCTTAGTCCCAGCACGTAACGCAGGCTTTCAATCGCGGTCGACTTACCTGTACCGCGGCCACCGATGAGAGCGGTGAGGTCACTCGAGATGGGAATGGTCACGCCATCGAGGAAGCCGCCAGTCCAGCTGATTTGCTTGAGCAGCGCGCGGGGCTCACCGGCGGGGGTCTTGAGTGCCACGCGGGTCTCGGGCGTGCGTACGGCGAGCTTCAGGCTTTCCATCCGCGAGGTGCTGACCTTGAACCAGCTCGTCGCGCCGTCGGTCTTCAGCTGATCGGGGTGGACCACGTCATCTGCGTGAATGACCGCGAGCGGATGCTTCCTGTCGTAGGGCTTGGTAGCACTGACGATCAAGGTTTGGTCGGTGCCGTCTGGCTGTGCTGGCGAGATCGCGACCGCATGGAGGTTCGGGTCCTGGACCATAGCGACGAGAGGCGCACCGGATCGGCCTGTGAGCATCCCGCTATTCGGTACATTGACGTGTGCCGGAATGACGAGCGCTCCGCGCGCGGCCATCGTATCGAGAACTTCTCTAAAGGCCTTGCCCGTGGTTCCGTTCGCGCAGCCGGGTTCGACTCCGCAGGCTCCGATCGCCGCGTTCACGGACGACAGTTCGGTGTCCGCCTCGAAGATCACGAGGATGTGGACGCCCTCCGACGAGCTCGCCTCGAATCCCGGCAGGGCCACGATTCCCCGGGCGGTCGCGTCGTCCATGAGCCCTCTTGCGGTGTCGACACACCAATGGTCAGTGATCGCGATCAGGTCGATGCCCAGCGCTTGGCACTCATCGAGTAGAGCTTTGTTGTAGTCCGCCTCCGCGCCGAACGACGTCGACGGCGAGTTCTTGCCGACGTATCCGTAGGGGTTGACCTGGAGTGCCGCGCGAATCCAGTGCGCGCCGGGCATCGGGCCGGTCACGCGATCGGCTCCTGCGTTGCAGTCGCAAGCTCGGTCGCGTCGCTCGCCGAGGATCGCTCAAGGTCGGCAAGCGCTGCGCGAAGGACCTGTTGTGCGATTCGGGCAGTCTCCATCCGAGGCTCGAACCCCTCGGCGAGTTGCTGACGCGGGTGGATGTAGTTCCGGAAGTTGCGAACGTGATCTGCGAACTTGAAGACGTCGTCGCTCAGGATGCGCAGATTGTGCGAGACGGCGATGAGGTCGACAAGCCGCCACTGGTCGATAGGTCGCGTCCGTCCGGAGGTGCGGTCGACGGGAGCGCCGGGGGCAGCAACGAACTCAGTCGCGTTTGCTTTGCCGAGCTCAAGTAAGACCCCTTCGAGCGTGCTGCCGACGAGGAAGATGACCGCCAGCGGCGCGCCTGCCTCCAGGCAGGTGTCAATCTCGTGCAGGCGCGCTTCGACGATTGACTGCGAGCTCAGGGCTCGCGGCAGCTCAGCGAGGTCGATCTGTCCGAAGTCCTTGGCCAAGAAGGCGGTATTGGCCGGGTTTGACGGTTCGATCAGCGGTGCGAACTGCGCCTTCAGTTCGTCGTATAGGGCAGCCTCGATGGCGCTCGGCTCGCGGCCGCTCAGCATCGCTGTGACGCGCTGGTGCTCAAGGAGTTCGAGGTTGAGCTTGGCCACGAGGTAATCAGGCTCGCCTTCCCAGATCGCGCGGAGGAGCCTGGCCTTTGATAACTCTGTGCCGTACTTGTCGTAGGGCTCGATGCCAATGGCGGTTCTGATGAAGTCACCAAAGGTGGCATTCGTGAAGTCCAGGACGTAGCCGCCGGACATGCCGAATATCGATTCGAGTTTCCGCTTGGTCAGGTTGTCGAGTTCAGCCACCGTCCGGCCACTCCTCGGCGCCAAGCGGCGCTCCGTTGAGTAGGTCACGGCGAATGCGCCAGTCCGGCATGTGAGCGTCCATCTGCTTTGTGAAGCGCTCACTGTGGTTGCGCTCGAAGTAGTGGGTCATCTCGTGGACGACGATGTACTCAAGACAGTCGGGGTGTTTCTTTGCCAGTTCGACGTTGAACCAGAGGTGGCGGCTCTCGCGGTTGCAAGAGCCCCACTTCGTCTTCATGCGTCGGATCGTCCACTTGGGCACCGAAACGTCGAGCCGGTGCTCCCACGTTGCGATGAGGTCCGGCAGTGCGTGGCGAAGTTGCTCGCGGTACCAGCCGTCGAGAAGTTCACGGCGCTTGTCGCTAACGGCGCCCGTCGGTACATACAGCACGAGGCGCTCGCCCTCGAGTTCGAGGTGCGCGCGGCCTGGTCGTTCGACGACTTTGAGGCGACGGCGCATGCCCCAGACGTAATGCGATTCGCCGGTGATCATCTCGCGCTCGGTCTGGCGCGGCGCGGCTCGCAGCTGTTCCCGCTGGCGTTTGATCCATGGCAGGCGCTGAACGACAGCAAGCCGAACTTGGTCGTCGTCGAGTCGTGTGGGTGCGGCCACCCGGACGCGTCCGAGCGGTGGGTAGACGCCGATGTGCAGGTTCTTGATGTCCTTGTAGACGACATCGATGCCGATGCCACGGACGGTGAGGTAGGCGCTAGCGGTACTCATTGCGCGCCTTCACGAGTTCGAAGAGTTCGTTGAACCGTTCGTCGTTGACGACGGCTCGGATCGCGTTCCTGACCTTGCGCTCCTTGAGCGGATTGCCCACCCAGGCGTCGGGTTTGGTGTGGCGCACAACGCGGTCCACCTCGATGGCGAACCCGACGTCGGGATAGAAGAAGTCAACCAGTGCCCGCCGGGCGCCGTTGTCGGCCCAGTCCGGATACTTGATGTCCGACTCGCCAGTTCCGAGCTTCTTGGCCGCGTCAAGCAGCTTCGCGAGGTAGTCCTCGTAGTTGAGGGCCTGCTTGCGGCGTTCCTCGATGATCGCGTCCAGCAGCTCGCTCATCTTGTCGTAGAACTTCGGGTTCATGGCGCGCTCGTCGATGATGACCTTGCGCATGTTGTTGGTGATCGTCTCGGCGACAGCCTCCGGATCCTTCTTGATGCCCTTCGGCAGCCTGTCGAGCGCCCCTGTACCCAGCTTGACGATCAGGTCGATCAGGCCGGTGTCCTCGAAGTTGGACACGACCTCGGAGGCGCCAGCCTGGATGTAGGTGTCGAGCAGGAACCGCATGCCGGCTTCGTACTGCTTGAAGTCGACGTCTTCCCCAGCGCCAAGCTTCACCTCGGCCCGGACATCGATGTAGTGGGCGATCTCCTTCTTGATCTCTTCGGCCTCGACTTGGCTGTAACCCGCGACCGTCATTTCGTTGGCGAGGTTGCTGTAGGTGCGCGTGACAGCTGCGACGGCCTTGTACAGCTCTACACGCTTCGGCTCGTTGGCCTTGAGTTGGTCAGCGTTGCCCTGCTCGGCGGCGCAGAAGTACTGCTGGTACTGCAAGGTGTTCTTCGGCGGCAAGACGGGCTCGACGAGAGCGCGGATGCGTTCGAGTGCATCGTCGAGGTCTTCGCGTGCCTTCTCTACGCGGTCGCTGAGCAGGCCTTCGATGTCCTTCTTCTCGTAGCCGTCGAGGGCGCCGGAGGTGTAGTCAGTGATCGCGTCTTCGAGCGAGTTGAATAGATCCTGGTAGTCGACGATGTAGCCGTAGTCCTTGTCGTCCCCGTCGAGACGGTTCACGCGACAGATGGCTTGGAAGAGGCCGTGATCGCGCATCTTCTTGTCGATGTACAGGTAGGTGGCGCTCGGAGCATCGAAACCGGTCAGCAGCTTGTCGACAACGATGAGAAGGCGCATCTGGCCTGGGTTCTCGACGAACTGCTTCTTGACAGCCTTCTCAAACTCCTCGACCTTGCCCACGGCCACGTCTTCGGGCTCGTTGAAGTAGTCGGCGAGCATCTTGCGGTAGATGTCGTACTGGCGGATCTTCTCGGTCTTACCCGCACCCGAGTCCTCCTTGGAGATGTCGCTCGGGTTCGGCACGTAGCTTGTGACGATCGCGCACTTGCCCTTGAATCCGGCGCTCGTGAACAGCTCGTAGAACTTGCAGGCCTGGTAGATCGACGAGCCGACAAGCATGGCGTTGCCCCGCCCGTCCATCAGGCGCGGCTTGGTCTCCATGTCGAGGAGGATGTCGTTGACGATCTGCTTGGCCCGAGGCTCGCTGGAAACGACCTTCTGCATGGTGCCCCAGCGCTTCTTGAGCTCGGCCTTGCTGAGGTCGGTCATGCCTTTCGTCTTGACCTCGAACCACTTGTCAACCTGCGCAGGGCTGGTCAGGTTCTGATCGATGTTGCGCGCCTCGTAGCGAAGGTCGAGCACGACGCCGTCGGTCACGGCCTCGTCGAACTTGTACGTGTGGATGAAGGACCCAAACGTCTCGATGCTGGTCGCCCTGTCAGCTTTGAGTAGCGGCGTGCCCGTGAAGCCGATGAACATGGCCTCAGGCAACAGCTGCTTCATCGCGGTGTGCATCTTGCCCGACTGGGTGCGGTGGGCCTCGTCGACGAAGACGAAGATGTTGCCCTTGGCCTTGAAGTCCTGTGGCAGCTTCGCGTTCAGATCCTTGATGAAGTCGTCACTCGCCTCGTCGAGGTCCTTGTCGTCGTCAGCAGCGCGGAACTTGTGGACCAGCGAACAGATCAGCCACTCCTGGGACTTGTTCAACGTGTCGAGGAGGTCGGCGCCGCTTGAGGTGCGGTAGATCTGCTCGTTGACGCCGCCGAACACCTTCTCGATCTGGTCGTCCAGATCGGTGCGGTCGGTGATCAGCAACACCCGCGCGTCTGGTTGGTGCTCGCGAATCCATTTGGCCAACCACACCATGGTCAGGCTCTTTCCGGAGCCCTGGGTGTGCCAGATGATGCCGCCCTCGCGCTTGGCGATCCGCGCTTGGGCAGCCTTCACCCCGAAGTACTGGTTGTGGCGGGGGCCTTTCTTGATGCCGGCGTCGAAGACGACAAAGTCGTGGATCAGCTCAAGCAAGCGCTCCTTGCCGCAGAGTTGCAGCAGCGCTCGGTCCAGCGGATCGGCGACCTCGGATGGCTCTTTCCACTCCAGCCAGTACTTCTCCTGTGTATCGATGACGCCGTAGCGCAGGCCCTCGACATCGTTCCCTGCAAACACGAACTGAACCGTCGAGAAGAACGGCCGAATGAACTCTGGCTTCTGATTGCCGATCGTCTGCCGGATGCCTTCCGACGCCGCGACCTTCGAGCGCTTCAGTTCCAGCGTCGCCAGCGCAATACCGTTGACGTAGAGCACGACATCGGGCCGCTTGGTGTGCTGCCCGAAGACCGTGACCTCCTCGGCAACGGCGAAATGGTTAGCCTGCGGGTTGGACCAGTCGATGAGCCAGACTGTCTCGGTCTGCTCGCCGACGCCGGGCTTCACCTTCACGCCGTAGCGCAGCTGCTGGTAGACGTCGCGGTTCGCTTCGTAGAGGTCATGACCTGCGCCGACGGACGCAGCCTTGCCGAGTTGGTCGAGCGTTCGCGTGATGAGGTTCTCGTCGTAGTCGCGCGCAGCGAGGTTCTGCCGGAGCAGTCCGACTTCGACGTTGGAGTTCGCCTCGCGGTACTCCCAGTTGCCGAGGTACTCGTAACCAAGCTGATCACGGAAGAGCTTGACGACGCGGTCCTGCGCCTTGCGTTCGATCTGGCCTACATCGCTCATAGCGCGCCCTCCACGGTCGAGCTATGGACCCAGCGGGCTAGCACGCTCAGGGCTGCCAAATACTCCAAGGCTTCCTGCTCGGACAGCTCATGCTCGGCCTCGTGGCTCAGCGGGTTCCGTATGCCGGCGAACACGCCCTCCGCGAAGGTCATGACTCCGCGCTGCACCGACTTGTACGTCTCGCTGCCGTCATCCTTCATGCGGCGCAGTCGGGACTTCCCAGCCTTCGGCTCATCCATCGAGAACGCCTGTTTGAACAGATCGGTCTCGCTCACGTCGCGACGGCCGACCTTGTTCTGGGTCTCCGCGTTCAGCTTCCTGATCGCGCTCTCTACGGCCTCGCGATAGTGCCCCGAGTGCCACAGGGAGGAAGCGCCGCTCCAGATCCAAGGGTGCAGCTCCGCCGCTGACAGTTCCGGCGCGTTCTCGCCGAGGTTCGCTTTGACCTCCTCGGACCGAATGAGCTCCTCACGCGCGCGGATCGCCGCCTCGCGATGACGGGTCCAGCGGTTGTTCTTCGAATTCTCGATGTCTGTACGCCAGGCCGGGATGGCGCGGTCAAAGATCTTCTCGACCACCTGAGCCTGCTTGGTCACGTCAGCGTCAGGTGCGGCGGTGTTATTGCGCGAAGTGATGAACGTGCCACCGCCCGACGAGCTGCTGGCGTTCGTCATCACCGTCATCTTGATGAACTTGTCTAGCTCTTCGATGGCCCACTCACTGTTCATAACGATGCCTTCACCGGTAGCCGAACCCCGCCGCTCAGGAGTTGCTGCATCATGCCGGTCTTAACGGCTCGGGCCTTCACAAGGCGTGTGGACAGACAATCAAGCTCAGCTGTGACGTCGTCAAATATGGAAACGACCGCTCGCTGGCGTTCGAGACTCGGCAGCCAAATTTCGAAATTCTTGAGCGCCTTGGTGTCCAGGACTCCGGCCGTATTTCCTGCTGAAGTGACCAGGCGAAGAAGCCTGGACGCATTGGCGTGGATGGAGTAGGTCAAGAACTTCGGCTCAATGCTCGCCGCGGGCACAAGCGCCTTGACGTCCTGGTTGAAGCAGACCAGCGCGGTAACGAGCGAAGCCCGAATCTCAGAATGCAGGGCGCTGCCTCGGACGAGAACAAGAGTGGAATTCAACGGAGCCACTTTGCTGCCAGCTCGTACGGCGCCGCTCGTGACGAGTTGAGCCGACGTCGCAACTTCAATGCCCTTAAGGCTGGTTGCGCTGATCCACGGAATGCTTCCGAGCCAGAAGGCCCGGTTACTTCGGTCGGGCGTCCCGCCCGACAACAGGCCTACTAGTGTCCCGAGTGCAGCCCGCTGATCATGGTCCGCAGGTACTGTGAAAGTGCGCTGCATCATCCCCTGCCTGATCGCCCGCTTCTTCGCGGTCTGTCGCTTGAGCCCACTGATTAGCGCTGACACATCGTCAATTATTTCGGCAATAGCGCGTTGCTCTGGTTTGTCAGGAACGCGAATGGTGACAGACCTAAGGTCTCGCTGCCCTATGTTGGCGCGGATGCCACCCTGGCCGCGAGCAACGATCTGCTGACGCACGTCGCTCGCGCGTAGCACGTACTTTGAGTAGTCGATGTCGAGCAACGTCGTCGTTGGGATGCCTCGCAACACGAACCCGCCGAAGGCAACCGGGGAATCATCGAGGTACACGGATGCAAGTCCGACCTCGTCCTGAGTCTCCGAGGTTCGGTTGAAAAGGATGTCGCCGCGCCTGACCCGGTACCGCGCAAAAACCTTATTGGGCAGCGTGACACGCCCAGGAATGTCCTTGGCCCGAAGCCATTCGTTTGTGATGACCTCAAGGACATTGATGAACGGCACACCCCGACCATAGGCGGACTTGTCGGCGTTGATGCCGTTGGAGAAGGTGATTAGGTCTCCCAGTTGATACTCATGCCAATCCGAACGCGCGGTCATTGGTCGATCCCCATCGCGGCCAAATGAACTGCGATCTTTGACTCAAGGCGTGTCAGCTCGGCGTCTAGCGCAGGCACGGTTTCGGTGTAGCGCTCCCCGAGTTGCTGAATCCTAGCGACGAGAGCGACGGTCAGAGCATCGACCGAGCCGGCCATGCGACCCGCAATCGTCGCCTGCCACTTGTCGTTCAGAACGAGACTCTTCACGTCATCCACGCTCAGGTCGCCGTACTTCTTGAGTGTGGCGAGGTCGAGGACGGCTTGCGCTTCCTTGGCTGCCTTCTTGGCCGCCGCCTCGGCGTTCACGAACGCCAAAGCTTCCTGGGCACAATTCAGCGTTTCGCTGTCGCTACCTGCCTTGGCATCCCTGATGACTGCGCTCACGAGTTGCTTCGTGTAGGCGCCCTTGTCATTGGCGGCTTCCGAGAGGAGGCCCTCGTCGACGCCATTCTCCTCAGCGTGTTCGACCACAGTGATAGCCGCGGCTTCGAGCGCGACATTGAGATCATCAGCCCTGGCCTGCTCGTCAGCAAAGTAGCGCGCCACGACCAACGCCGGTGGGACGAGATCCGTCTTGTACTTCTGAGCGTTCTTACCGCTGCCGATCGTCAGGTCCGGTGTCTCGGAGAGCTTGCGATCCTTATCCTCGATGGTCTTGCGGGGATTGGCCCCTTCGACCCAGCCGTCGTTCATGATAATGAACACGTCGTCGTGCATAGTTTCGTGCCAGTACTTCATGAGCTGCTCGTAGGCGTCGTACTCATCGAACAGCGGCACCGGCTTGAAGCGGGCGAGCAAGTCGTCGGACATCGTGCCGATTAGGTCGTTCGGCTTGGTGTTCTCGTTGATCGTCGCCATCGCGACCCGGTGGGCCGCGAACCAGTCAGCCACGATCCCGCCGGCCTCGTCGGCGAACTTCTTGAACTCAACCGAGTCAAGGATCGCCTGCTGGACCTCATTCACGTCGATGGTCAGGTCGCTGTAGCCAGGGCGGTTCGGCTTCAAGAGCTGGTTGCGGACTGACGGGAAGGCCTGCCAGTAGGCACCGAGTGCGTCGAGATCCGAGTCTGGGATGCCACCGTGCAGGTGGGCGTCGAGGTCCTGCAGATCCTCCGGTTCAGAGGAGTCGATGTATCGCGGGATATTGAGGTTGTAGTCGTTCTTGGGGTTGGCGATCTCGCTCATCGGGACCATGCGGGAGTAGCGCGGGATTTCAAGCTGGCGATTGAACGCATCGACGATCTTGTGGAGGTCCTGGGAGCGCAGTCGATTCTTCGGGCCGTCCTTGATAAAGCCCTTGGAAGCGTCGATCATGAAGACGCCGGTGCGCGCCTGGGCGTTCTCCTTATCGAGGATGACGATGCAGGCTGGAATGCCCGTGCCGTAGAAGAGGTTCGCTGGCAGTCCGATGACGCCCTTGATAAAGCCGTGCTGAAGCAGGCGCTTACGGATGGTGCCTTCTGCGTTGCCACGGAAGAGTACGCCGTGCGGAAGGATGATCGCCGCCTTGCCAGTGCTCTTGAGCGATGTGAGCGCGTGTAGCAGGAAGGCGTAGTCGCCGTTCTTCTCCGGCGGCGTGCCGTACTCGAACCGGCCGAGCTCGTTCTCCAAGCCATTCCTCCACGACTTGACGGAGAACGGCGGGTTCATGACAACGAAGTCGAAGGTTCTCAAGTGGGCGCCGTTGACGAACTGCGGACTGGTGAGGGTGTCACCCTTCTCGATCTCGGCGATCTCGTTACCGTGCAGGATCATGTTCATCTTGGACAGCGCCCAGGTGGCATTGTCCTTTTCCTGGCCGTAGATCGTCATGCCGCGAGGCGCCTCGGCGGCTGCCTTGAGAAGCAGCGAGCCGGAGCCGCAGGCCGGGTCGTAGACGGTCTGGTCCTGGCGGGTGCCCGCGCCGATACCGACGACCTTGGCGAGGATCCGAGAGACTTCGGCCGGCGTGTAGAACTGCCCTTTGCTCTTGCCTGACTCGGTGGCGAAGTGCCGCATTAGGTACTCGTAGGCATCGCCGAGCAGGTCATCGCCTTCGGCCCGCGAGCCGCGGAAGTCCAAGTCGTTAAAGATCGTGACCAGCTTGGACAGCCGGTCCTGCATCTCCTTGCCCTTGCCGAGCTTCTCCTCGTCGTTGAAGTCGGCCTGGTCGATAACGTTGCGGAGGCCGTTGGCCTCCGCGAGTTTGCCGATGATCTTGTTGAAGCGGTCGCCGATCTCCTTGTCGCCCTTGGCGGCAAGCATGTCGTCGAACGACCCACCAGGCGGGACGTCGATCAAGCTGTTCGGATCAGACTTCGCCTTGTCGGACACATACTTCACGAACAGCAGTGTCAGGATGTAGTCCTTGTACTGGCTGGCATCCATGCCACCACGAAGCTGGTCGCAACTTGCCCACAGGGACGAGTAGAGGTCCGACTTCTTCAGCGCCACGCGTCGTCTCACATTCGCGTCATTCGTCATACTTCATGACGATTTTACCATTTATCGGCCGTTTGTACTATTCCAGCCTCGATCGCCTCCCGTCGCTGGGATCACTCCCAAGCATCTCAGGAAGCGCGGACAGTTCCAGGCATTTGAAGCCCTTGGTGCTCGCAGCAGTCGGCCGCTTCGATCGGTGCTGCGCCGCCTACGCCGCATGGGTGGCGTCGGTAGACGATCGCGGGCGGCGCGCAGCCCAGATTGTCGGCTTGGCGCCGTAGGGTCCGATCATGGCCGAGTTGCACCTCCAGGCTGGCGACGATCACGTCGAACGGCTCGCGCATGAGAACGATCCCGTGCGCGCCGTCGTCGAGCTGATCTGGAATGCGATCGATGCCGAGGCTCCGGAGGTCACGGTCACGCTAGTGCATGACGACATACTCGGCGCGATCACGAAGACGACCGTCGCCGACACCGGGCACGGCATCGCCCGCGACGAACTGGACGCTACCTTCGGCCGCATCGGTGGCTCCTGGAAGCGGTTCGCCACCAAGACGAAGAACGGCAAGAGAGGGCTCCACGGCGAGCGCGGCGAGGGGCGTCTGCGCGCCTTCGCGCTTGGGAACCGTGTCACCTGGGTCAGCCACAGCGTCGACACCACGGGCGCGCTTCAGCGCGTTGAGGTCGGCGGCTCCACCGCGCACCGCCACGTCTTCAACTACGACTCGAAGCTCGCTTCGGACTCGCCGACCGGCACGGTCGTGACAGCTTGGAATGACAGTCAGAAGTCGCTGGGCATCCTTGAGGCCGAGAGCACCCTCGACGTGCTCCGGTCACACTTCGCGCCGGTCCTGCTCAACGACGAGCACCTGAGCCTCACCTACAACGGTGTCCCGATCGACCCGGCCGACGCGATCGCGAGCAGCGACGACTCCCCGCTGCCCTTCACGGATGAGGACGGCAACGCGCACGCGGCCAGCCTCCGAATCATCGAGTGGAAGAGCGGCAAGCACCGCGCGATCTACTACGGCCAGGACGCCGAGCATTTCGTGCATGAGGAGTCGGCCAAGGACATCGAGACGCAGTTCCGCTACTCCGCCTACGTCACGTGGGACGGCCTCGATCACGAGGCTTTGTCGATCCTCGGGCTCGGGGATATGGCGGGCGGCCCCGTCGGCGCGCTCTGGTCAGCAGCACGTGACGGCATCCGCTCGCACTTCGCTGGGCGACGACGGGAGCGGCGTAAGGAGCAGCTTGAGAAGTGGAAGAAGGAGAAGGTCTACCCCTACGAAGGAAAGGCGAAGTCGGAGACCGAGAAGGCCGAGCGCGCGGTCTTCGATGTAGTCGCGAGCACCCTTGCGTCGCAGATCTCGAACAAGTCGAAGGACTCGGCCCGCGTCACGTTGACCCTCCTCCAGTCGGCCCTTCGGCAAGATCCGGAGAAGCTCGGGACGCTCTTCCACGAGGTCGCGGCGCTCACCTCGACCGACCGCGACACGCTGGCGCGACTTCTCGGGGAGACGACGCTGCCCGCGATCATCAAGGCTGCGAACGTCGTCACGAGCCGGAACAAGTTTCTCGCCGGACTGGAGCGGCTCCTGTTTCCGCCCGAGGGCACGGACACGATCGGCGAGCGCGACCATCTCCACCCGATGCTCGAACGCGAGCTGTGGATCTTCGGCGAGGCCTACCACCTCATGAGCAGCGAACGGGGGCTTACGGAGATGCTTCGCAATCACCTCCGGCTGGAAGGACTCCCGACGAAGGGCGTGCAGCCTGTCAAGCGTTGGGACGAAAAGGGGGGCCGTGTCGATCTGCACCTCGCCGTCAAGATGCAAGAGTTCGACATCTCCCGGCACCTGGTCGTCGAGCTGAAGGCGCCCGAAATCACCCTCGGACGCAAGGAACTGGATCAGGTCGAGGACTACGCGAACACGGTGCTAAAGAACGCCGCTTTCGCGACCGATAAGGCGACCTGGGACTTCATCCTGGTCGGCACCGACTATGACGAGCTGGTCGAGAATAGATTCATCGAGGGCGGACGTTCTCAAGGGCAGGTGCTCGCTCCGCCGCCCAAGAGCGGGAGGCCCACCGTCCGCGTATTCGTACGGCGCTGGCGCGACATTCTGGATGAGAACCGCGGTCGCCTGCGGTTCATGACAAGCAACCTTGAGCATGACCCGTCACTCGAGGATGGCCTCAACCACATCCGCCAGCAGTACGCTGACCTTCTTCCTACGACCATGGCCGACCGTGGGGAGAGTGACGACCAGGCATCGGAATCGGCCTAATGATGTCGCGGCACGCCACCATCGGGGATTAGTTTTGAGCGTCGTCAGGATCCTGATCTCGGCCCGATTAGAACTGACGGAATGCCTCCGCAAATTGTCGTCCTTCATAAGCGGCTAGCTTGAGCGCGATCCGCTAGTTCGTGAACCCGCCGACCACCAAGTATCCTCCCCAGGTCAGCGATGGGCACGAGAAGTTGGTCTGCCCGGAAGACGAAGCTGATTCACCCGTCCGTGCAAACAAGATGTAGTACGGTCCGCGTGCGGCATCGCATCCTCCAAAACCTGCCGGATAGAGGTAGTAGGCGTAAAGCTTCGAGCCCGCGGTGTTCATATCGCCGGTATTGGTCGGGTCAATCGGAACTTTGGATATCACGCCGGACGTGCGAAGCACTGCGAGGAAGTCAGAATTGCTTGCCGTTGGGACGCTGATCTCGTAGCCGCCTTGTCCAGTGCTCGAAACATGGGTTGGATACTGACCATTCTGCGCCTTGTATATCTCGAGCCCCTTGCTGATGGCTCTAACATCCGTTACGCGCTCCGCATCGCGAGCGCGCTGCTGGACGCCGTTGTACGCCACAATTGTGATGGCGGCCAGAACTGCGATCACGACGATCACAATCAGCAGCTCCACAATCGTAAAGCCGCGAGTCTTCTCGTGACGATCTGATCGTCCGCGCGTAGCGTGACATAATAGTGGTTTATGTTTCATTACTAGATATAGATATAAAGCATAAGCGATAATCGGTCAATAGCGAACTGGTTCTGCCCCACTCTGTACGACCGGCCGGTTCGGATTGTTGCTGAGCGACCGCTGCCGGGCTGCCGACCAACAGTCAGAGGACTTCGTTCGTCCGCCAGCTCAGTCCGGCGAGAGGTGCGCGACCGACGGAGTCAGGTCGCCGATCTCCAGGTCGAGCTGCTGAGCCAGACGTGCCAGCGCGTGGATCGACGGGTTCGCCGGTCGGCCTTTCGTCCAGGATCCCCGCTCGATCTGCTGGTAGTGGGTGCGGGTCAGGCCTGCCCGGTGAGCTAAGTCTTCCTGGGTGATCCCGGCCGCGATCCGCCGCCGCTGGAGTTCGACGCCCAAGGCCCGGGCGTACTCGTCCCACGTCGCGGGGGCGCGTCCGGTCGGCATCCTCCCACCGTTTCGCGCGGTTGCCTTCGCGTCTGCCAGAAATATCTGGCATATTTTGTCTGGCCAGAGAATTCTGGCCTTGAACCGACGGAGGACGCATGAATCTGGGGAGGACTCGCGTGGCGTGGGTGGTGGCGGTGTTTTCCGTCACCGCGTCGACAGCGGCGTGCGGATCGTCGGCCGGACTTCGCCCAAGTACGCCTAACGGCGTTCCGCCAACTCTGAGCAAACACTCCCCACCTACCGCGAGATCCTCTCCGAGTGCGGTTGAGACTCATCCAAACGTTGAAACCCTATTCCCACAGCTAAGTGTTGAGCAGTACACAGACGGCGCATCACTGCTAAGAGCTTGGTATAAAGCTGATAACAACTCCATTAACGTAACTGATGTACAAGCAATTGAAGCCCAGAGTCAAACCAATACCGATGGCATACCCGGCCTTAATAAAATTGTAGATACCGTTAACGCTCCTCTTGACCAGGCCTACGCCTCGACCTACCTCATCGACCACTGGCAAGAAAACCCCGATTTAATTAAGTTTGTTAATCAGAGTGACAAGCTACATCATGTAGTTGCGTACGCGCAGTGGGCCACCTCTCCAGGCAAAGATCCTACCGATTTAGAAGAATATAAGTTTGCCAATAAATTGACGAGCGTTAACGTTGTCTCACAGGCCGACGGCCAGATGGTAGTGAATTATCGTTATGTGGCCTGGGACAATGCCGACAAAAATCATGCTGACGAGAGTGTAATAGGTAAATCCTATAAAGGTGATGTAGGCGGCGCAACGGTTACTTTTGTCGCCGTAGGTGGCGAGTGGAAAATAAGTGATATGGTTTATTACGCTGGCTAGTTTCGATCTCTGTTGAATCGGCGAGGCGAGACCCGATGGCGATAGCTATTCTGTTTCCCGCTGACAGCGGAGAGCCGCTGACAGTCCACGACTACCGATCGCTTACTCACTACCGATCAGCCCTCGGTGGTGACATCGAAATTGTTCCGGCCGGGTGCCGGAATCTCTCCTTCGTTTCGCGAGAGGCCGCCGCTCCGGCCGAGCGGCCCATCAACGTGCGAGCCACCGTGCTCTGGTGGCTGCACGTTCCCGGCGTGCGGAATCGCGAGATTCTGTTTGGCGATGTGCTGCTCGTCGGCCCCGTCACGCCCACCGGCGAGGTGCGCGACCTTCCCGGAGCGGTCGAGGAACGCCTACTGGCACCAGCAAGCTACGTCGTACAAACGAGGGAGCCCGGAGACCGCCAATGGCACGTCACGCTCGTTGATCTCGACAGCTACATCGATGCCGCGACCGAAGCGCTTCGACTACTCGTACCCGGCTCGGTAATTGATGATGTTCGGGTCGTCCAGCGCTCGTAGCGCCGTCCCCCTGCGACTCACCTCGCGACACCGTCGTGAACGCGAACCCTATGACCCGCGGGCATCTGAAGTCGAGGGTGGACCGGACCTGCGACAGACGGGGCTGTCTACTCGCTACGCTCCGTCCATGGCAAAGAAGGTTGAAACGATCGTCACGCTGACCGACGACATGGACGGGTCGAAGGCTGACCGCACAGTCGAGTTCACCTACGCGGGCACTGCGTACGAGATCGATCTGAATAAGAAGAACGCCTCAGCACTGGACAAGGCGCTGGCACCGTATGTGGCGGCAGCGCGCAAGGCACCGACTCTGCGATCGACGCGTCGCAGCCGAGCAACTGGCCCAACCTCTCGTCGCCCGGACCTCGCCGCCGTCCGCGAGTGGGCACGTAGCAACGGGCACAGCGTCTCTGATCGCGGGCGCATCCCTGCGTCAGTTCTCGAGGCGTACGACGCGGCGCAATAGTGCTGCCGTCCTTCCCGCACTCCTCGCGCGGTGGGTAAATCAAGACATGAAAGTGGCCGAAACCTGTTGTCGGTTGACACCAGATTCCGGGCCGCCGCCATTAGCCGGAAGCATCACTCAGCAGCTTCGAGCCTGACGTGCTGAACGTAAATCGCCGCTGCCGCTAGCGAGACGTCTGCTCACTCTATTTCTCGTTCACGCTGAGTTGGCGAAATTTACTCCCCAAGCTAGTCCGAATGTGTCGTTAGCTCGTGGAGTCTCGCTTTCGGCGCTCAGCCTGATAAGCTCGGTGCTTGCTTTGCATATTGGCGTCCCATCGACGACTCGCGCTAACTGCCGTTAGTCCAACTGCTGCTGCGATGTCGTCCCAACTAGCCCCGGTTTGGCGAGCCTCATGTACGCCGTCATCTACCGCTGCTTGAGCAGCCTCTAATTGAACTTGCCGCAGGCCAAGTTCAGCAATCGCGCGGAGACGGTCACGTCGATCTTCGGGTACTCGATCTGCCAGCGATGCAAAGGTTTCAGCGTCGCTGAGCATCTCTGGTGATTGCGCAACGGCCTGCGCCACAATATCAGGCCATGAACCTGAACCTGAAGCTGTTTCTCGTTTGTTACTTGCTATGACATTTTTCTCCTGATTGTCATTTATAACACGAATTTGTTTGAATGTAAAGCGGTCACGAAGAAGATACGACGACTGAACCATGACGACTTTCTGTTGCCAGCGAAGAGCTTCGAGAGATCCGGCCTTATGAACTGCTGGAATTATGTTTTGAGCAAATTTCCGCTTCGCGCGGCTGCAGTCATGAAGAACTTTCAGAATGGCGTCGGTGTCATTGAGCTGGAGCACGTCAAGCTGTTCTTGTATCTGATTTTCGCGCTCGATTGCCTTGGCAACCAGCGTCTGGGCCCTTGCGCCTGCATAATTGGGTTCGTCGCTAGTGGCACGCAGTGCTCGCATTTCATCGGTGATTTCGGATAAGCCTCGGCGTATTTGTTTGCCGTAGTGGTGGAGTTTTTCTCGCAGATCAACGGCGCTGAAGCCTGTTTCAAACGAGTCGGTGTCTGACGGCATTGAGGCTGGCAAATCGGACGTCTGAATGCTCGGAGCATCAGGGTTGATGCTGGGTCCGTCGTTCAAGTCATCATCTCCGGGTCTCCGAGTAGCAAGCTCATGCAGAGCTGCTCGCATCATAGAGTCTGTCACGCCGCAGACTGTCACGTTGCAGGCTGCTACGTGACAGGATAGTCTGGGTCAACCGTCGTCGGCCAGGCAGGCGGCGTTCAGTCTCCCCGTTATCGCGATGCCGGGCGAGCCGCTACGAAGGGAACACCATGTCCAAGAACACCCCGGCTCGGCGGCCGATCTATACGCCGAGCCCGTCCACGAGGCCGTCGCGGTCATCCCTGAGCAGATCGCAGAGTCCGGCTGAGGCGATGGACAACCTCTATGTCGGCCTGGCCCGGACGCACTCCGCTCGGGGCATCACCTCGTACGCCATCGAGAGCCTTGGTGTGGTGGCTGCCCGCCGCCGCGACGTTGTCGAGGAGTACCCGGAGGTCGCGGAGCTGGCCGACATGCTCATCACGAACTTGGTCCGGATCATGGGCGGCATCCAGAATTCCGTCCTCAGCGACCATTTGGACACGATCGTATGAGCAGCGTCCTGCTGATCCTGCTGCTGGCAATCCTGCTCGTCGGGGCGTGGTTCGTCTGGCCGAGCCTCACCGCTGAACGTGACCAGGCACGGCGGTTGCGCCAGATCGACCAGGCCCGACGACGCGCACTGACCGACATGGACTACCTCGCTCAGCGTGCATGGCGTGAGCGCTCGTTGGCGGACACCCAGCGGATCGACCGCATCGTCGACGAGCATGACTTGTAGTCGCACAAGCCGGGCTGGCCCGGGGCGGCGGCGCTGCAACGTCGCCGGCCCAGGCCACTCGGACCAAAGCACTCCCTTGAAGCCACACCACTCCGCGAAGAGGACGTATGAACCAGGAGGACTGCATGTCCATCGCCCAGAGTACGGACCTCACGCCCGAGGTGGCAGTGACGCTATTCGTCCGCCGGCAGGCCGAGCGCACCGCGGCCGAACTCGGTTTCGGCTGGGTCGGCGTCGCCGACGCGCCGTCCACCTACCAGCAGTTGCGCGGCGCATTCGACGCCTCGAAGCTGACCGGCCAATCGTTGCCGGTCAGCAACGTCCACTGCGACTCATCGATCTTCGTCTCCCCAGTCGACAACATGGCCCTTCGGTTCTGGCACGACGTCCACCATGTCAAGCTCGGATGCAGCTTTCGAGTGGAGGATGAACTCGAACTGGCGCTGTGGCAGCTCGATCAGGCTGAGTTGGCGGGCATCCGGCCCGGATCGACCGAGTACGAGCTCTTGACCTGCGAGTTCATCGGGCAGGTCCTGCTCGTGTCTCTGATCGGGCGGTTCCCGTACAAGCAATCCGAATTCGTCGACGACTGTCAACGACTCGGTCTGTTCACCGGCCTGCTCAGCGAGATTCGGCGGGTGGGCGATCAATGAAGCTCCAGGTCGACCGCCGGCCATTCGGTCAGCGCATCGCGGGTGCTGCTGTGCTCACCATGTTCGTCGCGATCATGCTCACGCTGGCTGTCGATCTCCTGCGCGCGATCCTGCCGTGGCTGGTCGTTGGCGGTGTCGTCGTAACGGCGGCCGTCGGTTTGGTCTGGTGGCGACGCCGGGCAGGCACCCGCTGGTAACGCACACATATAGGGCCTGGCAACAGATCCCAGACGCTACATGTGGCGTTCCAGTCGGTGTTGTGGAATTGACAATCTCTATTGAACAAATTCAACGGCTGTCGTATACCAGATAGACACCGCGGCGCGTTGAACGAATTCAACGCTCATTGAAACGCTAATAGCGCTACGTCGGTATTCCCCATTCAATCAAGTAACGAGAGGAGAGCGGAGCTATGTCCAGATCAGCAAAATCAGGACGACGGGGCAGTGATATCACCGTCCGGGTCGTCCGGCGCGAGCAGCCAGATATCGCGGCCATACGCCGAGGCATTCTGGCCACGGCCATAGCTCAGCTCTCGTCCTCTGCACAGCCAGAGCCCGACTCGTCTTCGAAGTCAGGAGGTCGTCATGACAACTGATCCGATCATCTGGCGACAGCTCTACTGGCCGACGCCCCTTGAGCCTGCATCCGTGACCGCCCTGCTGCATGCCTGGGCAAGCGACGGACTCGTCGGCTCGGTTGCCCTCGAAGTCCGCGCCGACGGGCGAAGCACCCGCTGGCTGGTCGGTGCTCGGCAGAAGCGGATGACCCGCGTCCTTGACGCTGCCCGCTCGCTCGTACCGGGGCTGACCCACGCCCCGACCAGCATTCCGGTCGACCGCGCCCGCGTCGACGCCGTTCGCCGGCTCCGCCTCACCACCAAGCACCAGCCACTACGTGACGAACCGGAGCTCACCGCCCGGGCGATCTTTGCCGCTCTCGCTCGCGTCAATCCAGGTGAGGAAGTCGTCCTCCAGGTCGTCCTCGGCCCACGCCACGAATCGTTGGTCGTCCCAGCCTCAGCACCAGCATCCGTTGTCCAGCCATGGTGGCAGGCGGTCGCGGCCCGTCCCGGCAAACTCGACGCCGACCGTCGACGTGCTCTGCAAGCCAAGGTCGGCACCTACGGATTCAGCGCGCTCATCCGGCTCGGCGTCAAAGCCGCGACGCCAACGCGTCGCCAATCGCTGCTGATGAGTCTGTTCTCTGGCCTGCGCACGGCCGACGGTCCCGGCGCGCACCTTCGTCTGACCGGTGACAATCCGCTACGGCTCGCGAAGGCCGACTCGCCGATGTTCTGGCCGCTGAAGCTGAATGTCGTCGAACTGACCTCACTGCTCGGTGCCCCTATCGGGAAGGACCTGCCCGGTCTGCCCGGCGCGCATCCCAAGGTCATCGCACCGACGGTGCCGACCAAGCGCGATGACTTCGTCATCGCTAACGCCACCGCGCCGGGTGGTGGCCAACTCGGCTATAGCATCCGCGATGCCAGTCAACACTCCTGGATCCTCGGACCCAACGGCACCGGTAAGTCCACCCTGCTGCTCAACCTCGCCACTCAGTACATGGAGCACGGCCACGCCCTGGTCGTCATCGAGCCGAAGGATCTCATTGCCGACATCCTGACCCGCGTGCCCGAGTCCCGTCGAAACGACGTCATTCTCATTGACCCGTCCGACCGCGAAGCGGCCGTTGGCTTCAACCCGCTGGCCCTCGACGGTCGTTCTCCCGATCTCGTCGCGGACACCATCCTCGGCGTCTTCCACCAGCTCTACGCCGATAGCTGGGGACCGCGCACCGCAGACGTACTGCACAATGGCGTGCTGACGCTGACCCGTGCCGGCGACGCCTCGCTGGTCATGCTGCCGCTCATCCTCACCAACGCCGCCTTCCGGCGCACGATCCTGAAGAAGGCCGGCGTCCTCGACCCGCTCTCGACCGGCCCGTTCTGGTCGTGGTTCGACGCCCTCAGCGACGCCGAACGGGCCCAGGTGATCGCACCGGTTATGAACAAGGTCCGCCCCTGGCTGATCCGGCCCGGCCTTCGCTGGCTCATCGGGCAGGCGAAGCCGCGCATCACCATCCGCCAGGCCATCGAACAGCGCAAGATCGTCCTAGTCCGCGCCTCGAAGGGCACGCTTGGACCAGAAGGCGCGCAGCTCCTCGCCGCGCTCGTGCTTAGCGAACTGTGGCAGGCCGTCCGCGAGCGCGTCGCCGTCCCGGCCAACCAGCGCCACCCGATCATGGTCATGGTCGACGAAGCTCAAGACTTCCTGCGGCTGCCCACCGACCTGGCCGACGTGCTGGCCACCAGCCGCTCACTCGGTGCCTACTTCCACCTCGCGCACCAATACCGCGACCAGCTCCCATCAGCCATGCGTGCGGCATTCGAGTCGAACGCCCGCAGCCGGATCGCTTTCCAGCTCTCCGCGACCGACGCCAACGCGATGGCCGCCGGACAGTCGATGCTCGCGCCCGAGGACTTCACCAGCCTGCCCGCCTACCACGTCTACGCCAGCCTGATGCGCGACGGCCACCTGACCCCTTGGGCCTCCGGCCGCACCCTGCCACCACCCGCCGAGGTGTCCGACACCGCCGACATCACGCGGCGCAGCCGCAGCCGGTACGCCCGGCCGGTGTCCGAGGTCGAGGCCGACCTGCTCGCGCTCGTCGACAGCGGCAGCGGCGGACCGGTGCGCCCGCCGACCACCTCCGGACGCGTACGGAGGAACGCCTCATGAGCAGCGAATTCGACAACACCAACCGGGGCGAACAGCTGACTTCAGCCGTTCCAGCCGCTGTTCCAGCCGCGTCGACTACCAACCCCACCGACGCGCCTACTTCTGCGGCCCAGGGCAATTTACGGACCGGTAAGTCCTCCGCCGATCCTGGCGGCGAAGGAACTCCGCGTGGACGGTCCGGCTCGCTTCGCTCATCCAATGCGTCGCTTCGCTCCAAGACCGGCAAGCTCGCCATCCTGGCCCTGCGGCAGTCCATGCCCGAGCGCGATCTGACCATCCTGCGCAGTTTGGCGGCCCACCGCTTCCTGACCACCCGGCAGATCACGGCGCTGCACTTCGCGGACACCGGACAGGACCAGTACGGGTCACGCGTCGCCCGCAAGGTCCTCAAGCGGCTCGATGAAGCAAGCGTGCTGAGCCACCTGGACCAGCGCATCGGCGGATTCCGGGCCGGCTCGGATGGGTACGTCTGGCGGGTCGGGCCGGTCGGCGATCGGCTATTGCGCTTCGGCACGAGCGACACCACCCGGCGGGGACGACGCTACGAACCGTCGACCTGGTTCCTCGGCCACTGCCTGGCGATTGCCGAGCTGCACGTGACGTTGGCCCAAACCGCGCGAGACGGCCGCTTCGACCTGACAAGCCTCGAACTGGAACCGTCCACCTGGCGCGAGTACCAGGGCAGCTTCGGCGAGCGTCGCATCCTCAAGCCCGACCTCGGCGCCGTCACTGCCAGCGGCGAGTACGAGGACCACTTCTGGTTCGAAATCGACCTCGGCAACGAGCACCTACCGACCATCCTCGACAAGTGCCGGGCCTACGAGGCCTACCGCCGCACCGGACTGGAGGACGAGCGGCGCGGCGAAGGCGTCTTCCCGATCGTCGTCTGGGTGATGCACACCGCTGAACGAGCCGCTCGCCTGCGAGCTGCGATCGCTGAGTCGCGCGACGTCGATGCCTCGCCGTTCCGGGTCACAACGCCCGACGAAATGGCCGAGATGGTGGCGGGAGGTGCCGAATGAACGGTCTGCCGCGTAACCGGCTACTCGTCGGCTACGCCCTCGAACAGCTGAAGACGCTGCAAGACGCGTCGGTGGACACCGTGATCCCCTCACCGCCGTACTTCCGCCTCCGTGACTACGAGACGGCCGATCAGCTCGGCCTGGAGACCCACGTCGATCAGTGGGTGGACGCCCTGGTCGACGTCGCCGCGGAGGTTGCCCGGGTGCTGGTGCCGACCGGCTCGCTGTGGCTGAACGTCGGTGACACCTTCGCGACGCACCCCAGCCAGGGCGCGTCACGCAAGAGTCTGTTGCTCGCCCCGGAGCGTTTGGCGAAGCGCCTGACCGAAGCCGGCTGGACGCTGCGCAACAAGATCGTCTGGTCGAAGGCCAACCCGGTGCCGACCTCAGTGCGCGATCGCCTGACTGCCACTCACGAGTTCATCTACGTGCTCGTCCGGCAACCGCGCTACTTCTTCGATCTGGACGCCGTGCGCCTGCCGCACACCAGCCGACTGTCGAAAGCACGCATCCAAACCGTCGGGCTGGGCCGGGAAGACTGGCGCGGGCCGAACGCCGCCGGCGCTGATGGACTGGCAAAGATCAAAGCCGAGGGACGGGTCGGGCACCCGCTCGGTAAGAACCCCGGCGACACCTGGGTGATGGCCAGCTCCACCTATCGCGGGGCACACCACGCCACCTATCCCCTGAGGCTGGCCGAACGGATGTTGCTGGCTGGCTGCCCCGAGGCTCGCTGCACCCTCTGCCGGACCCCGTGGCAACGCTCGACTATTCGCGCCCTCGGCCAGGAAGCCGTTCGCGGCGCTCTGGCACCGGCTTGCGACTGTGGGGCGCCTTCCGAACCCGGCCTCGTCCTCGATCCGTTCATTGGCAGCGGCACGACCGCCGTCGCCGCCGAGCGTCACGGCCGCGACTGGCTGGGCATCGAGCTCAACCCAGCGTTCGCCCGCCAGGCCGCAGAACGCATCCAGCAGGCACGTAGCAGGCGCACCGTCGCATCTGACGGAGCAGCGGCATGACGATCCGTGCTGCAATGTGCTCGTGGACGACGCGGCTAGACGGCGGTTGGAGTGGCGCATGGGCGTCGCGGCGTTCATCCTCGCCGTGCTCTCGGTTCCGCAGCTGTTCGGGTGGTATTACGACATCGGAGAGAAGCTATTCGGCAGCGGGACGTCACCGATCAAGAAGACGTCGTGTCCGCGGGTATTCGACCGCGCACACCGCATTCTGGCAACCGAATCACCGTTGGCAGCACCGCCCGATCCCGGCGTCGCGTTCACGCCGAGCGCGGATCTGCCCGGACGCGTCGATCTCACGCTCACCTGGATCAACGCTGTGCCTGTCACCCAAGGCGCTGTGGCCATGCAAGGCGTGTATGGCGCGGGCGACCCGATCGACTACTTCATCGATCACAGCGAACCGGCCGCAGCGACCGGTGAGTGCTGGAACTGGTACCACTACGTGCCCGGTGACGACGCCCAGCCGAAGAAGGTCTACATCCGCGTCTACGGACTGTGGCCCGAACAGCAATATTGCTTCTACACCGTCTATCGGATCAGCGGCGGCTACTCCAGGCCCTCTCCAATCATGTGCCAGACGGCGACATGGAAGTCTGCCTGGGGGAAGCCCGCGCAGGCACCAAGTAAATAGCCCTCGCCCACCGAATCGGTGGACGAGGGCGTGGGGTCAGCGCGTGCGCGACAGATACATCAGCGCCACGCTGGTCAGAGCGAGTTCGATCGGCGCGCATGCCATGAGCACGCCGAGTCGAACGACGTCACTCACACTGCAGGCGATGACGCCGACGATAACCGCGGCACTTTGCACCGTGATCGCGAGCATCAACAAGCCACTCGCGCAGCGCATCCCAGACAGTCTCCGTGATTCCATGGCGAATCCCACTTTCGGAATGTCGTCGTCATGGATTTCATGGCGACCGACCGAAGCTCCCTTTAGGAGCTACCGCTCGGCGGCCATGAATAGATACTCTCTAACTACTCTTATACGACAAATGGTCCGAATTGTCAAATGTGTTCGTAATCAAACGGCTAGTAATGAATGGCGACGGTTGGATTGCGTTTCTCATGTTGGCAACGGGACCAGCGTCGCGCGCCAACAACGCAAGCGATGCTCACTTCGACTTGAGTTGCAGATTCATCCGAAACTTTCGTCCGTGTCATGCGCATTCGACGTCCGAGGCAATCCGCCTCATCGAATGCGCTCGCACCGAGGAGGTGCCGAAATGTCCACACCGGACAACGGCGGCGTGAAAACGCTCGCCATCCGGCTACAGCCGGAGGTGCACCAGCAGCTCGTGATCATCGCGAGCCTGCGCAGCACCACCATCACTGAAGAGATCCGGCAGGCGATCGAAGCGCACATCGCGACGGTCAAGTCCAGCACGGATCTGGCGTCCAAGGCCGACGGCGTACTCGAGACCATCGAGCGCGAAGCCGCCGACCGGCGGGCCGCTATCGCCAGTTTGTTTGGCGATGGCACCACACCGGCCGCAGCCCCGAAGGGTCGCGGCCGCAAGCCCGCTGCCGACGCCTGACCAGTGATGACAACGCGAGGACGAGGGGGCGGACGGACTATCCGCTCGTCACCTCGTCCTCGCTAGACAACACGAACGACCACAAGGAGGTGACATGACCAGCAACGAACAACCACCAAACCAGGGCGACGGAGAGACCCCCGACCAGAACGGCCTCTGGGACCCGAACGAACAGATCGGCGACAACTATGAAGTCGGGATCGGTCCCGACGGCATCCGGCACGCCGAGCTCCGGGGCGATCGGCCACGCATCTGGATCGGCAGCCTCAGCGACTACAACAACGGCATCCTGCACGGTGAATGGATCGACGCCGCCCGCGAACCGGACGAGATCCACGCCGACATCGCCGGGCTGCTGGCCGCGTCGCCAACAGCGGCCACCGACGGCACTCCAGCCGAGGAGTGGGGCATCTTCGACTTCGACAACTTCGCCCCGATACGAATCGGCGAGTACGACCGAATCGAAGTGGTCTCCCGGATCGCCCGCGGCATCGCCGAGCACGGCCCCGCCTACGCCGCCTGGGCTGATATCACCGACCGCGATCAAGACGCGCTCGAACACTTCGACGAGATGTTCATCGGGCGCTTCGACAGCGCCGAGGCCTACGTCGAGCAACTGGTCGAGGACGTCGGCTACGAGCAAATGCTCGACGAAGCCGTCCCCGATCACGTGCGGCCCTACGTCAAGCTCGACGTGCCCGCCCTCGCGAGGGATTTGCAGCTCGACAGCAATATCCACGTTGCGAAAGCAGACAGCGGAGGCGTCTGGATATTCGACGGGACAATCTGGTGATTCGCATGGGAACTTACCGAAAGAACCGCTATGCGCGTTGTGGAATTATCAACGCCGTATTGAAATTGTCAAGGAATAGGCATAAAATTGGAACTGAAAAAGGAGTTCCCGATAATGACACCCGACGAGATGCGCCAATTGGCTGCCCAGATCCGCGAGAAGCGAATTACGAAGGGTCTCTCAGCCACAGAAGTTGCCAAGCGCGCGGGGGTCAATCCCGGCACAGTAACGCGACTAGAACTCGGCCAGATCCGCGAACCGCGGCCGTCCAACTTGCTGGCGATCGCCGCAGCGCTGGATATAGCGCCACACGACATTTTCACCATGAGCCACTGGTTGCCGGACAAGCAGCTCCCGAGCTTCACTCCCTACCTGCGACAGAAGTACGCGTTCCTTCCCGAACACGCCTTCGAAGAGATCGAGCAGATCTTCGACGAACTGACCGCCCGCTATGGGACGAGCGGACCTATGGCCGGCGAGGACGAGTACTAGCACCATGCCTGCGTGCCCGAACGGAGCGACCAAGCCAGGTGGAGGCGGTCGTGTCTGAGCGAGGTACCGCCTCCCTGACCGAGTTCGGACTGCCCAAGCTGGCGGCGCTGCGACTACGCCTTCCGGATCAACCGGCTACCTTGGAGAAGCTGCTGGAAATCGCGGCCGACCTTGCAGGATCCTTCCGGCACCTCTCTCGGGTGACCGGCGATCGCCTGCCGACGCGCAGCCTGACTGATCAGCCCGTCGTTCGTATCAAAGACACCGGACTCCCGGTGACCGGCTTCAGCTACTGGGATCCAGCGGCGCGGCAATGGGTCATCGCGCTAAACGACGACGAGTCGCACGCACTTCGACGATTCACCATGTTCCACGAGTTTGGGCACATCATCTGGCACGGCTGGGAGCATCTGTTGTTCCCCGGCATGCCACCAGCGGATTTCGAACAGCTGGCCGAGCAGGCGGCCGACTTCTTCGCAGCCGAAGTGCTCATGCCGCGCGCCAACGTCGAGCGTTTGGTCGCCGAGGGGATCACTGATGTCGCCGCGCTGGCCAAACAGTTCGACGTGAGCCGCAGCATCATGCGCTGGCAACTCGGCAACCTCGACGTCCTGCCACAGGTCCCCGGCCCAACACGAGCCACCGGACCCTTCATCCGGCCGCGTCCGCCGCTGCTCGTAGACGTCATCGATCCGAACCAGTCTGCAGAGACGGAGGGCCAACGATGAGCGCGCTAAGCCACGAAACCACATCACCAACGCCCGAGTTGCTCACGATCGCCGAGACCTGCGATGCGCTGCGCATCAGCAAGTGGTCGCTGTACCGCCTGATCCAAGAGCGCAAGCTCGCGACGATCAAGATCGGCGCCCGGCGTCTGGTTCCGCGAGACGACCTGCGCAACCTCGTCAGCCAGCTCCGTGCCGAAGGTGACGACGATGGCCGGTAAGCGAGCCAACGGCGAGGGCTCTGTCTACCGGCGAACGAACGGTCTTTGGATCGGCGCTGCGTACGTCGAGACAACTGACGGACAGTGCAAGCGAGTCTTCGTCAGCGGCGCTACCCGGCAAAAGGCGACCGACAAGCTCAGCGCCAAGATAGCCCTGAGCAAACGGGGCATCCGCACGGCGATCAAGGACTGGACGATTGCCACCTACCTCGACTACTGGCTCACCAACGTCGTCGCGGTCAAGAACCGCGTGCGTACGCAAGAGCTGTATGAGCAGACGATCCGCCTTCACCTGAATCCCGCGCTCGGGCGCATCCGGCTAACCAAGCTCTCGGTCCAAGACGTGCAACGTGTGGTCAACGCACAAGTTGAAGCAGGCACCGGCGCGCGAACCATCCAGAACACCCGAGGCGTGCTCCGCGCGGCGCTCTCGCGTGCCGAGCGGGAGGAACTCGTCGCGCGGAATGTCGCCAAGCTCGTCGACATCCCTGTCTACCACCGCAAGCCGATCACGCCATGGACTGCCGATCAAGTGACGCAGTTCCTTGCGACCGCGCGAGACCATCGATGGTTCGGCGCCTACGTGTTCCTCGTGACTTACGGCCTGCGACGCGGCGAGGTCCTCGGGCTGCGCTGGCGCGACATTGATCTCGAAGCCAGTCGGCTCACCGTCGCCGCCCAGCTGCAGCGCGTCGGGAATGAACTACAGACAGTCGACGTCAAGACCGAGGCGGGACACCGCGTCCTCCCGATCATCCCGCTGATTCGCGCAGTGCTGCTCGAACAACAAGCCTTGCAAAACGAGCAGCATTGGCCGGAGCTCTCCGATGATCTGAACGACCTGGTGTTCCGTTCCAGTACCGGCACGCCGATCGAACCGAAGAACCTCGTCCGCGACTTCCACCAGCTGCGCGAGGATGCTGGGCTGCCGCGGATCACGGTCCACCACACCCGACACATCGCTGCCACGCTGCTGAAGAACCTGGGCGTCCCTGCGAGAGACGCGCAGCTGATCTTGGGCCATGCCCAAGTGACGACGACACAGCAGATCTACCAGCACGCTGACATCGACGGTCAAACGCGCGCGCTGGAGCGTATGGGGCAGCTGCTGACAGGGGGCGTTGCTGCAACGGTTGCTGTAATTGATCATTTATCCACAGGTCGAAGCGCCGGAATCGGTGCTCTGACCTCTGGAGGGCCAGGAGGGGCTCGAACCCTCGACACCCTGCTTAAGAGGCATTTTTCGGCCCCTGTGGAAAGCTTCCTGACTCCCGTTATCTGCCACGTGCGAGCGCGTGCTCGCACGTACATTCTTGGCTGGGTTGCTGCAAACGGTTGCTGCAATCGCGGCGAGCGCGCTCATCTGGCAGAAGCCCTCGAAATCCACCATGAAGCGACCCTGGGGCCCGCGCCGTCGCTGCACCTCACCTGCTACCCCTACACCCTGCTCCCCACCACCAGCACCACTCGATAGGAGTCCCGATGACCGCAGCAAGCGCCGAACCCGCCACCACCGCGGTGATCTACCTGCGCGTCTCAACCAAGGAACAGGCAGAGCGCGGCGGCGAAGCCGAAGGGTTCTCCATCCCCGCCCAGCGCGACGCCTGCATCCGGAAGGCCGAGCAGCTCGGCGGACAGGTCGTCGAGGAGTTCGTCGACGCTGGCGAGTCCGCCCGATCGTCCAGCAGACCGGACCTACAGCGCATGCTCACCTACCTGCAACAGGAGTCCGTCCAGTACGTCATCGTGCACAAGGTCGACCGGCTCGCCCGCAACCGTGCCGACGACGTCGAGATCACCCTCGCCATCCAGAAGGCGGGCGCCACGCTCGTCTCCGTCAGCGAGAACATCGACAAGACCCCGTCCGGCATGTTGCTGCACGGCATCATGAGCTCGATCGCTGAGTTCTACAGCCAGAACCTTGCCGCCGAGATCGTCAAGGGCACCGAGACCAAGGTCAAGCGCGGCGGCACCCCAACCGTCGCGCCCATCGGCTACCTGAACGTCCGTCACGTCATCGACGGGCGCGAAGTCCGGACTGTCGAGGTTGACTCGGAGCGCGCACTACACATCCGGTGGGCTTTCGAGCAGTACGCAACTGGCCAGTGGGGCCTCAACCAACTCGCCGCAGCGCTGGAGGAACGTGGGCTGCGACGGCGTCCGACCCGGACTCGCGACGCGCGTGCGGTCCCAATGAACAAGGTTCACGAGATCCTGCGCAACCGGTACTACATGGGCGTCGTCACCTGGCGCAGCGTCGAGTACCCGGGCAAACACGAACCGCTGGTCGACGCCGCCCTGTTCGAACGAGTCCAGGACATGCTTCGGGCGCGCCGACAATCCGAAGCCCGTGCGCAACGACACCAGCAGTACCTCGCCGGGTCGGTGTTCTGTGCGCGCTGCGATTCAAAGCTCGTATACAGCAAGTCCACCGGCCGCAGCGCCCGCTACGGGTACTGGATCTGCCTTGGTCGGCACAAGCACAAGAACGGCTGCGACCTGCCCTACCTCGCGGAGGAACGGGTCGATGCCGCAGTAGTTCGCCAATGGCGCGGCGAGAACCTGCCGGTCGACATTGCGGACGAGATCCGCGAGGGCCTGATCGATGACCTCGCTACGTATGACGACGCCTCCCAGGCCGAGACCCGCAGGCTTACCGAACGCATCCACGCGATCAAGCGCGAGCGGTTCAAGTGGGCCGAGAAGGCGATGGAGGAAGCCGTCCCGCGCGACATCGCGAAGCTCAAGCAAGACGAACTTGCCGGCCATCTAGCGCAAGCCGAGGAAGCGATCAATCGCCATGGCACGACCACACTCGAACATGAGCAACTCATCAGGGCGCTGACCGACCTCATCGTGGACTGTGGCCAGACCTACGAGCGGGCTGACGACGCGACCCGGCGCTCCTACAACCAGGCCTGGTTTGAGCGGATCTACCTCGACCAGGACGCGCCCGGGTCGGTCACGGCACGGCCTGAACGCACCGAGCCCGTCCGTGCCGTCCGGTCGGCCACCGTCCGGCCCAGGGACACCCGTCCCCCGTCCTCCGGGCCCGCAAGGCCGCCCAACGCGAAAGGACGCGGCACCGTTGGGTACCGCGTCCTTTCCCATGACCACGGTTCGAACGTGGTCTGTCTCGTGGAGGTGGCGGGAATCGAACCCGCGTCCTCTGTCGCTTCAACAGGACTTCTCCGGGCGCAGTGCGCGCTGTCTCTACTCGGCCCCACCGGTCAAGCGCACAAGCCGGTGTGACGGGCCCAGTCGCTGTGAATTGTCCCGTCCTCCCCCGCGACCGGCGAGGACGGTAAGTCACCTAGCTGATGCCAGCATCCGGGCCGGTGACGAACCCGGGCTGACAGATCCGCTTACGCTACTTAGGCAGCGAGAGCGAAATCGGCGCGACTTGAGTCGGCGCTTATTTTTTGTGCGTCGCTTGTTTAACGAGGGCAGCAACGCGAACCTCGGCCCGCTTCTCCTGCTTCGACGTCCAGAGTCGAAACCGTTCACCCCCTTGGGTGTGCAGCCCCAGCCTACCGGTGCGCGCGAGCACTACTCGCGTCTGCGCCCGGCGAAGGCGAACCGAGCCGCCAGCGCCCCGCCCCGCAGCCCGTCGGAGCGGTCGCTCTCCGGCTCGCCCCAGCCGTACAGACCGGGCGGGAACGTCCGCGGCTGGGCAGCCGGCAGCGCCGCGCCGGTGACGCGCGTGACGAAGGCGGGCGTCGCGGCAAGGACGGCCGCGGCGAACTCGTCGAGCCACTGCACCGCCTCGGCGGTCGCGCCGGTGCCGTCGAACGTACGCACCAGCAGCCGAGGCCCGTCGAAGGTGAGCCGTTGGACCGGCCTGCGGATCAGCACGTCACGCAGCCTGGTGGTGAGCAGGGTTGCGGCTGTGGCCGGATCGGGCGAGGTGATCAGGTAGCGCTCGTCGAACGCGGGATCCCCGGCCGGGACGTGGTGCGCTGCGGCGAGCGGCACGCCGGGACGTCCGAGCACGGAACGGTGGTCCAGGGCCATGACGGGCACCGGGCACGGCAGCCCCATCGTCAAGGTGGACCAGAGCGTCCCACTGTCCGGCTGCAGGTAGCCCTCGACCACCCGAGGTAGCCGTAGGCGACCGTCTGCACCCGCAGCCTCACCTGCGCCCGTTCGGCGCCCCCGCCGAAGGGCGCCTGGTCGGTGAGCGTCGCCCCGGCAAAGCGGGCCAGCCGAGCGACCGGTGCGGCGGGCGCGGTGCGACCGGAGCGCGACGCGCGGTGGCTGCCCATATGGACCAATTCCCCCGATCGACCGATATCGGGCGAACACTAGCGAAAGGTCGCCTGCCGCGTCACCCATCGCGCAATCAGGGATCGCCTAGCAGGCGTGCGCCGTTGTGCCAGCACACGGCACGCAGCCAGTCCGCACCCAGGTCGAACTGCTCGAGGGCGGCCAGCTGATGCGCGTACGGGTAGGGGATGTTCGGGAAATCCGTGCCCAGCAGCACCCTGTCCTGGGCGTCGCCCAGGCGCTCGAGCACGTCGGCTCCCAGCGGCGGCAACGCGGGGACGTAGCCGGTGCCGACCATGGTCGTGTCGACGTACACGTTCGGGTAGCGCCCGACGAGATCCAGATGCGCGGCGTAGTCCGGCGCACCGCAGTGCGCGATGACAGCGGTCAGGCGGGGATGAGCGGCGAGGACCTCACCGAACGGTCCCGGCCCGGTGTGGTTGCCCGGGCGCGGGCCGCTCCCGCTGTGCACCACCACGGGCGTGCCCGCCTCGGCGAGCATCCCCCACACCTGCGCGAGCAGTGCATCGCGCGGGTCGTACCCGCCGACCTGGACGTGGGCCTTGAAGATGCGGGTGCCCTCGTCGAGCGCTTCTCGCACGTAGCGCGCGGCGGAGGGCTCCGGGAAGAACGTGCCGGTGGGCAGGACGCCCGGTGTGCGTGCCGCGAACTCGCGCGCCCACACGCACAGCGACTCGGCCATCCCCGGCTTGTGGGGGTAGAGCAGCGCGGGGAAGGACCGCACGCCCAGGCGCCGCAACGTCGCGAGCCGCTCCTGCGTCGACGTGCGGTAGTACACCGGCCAGTCGATGCCGTAGTGCTCCAGCGCGTCGTCGAGATAACGCCACACCGCATTCATCACCGGCGTCGGCATGAAATGCACGTGGATGTCGATCAGCCCCGGCAACCCCAGCGCCTGCCACCAGGACGCGACGTCCTCGTCTCTCACGCCATGCCCTTGGCGCGCCGCCCCATCGCCTTGCGGATATCGCGGTCGGCATCGCGCCGGGCGAGATCCTGGCGCTTGTCGTAGGACTTCTTGCCCTGCGCGAGCGCGATCTCGACCTTCACCTTGCCGGCGGAGAAGTACAGCGACAGCGGCACCAGCGTCAGCCCGCTCTCCCTCGTCTTGCCGATCAGCCTGGTGATCTCGGCACGGTGCAGCAGTAGCTTGCGGACCCGGCGCGGCTCGTGGTTCGTCCAGCTGCCCTGGGTGTACTCGGGGATATGGACGTTGCGCAGGAACATCTCGCCGTCATCGATCGTGGCGAAGCCGTCGACGAGGGAGGCCCGGCCGAGCCGCAGCGACTTGACCTCGGTGCCCGTGAGCACCAGCCCCGCCTCGAAGACGTCCAGGATCGAGTAGTCGTGGCGGGCCTTGCGGGTCTGGGCGATCAATTTTCGCCCCGTCTCGCGGTTGCTCGACGGGGCCGGTGCCTTCACGGCTACAACCGTACGTAGAGGCGCAACGTCGCGAATGCGGTGAGGGCCGAGAGCACGATGCCCACGCCCAGGCCCATCCCGCCCGCCTTCAAGATGTCGTTGATGACCAGGTTCGGGATCACCCCGTTCTGGGTGGGCACCTTGAAGATGCCGTCGAGCACGTAGTGCTTGCCGAACCAGATGACCGCCACAGAGATCAAGCCGCCGATCGCCGTGGCGACGACCGCTTCGAGCATGAACGGCAGTTCGGTCATCCACCGGGAGGCCCCGACGAGACGCATGATGCTGGTCTCGTTCTTGCGCTGGGCCGCCGCCACCTGGATGGTGTTGGCGATCAGCAGGATCGACGCCGCGAGCACGACCAGGGCGATGACGATCGAGAACAGCCGGGTGCCGTCGATGACGTCGAGCAGCGTCTTGATCGTCTTGTACTGGTTGTTGACCTCACCGACGCCGGCCACCGTCGCGTACTTCGCCGCAAAGGCCTGGTAGTCGTTCTTGAGGTCCTTCAGCTTGACGGTGTAGGACGCGGGCAGGTCCCCGAGCTGGAGGATATTGGCCGAGGACGGATCCGCGGCCTTGCCCCGCCGGTACTGCTCCTGCTCCGAGACGTAGCTCGCGGACTTCACCAGCGCGTCGCTTTGCAATTTGGTGCTGATGGCGGCGGTCTCTGCCGGAGTCGTCTTGTGCTTGCAGTTCGGGTCTCGGGCGTGCAGGTCCGCGCAGAGGTACAGCGAGACGTTGATCTTGCCTTCGTACACGTGCTTGAACTTGCTGATCTCCATGTTCGCGAGGATGGACGCGCCGACGAACGCGAGGGCGATCGTGGTACTCAGGATCAGCGCGATCG
>QHCC01000067.1 GCA_003243915.1 Pseudonocardiales bacterium | reverse complement strand
CTAGTGGTGTGTCTCCAAAATACAAGGTCTGTTTAGCGGTAGTCTGTATGGGTGAACAGACCTGCTGCCGCATTGGCAATGTCCGACGGGCAACGCGAGGCGCTGGGGGTGCTTGCTCGGTCCCAGACCGCGCCGCATCGGCTGGTGCAGCGGGCTGAGGTGTTGCTGCTGGCAGGCGAGGGAATCGCGAACACGCAGATCGCGCAGCGGGTTGGACTCAAGGCCGCGACCGTGCGCACGTGGCGCGGTCGTTTTGCTGAGGAGGGCTTGGCGAAGCTGGGTAAGGTCCGTGCCGGGCGTGGTCGTAAGTCGACGATCCCGCAGTCCAAGATTGACGAGATCGTCGAGTTGACCCGCAACGGCAAGCCAGCCGGGCAGACACATTGGTCGTGCCGCACGATGGCCGAGCAAGTCGGGGTGTCCTCGGCGACGGTGCAGCGGGTGTGGGCCGCACGCGGGTTGAAGCCGCACCTGGTTCACTCGTTCAAACTCTCCAACGATCCGCGGTTCGAGGAGAAGCTGATCGACGTCGTCGGGTTGTACTTGGCGCCGCCGGACAACGCGATCGTGCTGTGCCTGGACGAGAAATCCTCCGTGCAGGCGCTGGACCGCACCCAGCCGTCGCTGCCGATGACCAAGGGCCGGGCGGCGACGATGACGCATGACTACAAGCGCAACGGCACCACGACCCTGTTCGCGGCGCTGGACGTACTCACCGGCACCGTGATCGGCCAATGCCTGCCCCGGCACCGACACGAGGAATTCCTGAAGTTCCTACGCAAGATCGAACGCGAGGTACCAAAAGGCCTGCAGGTTCACCTGATCTGCGACAACTACGCCACCCACAAACACCCCGACGTCAAAGCGTGGCTGGCCAAACACCCCCGCTTCCAGATGCACTTCACCCCGACCTCGTCCTCCTGGTTGAACCTGGTCGAACGCTGGTTCCGGGAACTGACCGACAAAGCGCTACGCCGCGGCGTGTTCCACTCCGTGCCCGACCTGATCGCCAAGATCGAGGAATACCTCGACGCGCACAACGACGACCCGAAGCCGTTCATCTGGACCGCCACCGCAGACGAGATCCTCGCCAAAGTCGCCCGCGGACGCGTCGCCCTCCAAGCGGTCAACCAATGACGAGACAGACCACTAGCAGCCCGCCGCGGACCGGCGGCTCAACGCCAGCGGACCGCCATGATCAGGCCGACGAGCATGATCCCGAAGCCCACCGCGAAGTTCCAGCCGGTGATGTCCTTCATGATCGGGATGTCCTGCCCCGCGAGGTAGTAGACGACGAGGTACGCCAGACCGATCACCAGCACGACGGCCATGACGACCGGGTACCAGGTCGGGCTGGGTGCCAGTGCCTTGCTCGCCGTGCCGAGCGACTGGGGTCGCGTCGGGGCATCGCTCTTCTTGCGGACCTTTGACTTGGGCACGTCGGATCTCCTGCTGGTAAACCGCCCGAGACGCGCCCGGGAGGGGGCCGGTCGGTTGGCCACCAGCAGCTAGCGTAGACGCCAACCGTCACGGCCGTGCCCCGGCGGGGCGTGGAGCGAGGATCGACGAGGCAGAAGGGGCTGGCCAGTGCGCAGTGCGAGTCCTCAGCGGCTGTCCGCGCTGCTGCGAGTGCGGCGCGGATCGCCCTGGCAGATGCTCGTGCCCGTCGTCTGCCTGATCGCCGGCATCGGGTTCGGCGCGAGCCACCACGACGCCCGCGGCACCGAGCTGCGCTCGCCGGTGACGGCCAACCTCAGAGACCTCGTGCGAGCCGCCGAAGCCCGGGTCAAGGACGCCGACCGCGCCGTCGCCCAGCTACAGGCGCAGGTCACTGCCGCGACCCGCGATGCCGGGCAGGCCGACTCCGCCGTCGCAGGGGCCCAGGCCAAGGTCAGCCCGGTACTGGCGCCCGGCGGCCTGACGGCCGTGCGCGGGCCCGGGATCGTGGTCGTTCTCAACGACGCCGCGTCGGTGCCGCCCGGCGCCGAGGTCGACCCCAACCAGCTCGTCGTGCACCAGGCCGACCTGCAGGCGGTCGTGAACTCGCTCTGGGCCGGCGGCGCCGAGGCGATGACGATCGCCGGGCAGCGGGTGATCGCCACCAGCGCTGTGCGATGCGTGGGCAACACCCTGCTGTTGAACGGCGAGGTGTACTCCCCTCCGTTTCGAGTTGCGGCGATCGGCCCGTACCAGAGAATGCAGAGCGTGCTGGACAAATCCCCCGGCGTAGCGTTGTTCAAGGAAGCGGCGAGCTACTACGGCCTCGGTTACACCGTCGAGTCGCAGGACCGGGTCGATTTGCCAGCCTATCGGGGGCCGATCCGACTCATCTATGCGAAGGCGGTCCCCAAGTGAGCGAGGAGCCCGGCGACACGATCGTCGCCGACCCGCCGCCGAGACCGCCGGCGCGTGCCTCGACGTCGATGAGTGCCGGCGACCGGGTGCGTTTCGTCCTGCGCGGGATCGGTCAGACATTCATCACGGCCGGCCTGGTCATCCTGCTCTTTGTCGCCTACGAGGTCTATGTCACCAACCTGTTCGCCCACCGCGAGCAGGTCAAGGTGCACAACGCACTCGAGAAGCAGTGGGCACAGGGCAAGGATCCGCTGCCCCTGCCGGGCGCGGGCAACACCTCCATCCCGATCGGTGAGGGCATCGCGAACCTCTACATCCCGCGGTTCGGCAAGGACTTCGCGTTCACGATCGTCGAGGGCACCGACGACGCCTCGCTGGAGAGGGGCCCGGGACACTACCCAGGCACCGCACTGCCCGCCGCAACGGGCAATTTCGCGGTGGCCGGTCACCGCGTCGGCAAGGGCGAACCGTTCCTGAACCTCGACCGGCTCAAGCCGGGTGACACGGTGATCATCGAAACGAAGTCGACGTGGTACGTGTACCGGGTCAAGGGCGCGCGCGGCAATATCGGCTCCACCGCACCCGACGGCATCCCCGGCCAGGAGATCGTCTCACCCGGCGACGGCGACGTGATCAGGCCGGTGCCCAACAGCCCCGGTAAGACGGCCACCGAGAAGCTGATGACGATGACAACCTGCCATCCGAAGTTCACGGCGACCCAGCGCATGGTGGTGCACGCGTTGCTCGACCCGAAGCTGACCCTGGCTCGGTCCGGGTCGAGCATGCCGGCGGCGATCCGCGCGCTCTACGACAAGGTGAGTGGCTGATGTACGTCTGGATCTGGCGGCACCTGCCGGGGATGCTCGCGCTCCGGCTGCTGCAGGTGCTCCTCCTGGTCGCGGCAGTCAGTGCCCTGCTGCTGTTCGTCGTCTTCCCGTGGATCGAACCGCACCTGCCGATAAGCCAGGTCACCGTGGATAGCAAGTAGATGGCCCGCATCCTCGTCGTCGACAACTACGACAGCTTCGTCTACAACCTGGTGCAGTACCTCGGCCAGCTCGGCGCCGAGGTTCTGGTGCGGCGCAACGACGCGGTCGGGCCCGGTGACCTGGCCGAGCTGGGCGTCGACGGTGTGCTCATTTCGCCCGGCCCGGGGACTCCCCAGCAGGCGGGCAACGCGATGGCGCTGGTCACGGCATGTGCCGAGCGGTCGCTGCCGCTGTTCGGGGTCTGCCTCGGGCATCAGGCGATCGGTGCCGTCTTCGGGGCCCCGATCGTGCGTGCGCCGGAGCTGCTGCACGGCAAGACCAGCGACATCTGGCACGACGGCACGGGCGTCCTGCTGGGGCTGCCGTCACCGTTCACGGCCACCCGGTATCACTCGCTGACCATCGAGGAGCCGGCGCTGGCGCCGGAGATCGTGGTGACCGCGCGCACCGCCTCGGGCGTGGTGATGGCCCTGCGGCACGCCACGCTGCCCATCGACGGGGTGCAGTTCCACCCGGAATCGGTCCTGACGCAGGGCGGGCACCGGATCGTGGCGAACTGGCTGGTGCGCTGCGGCGCAACGGTGGACTGGCCGCGGGTGGAGGAGCTGGGCGCCGACGTCGACACCCTGCGCGCCACCGCGTTCGCGGGTGTCTGAGGGCAACCGATTGGCGACTGTCGACGCCCTGCGCGCCGCGGCATTCGCGGGTGTCTGAGGGCAACCGCCGACTGTCGACGTCCTGCGCGCCGCGGCGTTCGCGGGTGTCTGAGGGCAACGCCGACTGTCGACGTCCTGCGCGCCGCGGCGTTCGCCGGTGTCTGAGGGCAACCGCCGACTGTCGACGTCCTGCGCGCCGCCGCGTTCGCCGGTGTCTGAGGGCAGCCGATTGGCGTTCTTCGCTCGTGGGGGGACCAGCCGCCCAACGCCGCTCGCTGCATGCGGCAGTGATGTTCGCGATAACGAACATGATCAACACGCCGTCAACATGGCGGTGGGCATGTTCACGGGATGTGGATCAACGCATGCCGTCGCCGTCAACATGGCGGTGGGCATGTTCACGGGATGTGGATCAACGCATGCCGTCGCCGTCGACGTGGCGGTGGGCATGTTCACGGGATGTGGATCAACGCATGCCGTCGCCGTCGACGTGGCGGTAGGCAGGTCTCCGGTCATCCCAGCGCTGGTAGCGCAGTTGCTCAGCGCGAATGTCGTCGGCAGTCGGCCTGGGTGAGCCGGATTGGCCACCGCCGCCGCTCACGCTCGCTGCGCATCGGCGTATGCGTCGTCCAGACGTTGCTCGACCGATGCGCGCCCGGTTCGGGGCCGCGGGATGCCGAGGTGGGTTTCGCGAAGCTCGTCCATGAAATCGTTCCACAATTCGGGGCCGCCGTCCTCGAGCAACTGCGCCCGCACCCGCAGCGCCGGAGTCGTCGGCCGGTGCCGCAGGCCCCACGAACCCAGCTGGGTGAACACCGGGACCAACTGGATTGCCTGCTCGGTGAGGCTGTAGGTGGCTCGCTGGCCGGGCCCCGCGCCGTCGCGGGTAAGCAGGCCGCCCTCGATGAGTCGCTTGAGCCGGTCGCTGAGGATGTTTGACGCGATGCCCTCCTCCGACTGCGATTGCAGCATCCGGAAATGGCGGCGGTTACCGAACATGACATCGCGAAGCACGAGCAGGCTCCACCGATCACCGAAGGCCTCGACCGCGGCATTGATAGGGCACCCGGATCGTGGTTGGTCCTGCATCACGGCCCCTTCTGGTAAGTGCTTGCAAGGTACTACTGCCTCGTACTAGAGTTCGAGTGCTTGCAATTCACAAGCGGCTCGACCTCACCATGCGCCACCGCCGTGACGCGTAACGCGATCCACCCGGATGACAGGAGACGACATGACAACAACCCGACTGCTCGCACAGATGGCAGTGGCGGACCTGACCGTGGCCGAGGAGTGGTACGCGAGGCTGTTCGATCGCGGGCCGGACGCCAAACCGATGGCGGGGCTGCTCGTATGGCACCTGGCCGACTCGTTCGGTGTCCAGGTCTGGGCCGATCCCGTGCGTGCCGGGAACTCGACGATGGTTCTCGACGAGTCCGACCTCGCCGGCGTCGCCGCGCATCTTGACCGGGCCGGGATCGCGCACCCGGACCCGCAGGACGCGACCTCGTCGCAGATTCTCCCGCTGCAGGATCCGGACGGCAATCGCATCGTCTTTACCGGTGCGTTCGTCGCAGGAGCGGGCTCCAGTGGGTGATCTGCACGCCATTCTCGATCAGAGCATCGGCACCCGATCGGTGCCGGGCGCGGTGGCACTGATCGCGCGAGGCCAGGACATCGAGGTGCGCCGATGGACAGGGAGACCATCGTCCGGATCGCCTCCCTCACGAAACCCATCGTCGCCGCCGCGGTCATGACGCTGGTCGACGACGGTCACGTCGTGTTGGACGACCCGGTCGATGAGTGGCTGCCGGAACTGAGCGCACCGACCGTGGTCCGCGAGCCGGGAAGCCCCCGCGATGATGTGGTGCCCGCCGCCCGGTCCATCACGGGGGAGGATCTGCTCTCCTCACGTGCCGGTTACGGCTTCCCGTCCGATTTCACCCTGCCGGTCGTCGGCCTACTGTTCAGCGAATTGAAGCAGGGCCCAACGCTGCCCCAGACGATCGCGGCGCCGGACGACTGGATGGCGGCGCTGGGGCGCATCCCGCTGTTGCACCAGCCCGGCGAGGCCTGGCTCTACAACACCTGCTCCGACATCCAGGGCGTGCTTATCGGGCGGGTGACGGGGCAACCGCTACCCGAGTTCCTCGCCGAACGGATCTTCGAGCCGCTGCGCATGCTCGACACCGGGTTCGAGGTCCCGGCTGACAAGCTCGAGCGGTTCTCCAGTTTCTACGAAACAGGACCTGCGGACCTGGAGCTGAAAGACGCCCCTGGCGGGCACTGGAGCCAACTGCCGGCGTTCCCGTCCGGCGCCGGTGGCCTGGTGTCCACTGCCGATGACTTGCTCGCGTTCGGCCGGATGCTGCTCGCCGGCGGGACGCTCGACGGACAGCAGGTGCTATCGCCGCAGTCCGTGGCGCGAATGACCTCCAACTGTCTGACCCCGGCGCAGCGCTCAGCGGGCCAGTTGTTTCTCGAGGGTCAGGGGTGGGGCTTCGGCGGCAGCGTCGACGTCAACACCGACGATCCCTGGACCGTGCCGGGGCGCTACGGCTGGGTCGGTGGCACCGGGACGTCCGCGCACGTCATTCCGTCGCTGGACATCGTCTCGATCCTGCTCACCCAAGTCGCGATGGACAGCCCCACGCCGCCGACGCTGATGCGGGACTTCTGGCGCTACGCCGCCGACCTTTCCAGTAGGTGAAGCGCCTACTCGAAGGATCAGCTGGCCCGCCCGCCTGGCCCGCCGGTCATTTTTCGGGTGATCAACACGCCGTACACATGGCGGTAGGCATGCTCACGGGATGTGGATCAAGGCTTGCCGTACTCCTGGGGCGGTAGGCATGTTCCCGTCACGCTGCGCGGCGGTTGGTCACCGAACCAGGCTGTCGAAGCGACCATCGCGCTGGTGGCCATTTGGGCTGGCAGCCATGTGGGCTGGCGGCCGCATGAGCTGGCGGCCACGTGAGCTGGCAGCTGTTGAGGACGCAGATGGCGCTGGGTAGTGAAGCGCTGATCGCTGGCTGACCGCTAGACCACGCGGCGGCCACCCTGCCAGACCTGGGCCACGAGCGGCACGCCGGGGCGGTAGGCGAGGTGCACGTAGCTCGGCGCGTCGAGCACCAGCAGGTCGGCGCGCATGCCCGGTGCTATTCGGCCGATGTCGTTGCGGCGTAGGGCCTTCGCCCCGGTCGCAGTGGCGGCGCGAACGGCCTGCGCCGGCGTCATGCCCATCTCACGCACGGCCAGTGCGATCGCCAGCGGCATCGACGTCGAGTACGCCGAGCCGGGATTGCAGTCGGTCGCCAACGCCGTCTGCACGCCCGCCTTAAGCAGGCGGCGGGCGTCCGGATAGGGCGAACGCGTCGAGAACTCGGCGAGCGGCAGCAGGGTGGCCACCGTGTCGGAGGCCGCGAGCGCCTCGACATCGTCGCCGCTGAGGTGCGTGCAGTGATCGGCGCTCGCGGCGCCGAGCTCGACGGCGAGCTGGACTCCTCGGCCGGCCTCGAGCTGCCCTGCGTGCATCCGGGCGCCGAGTCCCGCGCCGATACCGGCTGTCAGGACCGCCCGGGCCTCGTCGGCGTCGAAGGCACCGCGCTCGCAGAACACGTCCACCCACCGGGCGTGCGGTGCACAGGCGGCGAGCATGGGGCCGGTGAGCAACGCGACATAGTCGTCGCGGCCGATGTCGGGCGGAACGACATGCGCGCCCAGATAGGTGGTCTCGTCGGTGAACTCGCGGGCCACCCGCAGCGAGCGCGCCTCGGTGGCCACGTCGAGCCCGTAGCCGGACTTGCACTCGAACGTGGTGACTCCCGCGCGGAGCAGCTCACCCGCGAGCGCGGCCAGGTTGGCGCGCAGCTGATCATCCGATGCCGCTCGGGTGGCCGCGACCGTGGTGCGGATCCCCCCGGCCGCGTAAGGCGTTCCGGCCATCCGCGCTTCGAACTCGGCGGCGCGGTCTCCGGCGAACACGAGGTGGGCGTGCGAGTCGACGAAGCCGGGGACGACCGCGCGCCCACCCATGTCGACCTGATCGTCAGCCTCGGGCACGGACCCGGCCGGCCCCACCCAGACGATCTGTTCGCCCGCTGTCACCACGGCGGCGCCGGCGATCTCGCCCAGGGCGTCGTCCTGCGTCGCGAGCAGGCCGATCCCGATCAACGCCGTCGCAGCCGTCACTCCTGGGCTGCCTTGGCCGCCGCCTTCGCCTGCTGCTTGTGGGCGCGCACAGCGCGCAGTGAGGCGGGATCGACCACGTCGGCGACAGAACGCAGCGAGCCCTCGACGCCGTAGTCACCGGCCGCTTGGCGCCAGCCGCGCGGGCGCACCGCGAACTGCTTACCCAGCAAGGCCGTGAAGATCTTCGCCTTCTGCGCGCCGAAGCCGGGCAGCTGGGCGACCCGATCGACGAGCTGAGGCCCCGAGGTGGCACCCGTCCATACCGCAGCGGGATCGCAGTCGAAGCGCTCCACCAGCACCCGGGCCAGCGCCTGCACCCGGTTGGCCATGGCCGCCGGGAAGCGATGCAGCGCGGGGGGCTGGCGGAACAGCTGCTCGAAGGCCTCCGCGTCGTATTCGGCGATGGTGCGGGCGTCGAGCGGGACGCCGAGCCGCTCGCGCAGGACCTCAGGCGAGGTGAAGGCTTTCTCCATCGGGATCTGCTGATCGAGCAGCATGCCGATCAGCAGCGCGAGGGGGTCACGGGCCAGCAGCTCGTTTGCCGCGTCGGTGGTCGCGAGATGCATGAGCTGATTGTGGCTGATGGTGGCCTACCAGTTGTAGGCCCGGATACCGGACGTGGTGCCCACGAAGACGGCGTTGCCGTACAGGGCGGGAGTGGCGAACCGGGTCACCGGCCCGACCGGCAGCGACAGCTGATCAGCCAGCGTCGTGGGGTCCAGAACGTGCAGCACGCCGGCGCCGGAGTCCAGCGCCCACACCCGACCGCCGCCGATCACCGGAGATCCGGTGATGTTGGCCGCCGCGTGCTGCAACAGTGTCATCGTGCCGTTCGCGTTGATCCGCACCGAGCGCAGCCCGTCCGTACACGGCACGTAGACGACGTTGCCGAGTACTGCCGTGCCCCCGAAGGAGCGGCACAGAGCCATCGACGACGTCTGGCCGCCGATCCCGGGCAGGTTGCTGCGGTTCAGCACATAGGCGGTCCCTGACTTGCCCGCGGCGAAGACCCACGAACCCACGATCGCGGGGCCCTGGCTGCCGAGGTCGGCGTCGACGGCGTTGTCGCTCGCCCAGGTACTCGGTGAAAATGAGTCCGCGATCTGCTCGAACGCCAGCTTGAGCACCGAGTCGCTGAAGTCGTAGTGCGCATTGTCGGTGCTCGCCCCGTTGCCGACCGACACCAGCAGCCCCCCACCGGGGTTCTCCGACGGGCCGGGGGGCGTCCAGATGCCGCCTTCGCGTGACGTCGGCACGGTGAAGTGCCACAGCACGGCGGAGGTGGGGTGGTCCAGGTCCAGCCCGACCACGCTGCCGCGATAGGAACTGCAGTCACCGGCCAGCCCTCCGTAGGGGACGTACACCCGCCGGCCCGAGACGAGCAACGCACCGCGCTGCTGCATCGCCTGGGGGGTGATGCCTGGCACGGTCGCCGGCACATCGACGTTGCGGAACCACCGCTGCACGCCCGTGACCGGATCGAGGCCGACAGCTACGTGCCGGAACGGATTGGGCAGCTCCGCCACCACGACCACGCTGCGGGTGGCGGGGTCGTAGGTGGGCGTGCCGGTGATGCCGAGCGGGTTGATGTTGCCGCAGGGCAGGCTGGACAGCGGGACCGGCGCACCCAGGTGGTGCGCCCAGACCACTGTGTTGCCGGAGATGCGGTACACGGTGTTGTTTTCGGTGGCCACGATCTTGATGCCGCTGGCCACGATGACCGGCGAACCGTACACGGCACCGTCCAGAGGCACCGACCAGACCGATTGCGGCGTCGTGGTGAGGGGGAGGGTCTTCAGGGTCGGGGCATACCCGGTGCGTTGCCGGTTGCCGTGATAGGTCTCCCAGTCGGCGTAGGTCACCGCTGCGGCGCGGGCCTGGGCGGGTGACCCGGCCGCGTGCGGCTCGCCGCTGCGCGCCGATGCGGCGGCCCCGGAGGTGAGCAGTGCGCCCACGGCGCCGGCCGTCGCGAGTAGGTAAAGACGGCGCATTGCGAGAGATGCCATACCAGAGTCTGCACCCGAAAGCGTCCGAGTGGGCAAGACTGCAGAGCTGTGCCGGTTCGAGTGGTCGTCGGGGCGGCGTTGCTGCGTGACGGGCGGGTGCTCGCGGCCCGGCGCAGCGCCCCGGCCGAGCTGGCCGGCGGCTGGGAGTTCCCCGGCGGCAAGGTCGAGACGGGCGAGTCGGAGGCGGGTGCACTCATCCGGGAATGTCGCGAGGAGCTCGGCGTCGAGGTGACGGTCGGGCCGCTGCTCGGCTCGACGACGCTGGCCCCCGGCCTGGAGCTGCACGTCTACCGGGCCGCGGTGGTGGCCGGCGAGCCCGCGCCGTTGCAGGACCACGACGAGGTGCGCTGGCTGCGAGCCGCCGAACTCGATGCGCTCGGCTGGCTGCCCGCGGATCGGCCCCTGCTCGGCGCGCTCGTCCGTGTACTGGCCGGATGAATCCGTCGGCGGGGGGCAGACGAAGTACCTGGTAGCAGCGTCGCGACCCCGCGCGCCAGCCGGGGAGGTCGGCGATGCAGACAATCCACTTCGACAGTCACGGGACCGCCTGCGCGGCGTGGCACCTGCCGGCCGAGAGCGACGAACTGGCCTCCTGCCGCGGGCGGCCGTGCGTGGTGATGGCCCACGGCTTCGGCTGCACACGCGACGGCGGGCTGCTGCCGTTCGCCGAGCGATTTGCGGCGGCCGGCGCAGAGGTGATCGTGTTCGACTACCGGGGCTACGGCACCTCCGACGGCGCGCCGCGCCAGGACGTCAACCATCGCAGGCACCGCCAGGACTACCAGTCGGCGATCGGGGTGGCTCGCGCGCTGCCGGGTGTGGATCCCGCGAGGATCGTGCTGTGGGGGACGTCCTATTCAGGTGGGCACGTGGTCGCGGTGGCCGCACGGGATCGTCGTGTCGCGGCCGTCATCTCACAAGGCGCGGCGATGGACGGGCTGGCCATTCTGCGGGCGCCGCGGGCGGCCGGGCGCAGGCCCACGACCGCATCGAAGGCCAAGGCGCGCGCGATGCTGGGCGCGGCCGCCCGCGATGTCGGCCGGGCCCTGACCGCCCGCGCGCCGGTCGCCGTGCCGGTCTTCGGCGAGTCTGGGACTCTCGCGCTGATGGCGACGGCGGGCGGGATGGCCAGTATTCGGGCGATCCTCGGCCCGACGTGGCGCAACGAGATGTGCGCCCGTGGAATTCTGCGGATCGCGGCGAACCGGCCGGTGACGGTGGCCCGGAAGCTGACCTGCCCGATCCTGCTGGTAGTGGCCGAGCGGGACGAGATCGCCCCGGCGGAATCGGTCCGAGAGGTGGCTCGGCGGGTGGGGGCGCGGGCACAGGTGCAGTCCTTCGACTGCGGGCACTTCGACATCTACGCGGGCCCGATCTTCGACAAATCCGTCGCCGCGCAGGTCGACTTCCTGCGCCGCCACGCCGCGCCCCGCTGAGCGCCGAGAGCGCACGGCGATCAGGACTCGCGCATCGGGACGCGGACGTCGCGCTCGGCCGCCACCTCGACCGCGCGGTCATAGCCGGCGTCGACATGCCGGATCACCCCCATGCCCGGGTCGTTGGACAGCACCCGCGCCAGCTTCTCGGCGGCGAGCGGCGTGCCGTCGGCGACCGTCACCTGCCCGGCGTGGATCGAGCGCCCCATGCCGACGCCGCCGCCGTGGTGGATCGACACCCAGGTGGCGCCGCTGGCTACGTTGACCATCGCGTTGAGCAGCGGCCAGTCCGCGATCGCGTCCGAGCCGTCGGCCATCGCCTCGGTCTCGCGGTAGGGCGAGGCCACCGAACCGCAGTCGAGGTGGTCGCGGCCGATGACGAGCGGCGCACTGATCTCGCCGGACGCGACGAGGTCGTTGAACGCCAGGCCGGCCTGGTCGCGCTCGCCGTAACCCAGCCAGCAGATGCGCGCGGGCAGCCCCTGGAAGTGCACCCGCTCCTGCGCCAGCGTGATCCAGCGGGCGAGTGACTCGTTCTCGGGGAACAGCTCGAGCACGGCCCGGTCGGTTCGGGCGATGTCCTTCGGGTCGCCCGACAGCGCCGCCCAGCGGAACGGGCCGCGCCCCTCGCAGAACAACGGCCGGATGTAGGCGGGGACGAAGCCGGGAAACGCGAACGCCCGCGAGTAGCCGGCCGTCTGCGCCTCGCCGCGGATCGAGTTGCCGTAGTCGAAGACCTCGGCGCCCTTGTCCATGAAGCCGACCATCGCCTCGACGTGGCGCGCCATCGACGCTCGCGCCCGGCCGGTGAACTCCTCGGGCTTGCGCGCTGCGTAGTCGTGCCAGTCGTCGAACTCGACGCCGATCGGTAGATACGAAAGCGGGTCGTGCGCGGAGGTCTGGTCGGTGACGATGTCGATGGGCGCGTCGTTCGCGAGCAGTTGCGGCACGAGCGATGCGGCGTTACCGAGAAGTCCGATGGACAGAGGTTTCCGTGCATCGCGGGCTTCGACGGCCAGCGCGAGCGCCTCGACCGTACTTGACGCACTGACATCCAAGTAACGGTGCTCGATGCGGCGCTTGATCCGGGACGGGTCGACGTCGATGCAGATCGCCACGCCGTCGTTCATTGTCACCGCGAGGGGCTGCGCGCCGCCCATGCCGCC